>NZ_JBEPDC010000006.1:34157-435655 GCF_040300065.1 Nonomuraea sp. NPDC000554 | reverse complement strand
CACCCGCCCGCATCCGACTCAACATGATCGTGATCTTGGAAGCCAAGACCGATCACGGAAAGTGGGCCAGACCCACTTTTACATGGCCACGGACAGGTTGTTGGGCCCATGCGGGCCGCCCGGTGGCTACGCCGCGCGCGGTGAAGGCACACCACCGACCGCTTCCGGATGCCGGCGCGCTCACCAGGGCACGGGCGTTCCGTCCCAGGAGAAGAAGCCGCCGGTGGGGCCGTCGTCCGGCAGCAGGGCCAGGCGGAGGGCACCCTGGGCGGCCTCGGCAGGGTCGCCGCCGGCAAGACGGCATGGCGCGGCAGGAGCCGGCCCGCTATCTGCGGGACCGCCGGGCATGCCTGCGTCCGCACGAGATCGGCCTGACGGCGACGGGCACCGCTCGCCGTACACCGGGCCTGCGCCGAGAAGAGGTGGCCGAGCTCGCCCATATGTCGGTCGACTACTACACGCGGCTGGAGCAGGCCCGGGGACCTCGGCCATCGGCTCGGATCCTGGACGCGCTGGCCCAGGCACTGCTCGGAGGCGGGACGACGAATCTGGCCCGGCGCCGCTTCCTGGGTCAAGGGCGGATGTACGAGAGCTCCAGCGCTGAGGAGTTCGGGCACATCGTGGTGGCGCGGCTGCGCCGGGCCGCCGACCGCTACCCGCACGACCCGCAGCTGACCGCCCTGCTGGCCGAACTGCACGCCGGCAGCGAGGAGTTCCGGCAGATCTGGGCGACGCGTCCGGTCCACGCCCCCGGGCACCGCACCAAGACCCTCGACCACCCGGAGACCGGCACGCTGCGGGTGAACTGCGACGTCCTGCTCGTACCCGAGGATGACCAGGAAGTCGTCCTGATCACGGCCGACCCCGGATCACCTGCCGCGCGTTCCCTGCACAGGCTGGCCAGGCAGGCCGCCTGAAACAAAGGATGGGCGCAGGTCTCGCCAGTGGTCACGGAGCGTCGCAACTACATGATCACTGGAGCTAGGGAACGTGCGCACCTGGCCTTTGACGGAGGGAGACTGTTCGGGTGAGCACCGTCAGCCATCCGCTTTTCGCCCGTTTCTACGCCCGGATGAGCAGGGCCATGGAGTCCGCCGGCGCGGCCGAGCACCGCCGGGCCCTGCTGGCCGGCCTGTCGGGCGAGGTGATCGAGGTGGGCGCGGGCAACGGCCTCAACTTCGCCCACTATCCGGCGACCGTCAGCAGGGTGATCGCCGTGGAGCCGGAGCCGCACCTGCTGGCGATCGCGCGCACGGCCGCCGCGAGCGCGCCGGTGCCGGTGGAGGTCGTCGCCGGGGTCGCGGACCGGCTGCCCGCCGGCGACGCCACCCTCGACGCGGCGGTCGCGTCGCTGGTGCTGTGCTCCGTCCCGGATCAGGGGGACGCGCTGCGGGAGATCCAGCGGGTGCTCAGGCCGGGCGGGCAGCTCCGCTTCCTCGAGCACGTCCAGGCCGACACCCCGGGACTGCGGCGCGTCCAGCGGGTGCTCGACGCCACCGTGGGGCCGCGCCTGCTGGGCGGCTGCCACTGCGGCCGGGACACCGCCGCGGCGATCGAGGGCGCGGGCTTCGCCATCGACCGGCTCGACCGCTTCCTGTTCCCCGCGTCCAGGACCCCGTACTCGTTCTTCCTCCGCGGCACCGCCCGAACCGACCTGCCGGCCGGGGCCTGACCGCCCGCCCCGCGGCGCCCGGCTCCGGGCCGAGCTCGTCTAGGGCCGGCCGTCCTGGTCGGAGGAGAGCCTCGGCAGGGTCGGATAGGCGCGGGACGGCGCCGGCAGGTCGGCGGCGCGGCGCGGCGACAGGCCCAGGGCGATCGAGAGCTGGCGTGCCGTCTCGGCGACGACGCCCCCCATCTCGTGCAGCCGGCTCTCCGCGGGCGTCCGGGCGACCGTGATGCTGACCGCCCCGGCGATCAGGCCGCGGTGGTCGCGCACCGGGGCCGTCACCCCGGCCGCGCTGTCGTCCAGCTCGACCTCCGCCACCGCGTACCCGTGGGAGCGCACGTGGGCGAGGTCGGCGAGCCACCGGGTCTCGTCGGTGACGGCGGAGTTCAGGCCCTTGGCCAGGCTCGCCCGCACCAGCTCGCGGACCTGCTCCTCGTCCCAGTCGGACAGCAGCGCCCGGCCCGCCGCCGCCATGATCACCGGCACTGAGATGCCTTCCCAGACCCGGTGGTAGGCCCGCGACGACGGCATCGACACCAGCGTGAGCACCATGTCGCCGCGCAGCACGCACAGGTGGGTGTCCTCGTCCAGGACGGCGGTGAGGCGCCGCAGGAACGGCGCGGCCACCTGGACGAGCCGCGACTGCTGGGTGCGCGCGGCAAGCGCGAACAGCCGCCAGCCGAGGCGGTAGCGCCGGGTCAGCGGGTCCCGCTCCACCATGCCCTCGCCCTCGAGGGCGCGCAACGCCCTGGAAACCTGACTCTTCTCCCTGCCCAGCCGCTGGGCGATCCAGTTGACTCCGAACCCGTCGATGTCCCGTTCGTCCCCGTGACCTGCGAGTACTTCGAGGATCTCCATGTCACGCCGCAACCCAGCCGAGGACACCGGCAGCCTTTCGCTCATCCTCACCCGCTCATGACCAAATTGTTGCGCTGGCCGCAACTGATTTTGCACTGGCCGCAACTACCCATACGTTTACAAAACCATGCAAGCTTAAGCGAAGGTGGTTCTTTCATGAACTTCAGCGAGTACGTGGTGTCTCGCTGGGACACTCTCTCGCTGGCCGCCGGCGAGCACGCGCTGGTCGTGGGCGTCGCGATCGGCGTCGCCACCGCGATCGGCGTCGGCATCGGCCTCCTCACTCACGACTCCCCCAAGGCGCGCGGAAGCTCGCTGGCGATCTCCGCCGCGATCCTGACGGTCCCGTCGCTCGCCCTGCTCACCCTGCTCATCCCGATCACCGGCCTGGGCTGGGGATCGACCCTGGTCGCGCTGACCGTGTACGCGTTCCTGCCGATCATCCGCAACACCGTGGCCGGGCTGCGCGGCGTGGACGCCGCCATGGTCGAGGCGGGACGCGGGATGGGCATGAGCCCCGCCCGCGTGCTGCTGAAGGTGCAACTCCCCCTGGCCTGGCCGCTGATCCTGACCGGCGTGCGCGTCGCGACGCAGATGCTCATCGGCATCGCGGCCATCGCCGCCTACGTGGACGGCCCCGGACTCGGCACGCAGATCTTCGAAGGGCTCTCCCGACTCGGCTCGGTGAACTCGGTCAACGCGACCCTGGCGGGCACCCTCGGCATCGTGCTGATCGCGGTGCTGTTCGACCTGTTCTTCCTTGCCGTACGGCAACTGACCACCCCGAGGGGGCTTCGTGTTCGATCGTGAGAGCGCAGGAGTGCGCATCGAGCTGCGCGCGTTGACCAAGCAGTATCCGGGACAGCCGTCGCCGGCGGTCGACAACGTCAACCTCGACATCCCGGCCGGTGAGCTGGTGGTCTTCGTCGGCCCGTCCGGCTGCGGCAAGACGACGACGATGAAGATGATCAACCGGCTGGTGGAGCCGACGTCGGGCGAGATCCTCTTCGACGGCGAGGACATCCTCGGCCTGCACCCCGACGAGCTGCGCAGGCACATCGGCTACGCGATCCAGCAGGTGGGCCTGTTCCCGCACCTGACCATCGCGCAGAACATCGGCCTGGTGCCGAAGCTGCTCGGCTGGTCGGCCGCTCGCATCGCCGACCGGGTGGAGGAGCTGCTGTCGCTGGTGAGCCTGGAGCCGTCGCAGTTCCACGACCGCTACCCGCGCCAGCTGTCCGGAGGGCAGCAGCAGCGCGTGGGCGTCGCCAGGGCGCTGGCCGCCGACCCGCCCGTGATGCTGATGGACGAGCCCTTCGGCGCCACCGACCCCATCACCCGCGAGCACCTGCAGAACGAGTTCGTCAAGCTGCAGAAGCAGCTGCGCAAGACGATCATCTTCGTCACCCACGACTTCGAAGAGGCGATCAAGCTCGGCGACCGCATCGCCGTGCTGAAGGAGAGGTCGCACATCGCGCAGTACGACACGCCCGCGAACATCCTGGCCCGTCCCGCTGACGACTACGTCGCCGGCTTCGTCGGCCAGGACGCCACGCTGAAACGACTCGCGCTGCTACGCGTGGACGACGTGCCGCACGTGGATCCGACACACGACGCGACGCTGCCGCAGGTCGTGGCCGGTACCAGCTGCCGCGAGGCGCTGGACGTCATGATCGCCCACGGCACCGACCGCTGCAGCTCCCCCTTCGGCGTGCTCAGCTACAGCGCGCTATGCCAAGCCGTCGACGCCGGGCAGCGGCAGGAAGCAGTGGCCAGTGACCGCTGAGACACTCATCCAGAGTCGGACACACACCTTCGGACGCGCCTCCGGGCTGCGCCAACTCGCCACCCCCGCCGCGATCGCGGTCGTGCTGGCCGCCCTCTACACCTGGGTCGGCACGCTCGAGCTCGACTCGATCGAGCAGCGCAGCCTCAACCAGGAGGTGATCCTGGCCAGGGCCGTCGAGCACCTCGAGATGACCCTCGTGGCGACGGCGCTCGTGGTGGTCATCTCGATCCCGCTGGGCATCGTCGCCTCCCGCGCCAAGAACCGGCTGATCACCCCCGTCATCCTCGCCGTGGCCAACGTGGGCCAGGCGATCCCCTGCATCGGGCTGCTCGTGCTGTGCACGTTCCTGCTGGGCGTGGGCTTCCAGACCGCGCTGGTCGGCCTGGTCGCCTATTCCGTCCTGCCCGTCCTGCGCAACACCATGGTCGGCGTGCAGCAGGTCGACCCCGCGCTCGTCGAGGCCGCCCGCGGCATGGGCATGACCAGGAGGCAGGTCCTGTTCCGGGTGGAGCTCAAGCTGGCCACCCCCGCCATCCTCGCCGGACTGCGCACCGCGCTCATCCTCACGGTCGGAGTCGCCACGCTGGGCGCGTTCGTCGCCGCCGGCGGCTTCGGCGAGCTGATCATCAACGGACTGAAGCTGAACCGCATGCCGGTGACCATCGTCGGCGCCGTGCTGACCGCGTGCATCGCGTTCCTCATCGACTGGCTGGGCGGGCTCGCGGAGAACCTGCTGAAGCCCCGCGGCATGTGACCGCGCTTCCGACGCCCCCGACCTTCCTTCCGCATCGCGTTCCCGATATCGAAGAGGTGTCTCTCCCCATGGGTACCCGTTTCCCCCGGACCCGCCGCCATCCGTTCCGCCACCCGCTCACCCTGCTCGCGGTGGCGGCCCTGACCGTGACCGCCGCGAGCGGCTGCGGCGGTGGCGGCTCCGTCGAAGCTTCCAGCGCCGGCAACGAGTTGAAGGGGGCCAAGTTCGTCGTCGGCTCCAAGGACTTCACCGAGAACATCGTCCTCGGGCAGATCGCCGTGCAACTGCTGAAGGCGCACGGCGCCGAGGTCGTCGACAAGATCAACCTGGGCGGCACCGTCGCCAACCGTAAGGCGCTGGAGTCCGGTGCGATCGATCTGTACTGGGAGTACTCGGGCTCGGGCTGGATCGAGCACCTGAAGAACGCCGAACCGATCCCGGACGCCGCCCAGCAGTTCAAGGCGACGGCGGAAGCCGACCTGCAGAAGAACAAGATCCACTGGATCGGGCCGACCCCGCTGAACAACACCTACGCCCTCGCCATCCGCTCGGAGAAGGCACAGCAGCTCGGCGTCAAGACGCTCTCGGACGTGGCCGAGCTGCTCAAGACCAAGCCGCAGGAGGTCACGCTGTGTGTCGAGACGGAGTTCTCGACCCGCAACGACGGCCTGCCCGGACTGGTCAAGAAGTACAACATGGCCATCCCTGGCAACCAGGTCAAGCAGCTCGACGCCGGCGTCGTCTACACCGAGGCCGACAAGGGCCAGACCTGCAACTTCGGTGAGGTGTACACCACGGACGGCCGCATCAACTCGCTCGGCCTGACGGTGCTGCAGGACGACAAGAAGTTCTTCCCGATCTACAACGCCGCCGTCACGGTGCGGCAGGACACCTTCCAGAAGACCCCGGCGCTGGAGAAGGTGCTCAAGCCGGTGATCGACAAGCTGGACGACAAGACGATGCAGCAGCTCAACTCGCAGGTGGACGTGGAGGGGCAGGAGCCCGTCAAGGTCGCCACCGACTGGCTCGACAAGTCGGGCTTCCTCGGTGGCGCCAAGTCCTAGCGGGTCGGTCTCGCCCGGTTACGGTCCGACTGTGATCTTGTCGACGTTCGGCCCGCCCTGCGAGCCGGTGCCCGTGGCCCGGATGGTGTTCGTCCCGGCCGCCAGGGAGACCGTCACCGACTTGGTGGCCCAGGTGTCCCAGGTGGCGGTCGGGGTGAAGACCACCCCGGCCGCCGCGACCGTGCCGTTCACCGAGATGTCCATCGGCCGGTTCGCCGTCGTCCCGTTGGCGTAGCGGATCACCACCGTCGCCGAGCCCGCCGACGCCGCGCCGACCGTCCACTCGATGGAGCCGCCCGGCGCGTTGACGTAGTCGACGAAGCCCGTGCCGGTGTAGCCGGTGTGGTTGGTGAACACGCCCGCCTGCGACAGCACCGCGTCCTCGGCCTGGTAGTCGGTGGACGTGCCCGGCTGGGCCGCCACGGTCAGCGAGTAGGCGGCCGTGCGCGACACGGACGTCCCGGCGCCCTTGATCGTCACCGGGTAGGTGCCGGCGGGTGTGGCCACGGACGTCGCGAACGTCACCGTCGCGCTCTCCCCCGCCTGCACCGATGCCGGGGAGAACGAGGCCGTCGCGCCGGACGGCAGCCCGGTCGCCGACAGTGTCACCTGCTGCGCGGCTCCGGCGGTGACGGCGGTGCTGACCGTCGCCGTCGCGGATCCGCCGGCCGTGACCGAGCCCGAGGCCGGCGTGACCCCGACGGAGAAGTCGTCGGTGACCGCCGGGGTGAACACCCACTGGCTGGCAGTCCCCGAGCAACCGCCCGCGACCAGGTTGGCGCCGGACTGCCTGAAGCACTTCTGGCCGGTCTGGATGTCGGAGACCGTGCCGTTCGGGTTGATCGACCACTGCTGCGAAGGGCCGCCCGTGCAGGTGGCGAGCACGATGGAGCTGCCCGACATGGCCGCGCACAGGTCGTTGATCTGCAGGAACGCGCCGTGGAAGGTGAAGCGCTGGTTCGCCGCTCCGGTGCACGCGGCGACCTTCAGCGCGGTGCCCGGGGTGGAGCTGTTGCCGGGGTCGTCGATGCACTGGCCGGACGAGCCGTTCTGGTACTGCCCGACCGTCGTGTTGGGCCGCGCGCCGCCGTAGCAGGCGCCGGTGCTCGTGTTGAAGATCGGGGTCGAGTCGTACGCCTCGGACGATCCCGGGTTGACGATGACGGGTTCCAGCGTCGGCGTGCTGTCGGCGTTGTAGTGGGTCAGGGCGTCCTCGCAGTCGATGGCGTTCATCGCGTTGCCGCCCTTGCCGCCGAGCCACAGGTCGAAGTGCCACAGGCCGGGCCCGCCGTTGGGGCCCTGGCCGCTCCAGTCCTCGCCGCACTCCTGGCAGGAGTCCTCCATGATGAAGTACTTCTTCACCCTGGGGACGTAGATCCGGGTGCCTGGGGACGCCTCCGCCGAGGCGGTGGCGAAGGTGATCGGGTCGGCGTAGGTACCCTTGCCGCCGGCCGTGCTGTGGATGCGCGGGTAGGCGATGTCGCCGCCGGGCGGGGTGTTGTCGTACCAGCCGTAGAACGTCAGGAACGTCTGCCGGGTGGTTGCGGCCTGTGCCGTCGCGCCGCCTACCAGGCCCATGGCCACGAGGAGGAGCGCGAGAACGGCTGCTTTCAGGACGAGGGCGGGCGGGCGCCGACTCATGGTGGTCCTCCACGGTCAGGGGGATGCAGCGACCTGAACGAAGGATCAAGCGCCCGCTCGGCGGCGTCAAGAGAGTTCGATAGGAAACTTACCTAACAAACAGGTCGCGCCGGACGAACCTCCACTGGGCCTGGCGGGGCGGTTCGCATGATCACCCCATAGCCGACGATCTTCAATAAAGACCCATAAAGCGCCATATCCGGCATTAATGCAGCCCCTTTTATGGCTTTTCGTTAAATGGGGTCTAGCCGGATGATCGCGTTCTTTGGTAGATATTTCGGGCTGCCCGCTCCACAGGGCTTTCCGGAACCGGCCATCCATTAAGGGCGATAGTGAGCGAACCGATTTCGATGTCTCCTCAGCGGACGCACCCGATTCGGCGGGCAGATCTCTCTCGACGGGGGAACACGGTTGCTGGCCGATGACTTCTTCCTCGTCGCCTGGGACACGACGGGGACGGGCAAGCCCCGCCTGCACCTGCAAGGAATCGCGTTGGGGCTGGCAGGCGCCCTGCTCGGGGAGCTGGTCATGGCGGAGAGGATCACCGTCCGCGGCGTCCACCTCCGGCTCACCGACTCGCGCCGGCTCGGCGAGGCCGTGGCCGACGCCGTGCTCGCCGACCTCGGAAACTCCCCTCAGCACACCGACGTTCGGACGTGGCTCGCTTATCTAGCACAGCGTGCCATAACCAACGTGACCGGACGTTTGATACGCGCCGGACTCCTGGAACGCTTGGATCCGAAACTACTCAAACGCAAGCAGAGCCGGTATTTCTCCACCGATTTCGGTCAGGGAACCTGGCCGTCGGCGAGGTTGCGCCTGGCACTGGCCAAAGGGCAGCCGCTGACCCCGTACGACATGACCCTGGCCGCGCTCGTCGACGCCTGCGGCATGACGGACCTCCTCATGGAGGACCCCGCCGACAGGCCCGCCGCCCGCCGCTACCTGACCACCGTGCTGGCCGCGATGCCGCAGCCGCTGGGCGACCTGACCCGCCAGGTCAGCGCGGCCGTCGGCGACTCCGTCCTCACCTACCGCACCTGAGTCCCCGAAAGGAATTCGATGCGTTCCGTACACACTGGCGACCGGCTGGACCCGATCGCCGGAGCCCTGGCCGCCGACCGGCTCGGCGCCCCCTCGGTCGTCTACTTCGTGCTGTCGGCCGCCGCGCCGCTCACGGTCGTCGCCGGGGTGGTCACCACCGGATACGCCGTCACCGCGATCACCGGGCTGCCGGTCGCCTTCCTGGCCGTGGGAGCCGTCCTGGCGTTGTTCGCGGTCGGCTACGTGGCGATGGCCAGGCACATGGCCAATGCGGGCGCCTTCTACACCTACATCAGCCGGGGCCTGGGACGCCCTGTGGGCATCGCCGCCGCCTGGGTCGCGCTCATCGCGTACAACGCGCTGCAGGTCGGCCTGTACGGCGCGTTCGGGGCGGCCGCCGCCCCGCTGATCGACCAGTGGACCGGCGTCGCCCCTCCCTGGTGGCTGCTCTCGCTGATCGCCTGGGCCCTGGTGGCGACGCTGGGCATGATGCGGGTGGACGTCAACGGCCGCCTGCTCGCCATCCTGCTCACCGCCGAGGTGGCGGTGATCCTCATCTTCGACGTCGCCGACCTGGCCAACCCGGCCGCGTCCGGCCTGACAGTGGAGACGCTCTCGCCCGGCGCGCTGTTCGTTCCGGGCGTCGGCGCGCTCCTGATCATCGCCACGCTGGGATTCGTGGGCTTCGAGTCGTCGGTGGTGTTCTCCGAGGAGAGCCGCGACCCGCGCCGCACCGTGCCGCTGGCGACGTACGCGTCCGTGGCCATCATCGCCGGCCTGTACGCCCTGTCGGCGTGGGCGATGACCGTCGCCACCGGGCCGGCGAACATCGTGGCGACCGCGCGCCGCGACGGCGCGGAGACGATCTTCGTCATCGCGGCGGCGCATCTGGGGGACGCGGTGGTCGACCTCGCCAGGGTGCTGTTCGTCACGAGCCTGTTCGCCGCGATGATCTCCTTCCACAACACCACCGCCCGCTACTTCTTCGCCCTCGGCCGCGAGCGGGTGCTGCCCGCGGTCTTCGGACGCACCCGCGCCAGCACCGGGGCGCCCAAGGCCGGCTCGATCGCGCAGAGCACGCTCGGCCTGATCGTGATCGTCGCCTTCGCCGTCCTGGGCCTGGACCCGCTGGTGCAGCTGTTCTACTACGGCGGCACCTTCGGCGGCTTCGGCGTGCTCCTGCTGGTCTGCACGACGTCCGTCGCGATCGTCGTCTTCTTCGCCCGCCGGCCGAGCGGCGAGAGCGCGCTGCGCCGGGTCGGCGCCCCGGTCCCGGCCGCCGCCGCCCTGACCGTCATGGTGTGGCTGGCACTGAACAACTTCTCGACGCTGCTCGGCGTCGAGCCCGGCGATCCGCTCGCGTGGGTCCTGCCCGCCGTCTACGGCGCGGCGGCGGCCCTGGGGCTGGTGTGGGCGTTCGTCCTGCGTTCCGGCCAGCCCGCCGTGTACTCCCTGGTCGGGATGGGCGCCAAGGCGGCGACCGCGCACGACCCCACCCACTGAGCGGGCCCACTGAGCCGGCCCACTGAGACAGTCTGATGAGACAGGAGACTCCAGCTATGCCGCCAGCCATCCGCCGCGCGGGCGCCGGTGACGCCCACCAGGTTTCGGCGCTGATCGCGACGGCGTTCGCGTCCTTGGACGCGGTGGCCTACGTCGTACCCGATCCGTCCGTCCGCGACGAGATCATGACGGCCGACTTCCGGATCCTCGTGGACCACGCGGTCGAGCACGGCCAGATCGACGTCATCGACGAGGACGCGGTCGCGGTCTGGTTCCCCCGGACGGCCCCCCTGCCGGAGCCGCCGGACTACGACCGCCGCCTGGCCGCGGCCACCGGCGAGTGGGTCGACCGCTTCCGCGTCCTGGACACCCTGTTCGACCAGCACCATCCGAGCGAACCACACCATCACCTGGCGTTCCTGGCGGTCCACCCGTCCCGCCAGGGCGGCGGCCTGGGCACCGCCCTGCTCCGCCACCACCATGCCAGGCTGGACGGCCTGCCCGCCTACCTGGAGGCCAGCAGCCCCCGCAGCCGCGAGCTGTACCTCCGGCACGGCTACCGGGCCCGCGCCCCCTTCGCCCTCCCGAACGGCGCCCGGTTCTGGCCGATGTGGCGCCCCGCGACCGCCTCACACGCCGGCCCGTGACACGGCCGGCCAGGCTATCCCTCATGGGCGACGCCCACCCTGGGAGACTGTCATCTCCAGCAGCCAGGAGGTGGATCGCGTAGGACGGGCCGTGCCGAGGCGGAGCCCCGCGGCGGCCGCGAGCCTGTCGAACTCCGCGAGCTCGCGCTCCTTCCCTCCGTACACCAGCAGCATGTACAGGTCGGAGGCGGTCACCTCGCACCGGTCGGCGTCGTCGGCCAGGACCTGGTCCATCACCAGGACCCGGCCGTCCGGCCCCGCCGCCTGGCCGCAGCGTCGCAGGATGGCGGCGGCCCGCGCGTCGTCCCAGTCGCAGATCACGTTGCGCAGCAGGTAGACGTCGTGTCCCGCGGGCAGGGGCTGGAAGAAGTCGCCGGCGACGAGGTCGCACCGGTCGTCCACGCCTGCCTCGCGCATGGTGTGGGCGGCCCGCTCGGCGGTCATCGGCCGTTCGACCAGCGTCCCGCGCAGGCCGGGGTGAGCTCGAAGGAGGCCGGCCAGCAGGGCGCCGGTGCCGCCGCCGACGTCCGCCACGCTCCGCACGGCGGCCCAGTCGAAGCCGTCGAGCAGCAGCGGCAGGTCCTGCGAGGAGCGCCGGCGCATGAGGGCGTCGAAGGAGGCGGAGCGTTCGGGGTCGTCCTGGAGGTCGTCGAAGAAGGGACGCCCGTGGACGATCGCGTAGGCGGGACGGCCGGTGCGGATGGTCTCCAGCAGGTGGGAGAAGGTCTGGTCGATGCGGCCGACGGCGCCGGTGAGGTCGAGGCGGGCGCGTAACCCGTCCGGATGGCCGTCCAGGAACGGCAGGGCCTCGTCGTTGAGGACGAACCGGCCGGGCTCCGGCTCGGCGAAGACGCCACGGCAGGTCAGGTAGCGCAACAGCCGGCCGAGGCTTTCCGTGTGCGTCCGGGTGCGGGCCGACAGGTCCTCCAGGCGGGACACTCCCTCCGCCATGAGGTCGGCGAGCCCGAGCGTCGCGACGACCCGTATCACCCAGGGCGTCATCAAAGGCTGGCCCGGCTCCGCCGGCTGTTGCATGCCGTCTCCCTCCGTGGGTCGTCGTCGCGCTCGGCGAGCGGCCCCCACCGGCGCGGGTGGGGGCGAGATCAGGGCCGCTCAGCGGTGCCGGAACGGGCGGTCAGGCGGCAGGACATGGCCGTGGGGATGAGCGTGGGGCCGAAGTCGGCGCTGACCTGGTCCAGATCGGACGTCTCGAGGTGGAAATCCGTCGTGAGGTGCGCGGCCGTCAGCAGCAGGATCGCCATGCCCAGGTGGGTGCCGAGGCAGCCGCGGGGTCCTGCGGCGAAGGGCAGGTAGGCGCCCGGGGCGTGCTGCGGGCCGGCCCGCAGCCAGCGGCCGGGGTCGAACCGCTCGGGCTCGTCCCACCAGCGGGCGTCGTGATGGAGCAGGTAGGGGCTGAACATGATGGCCGTGCCCGCGGGCACCTCCAGGTCGCCCAGGGTGACGCTGGTGATGGCGTCACGGCCGAGCAGCCAGGCGGGCGGGTGGACGCGCAGGACCTCGTGGACGAACGCCTGGGTGTACGGCAGGGCGCGTTCGGGGTGAGCGCCGAGTTCGTGCGGGGCCGCGGCGGCGACTTCGGCGCGGATGCGTTCGAACGCCTCGGGGTGGGCGGCGAGGTGGTAGAGCAGCCAGCACCACGCGCCGCCCATGGTGCCGATGGCTCCGAGCACGGTGATGCCGAGCGCGGCCTGGGCGACGTCGGCGGGCACCGGTTCCGGCCGGTCGAGGATGTGCTCCAGCAGCGTGCCGGGAAGGCCGTCCGCGCCGGGCGGATCGCGGGTGAGCAGCGGGGCGATCTGGTCTCTGATCCGCTGGTCGGCGGCCTGGACGCGGCGCCGCAGGCGGCTCGGCCACCAGCTCGGGATGCGGATGCCCGCCTGGCCGGCGCGCCGGCCCTCGACGAAGGCGGTCAGCAGCGCGTCCGTCAGTTCCGGCGGCGGTTCGGGGAAGTAGAGCGGCAGCAGGGCGCTGACGCAGATCCGCCACGCGCGTTCGGCCGGATCGAACCAGGCGCCCTCCAGCGCGCGCAGGTCGGCGGCCACCGTCCGGCTCACCGAGGGCAGGCGGGAGGGCAGCGAGGCCGGTTTGAGCACCGGCAGCGCCACCTGGCGGGTGCGCATCCACTGCCGTGTCTGCTCGGGGGTGGGAAACCGGCCGCCGTGCAGCGGGTTGGCGTTGGGCACATTGTCGCGGTTGGTGTGGACGAGCACCGTGTTGATCACGGCGGGTTCGGTGACGACGACGACGTCGGTGTCGAACCGGAAAACGTCGCCATACCGCTGCCGGCACTCCTCCAAGAACGTCGCCGGATTGGCTTCGTACGCCTCCAGATGATCCGCGAAAATACCGCCCCGCGGTCCAGGGATCTGCACGGCCGAGCGTTTGAACATCGGCACCGCCGCCTCTTCTCCAGCCATTCTCCGGTATCAAGAAAAGCGCGGTGCCGGCGGAACGGATCCGACCGGCACCAGCGCTCGTGGCTCCGTCAGCGGAGCCGGTAGATCGGGTAACGGCCCTTCATCTGCCCGCGGTGCAGGCCCAGTACGCGCTTGACAAGCTTCGCCACGATCATCACCTCTTCTCTGCGGCGGAATGCGTGCCTCCCCATCTATGCATGAATGCGTCGGCTTTTGAAGCCGCCGCAGTGAAGTTGCCACTTAAAGGCGGTGGGAATTGCTTTTTGGTCTGAATAAAGACTTTGCCATCATGTCCGGAAGACGGCGCCACCCGTGCCGTCCTGGGGGAAAAGGCCACTGCCGCCCGCGCCTGGCCCGCACGCCCGATGAATGACCATCACGGAACTGCGCCCGAATCTCCGGAGTTTTCGGAATCTCCGGATCTCCCTACGCGGCGTACGCGCACCGGAGCCCGGCGTGCCCGCCTCAGGGCACGCCTTCCGCCGGGCGCGTTCGCGGGTGTCGATCAGGTCCGGTTCGTGCTGATAGTGCGCACCGAATGAGCACCTTGTTTGGGAGACTGAGGCCATGCGCGCCGACCGTCTCGTGGCCGCCCTGCTGCTGATGCAGGCGCGGGGCCGGGTGACCGCGTCCGAGCTGGCTGACGAGCTGGAGGTGTCGGTGGCCACGGCCCGCCGCGACCTGGAGGCGCTGTCCGCCGCCGGCATCCCCGTGTACCCGCAGCCGGGGCGCGGTGGCGGCTGGTCGCTGCTCGGCGGCGCCCGGACTGACCTCAGCGGGCTCACCGCCGCCGAGGCGCAGGCGCTGTTCCTGCTGGCGGGCCCGGCCGCGGCCACGGCTCCGGAGGTCAGGTCGGCGCTCCGCAAGCTGGTGCGCGCCCTGCCCGGCACGTTCAGGGCCGACGCCGAGGCCGCGGCCGAGGCCGTCGTGGTGGATCCGGTGCGGTGGGGCGAGCGGGAGCGGGAGCGTCCCCCGCTGGTCGAGCTCCTGCAGACGGCCACGGTCCGGCGGGTGAAGGTCCGCCTGGTCTACACCGGCCGGAGTCGCGAGCGGACGGATCGGCTGGTCGATCCGTGGGGCCTGATCGACAAGGACGACGTCTGGTACCTGCTGGCCGGAACCGAAGGCGGGCAGCGGACGTTCCGCGTCGACCGGATCGCCGAGGCCGTGGTGACGGACCTGCCCGCCGAGCGGCCCGCGGACTTCGAGCTGTCACAGGCGTGGCAGCGGGTCGTGGACGAGGTGGAGCGGCAGCGCTCGCTCGTCTCCGCGACCGTCCTCATCGAGGCGAGATACCTGCCGGTCCTGCGCACCCGGTTCGGACGGCACTGCGACGTCCTGGACACGCTCGACGACGGCCGCGCCCGCGCCCGGCTGACGGCGCCGACGCCGTTGATGATCGCCCAGGACCTGGCCGGCTGGGGCACGCAGATCGAGGTGGTTGAATCGGAGGAGGTCCGCGCGGAGCTCGCCCGGATCGGCGCAGAACTCACCGCGCGCTACGCCAAACCGGCAACCAGGTCAAAATAGGCCATTTTCTTCATCCTGCCTTGACCTGGAATGGCACTACTGTGCACGTGCATCCGCTTGTCGAGGTCCGCGAGCCGGAATTCCAGCCGGTCAGCGGCGACGGAGAGGGGCCGCAGGGGTGATCATAGACGGAGAGCAGCGGTCGCGCTGGTCCAACTGGTGGCTGGTCGCGGTGCCGCTCGCCCTGATCGCGCTGATCACGGCCGCGGACATCGTCACGCCGAGCCAGGTCCATCTCGGCCCGCTGCTGGTCGTGGCGCCCGCGATCACGGCCTCGTTCGCGGGCCCCTGGCTCACCGGCGCCATCGGCCTGGTGGCCGTGGCCGCGCAGGCGCTCATCGGCGCGCGCGAGGACACCCTCGACACACAGGGGCTGCAGGTGCAACTCCTCGCGGTCACGGTGATGTCGGCGTTCGTCGTGCTCTTCCGGATCCTGCGCGACCGCGACCGCAGGAAACTCGTGCAGGTGCGATCCGTCTCCGAGGCGGCCCAGCGCGCGCTGCTGCGTCCCCTGCCCCGCCAGGCCGGCCCGCTGCGGCTGGCGTCCCACTACCTGGCGGCGGAGGCGGAGGCGCACATCGGCGGCGACCTGTACGGGGCGATCCGCACCGATGGCGGCACCCGCCTGATCATCGGGGACGCCCGGGGCAAGGGCCTGAGCGCGGTATCCGACGCGGCGCTGCTGCTCGGCGCGTTCCGCGAGGCCGCCCGGCGGTGCCCGACCCTGCCCGAGCTGGCCGCCGACCTCGACGAGAGCGCGAGCTTCAACATGGAGTCGGCCGACGAGGGCGAGAGCTTCGTCACCGCGGTGATGCTCGACATCGCCGACGACGATCCGGCGTGCGTGATCGTCAACTGCGGCCATCCGCCGCCGCTGCTCATCCACGGGGGCGACGTCGAGCTGATCGACTCCGAGCTGTACGCCCCTCCCCTCGGGCTCGGCGGCCTGGCGGCCTCCCGGGTCTACACGGCGCAGGCCTGCCACTTCGAGGTGGGCGACATCCTGCTGCTGTACACCGACGGCGTCGTCGAGGCCAGGGATCCGGCGGGCCGGTTCTACCCCCTGGACGAGCGGATCACGGCGTGGACCGGTTGCGAGCCGCAGGCCCTCCTGGAGCGCATCTGCGCCGACCTGGTCGGGTACGTGGGCGGCCATCTGGGCGACGACGCGGCCATGGTCGCCATCGAGCGGCTGCCGCACGACGGGATCGCCGTCGCGAGCGCGGTCGCGCGCCCCCGGGCGGCCGAGCTGAACGGCCATCCCGGGCCCGCGAGCAGCCTTGGTGGCGCCCGGGTCTAGGGTCGAGGCTGTCGCGTCCGATGCTGGGCCTGGTCCGAGGGGTGTCCGCGTGAGAGTCGTCCTGGTGCAGCCTCCCCGATGGTCGCCCGACGGGCACGAGAACTTCGACACGGTCGAGGAGATCCTCGCGGGCTTCCGGACGGAGGCCGAGGACGTCGTGCTGCTGCCCGAACTGGTGGGCGCGGACCTGCCCGGCCGCGAGTACCTCGCCAGGGTGCGCGGCCTCGCCGCACGGCTGGGGGCCTGCGTCGTGGGCGGGTCGCACTACGAGCCGACCCCGGAGGGGAAGGTCAACCGCGGGGTCGTGGTCGAGGCGGGCGCCGGTGTCGTCCTGGAGTACGACAAGCTCAACCCGTACGGCGTCGAGCGGCGCAGGGGCGTGCTCCCCGGGCGGGGTGAGGGGGTCTTCGAGGTCTACGGCCGGCGGTTCCACGTGCTGTTATGCGCGGATCTGTGGTACTCGGAGCTGCTGGCGCGCTCCGAGGCGACGGACGTGGTGCTGGTGCCCGCGTTCTCGGTGACGCAGTGGCCCACGCCCGACCCGGCGCGCGCCCTGTGGCAGCACATGTGCGTCGCGCGGGCCTACGAGTTCACCGCGTACGTCGCGGTGAGCGACTGGCACCACGCGTCCACCTACGACGGGCAGCCGTGCGCGGGGGTGACCGGCTTCGCCGACCCCTACCCCGCGCGGCCGGGCGGCTACTTCACCGCCCGCCCCGGCCACCCGGTCTCGGCGCACCGCCTGGACTTCGACCGGCTGGACTCCTTCCGGCTCAACCGGGCCCAGCGCGGCTTCAACGCCAGGCCCACGGGCTGAGCCGGCTACCCGGCCGCCGACAGCCGCCGCGCGGCGGCCACCTCGACGCGCGAGCCGAGCACGCGGGCCGGACAGACCTCCACGGCCACCTCCGGCTGGTCCAGGCACACCCCGGTGAGCAGGGAGAAGACCTGCTTGTGCATGGGGGAGGCGACGGTCGGCTCGCCGTTCCTGCTGCCGACGATGCCCCGGGACAGGACGTGCGCGCCGCTGAACGGGTCGAGGTTGGCGATCGCGTGGACCGTCCCTTCGTGGGTGAGGAAGACGGCCACCTGCCGCCCGTCCACGAGCGCGCACACTCCGCGTTCCGACAGCAGCGCACGGTAGTCGCACACCGGAGTCCAGCGACTCATCGGACCACCTCCAGGGGGATGAGGGCCGGCCTGATCTGGCCGCGTTCCGTGTCGAAGACGATCGACGGGTCGGGGACGTCCGGCGCGTTGACGAAGCTGACGAAGCGGCCGAGCTTCTCCGGATCGTCCAGCGTCGCCCGCCACTCGTCGGCGTACGTGGCGACGTTCCGGTGCATCTGCTCGTCGAGTTCGGCGCACAGGCCGAGCTCGTCGTCGATGACGACGCGGCGCAGGTGGTCGAGGCCGCCGTCCAGCGACTGCAGCCAGGCGGAGGTGCGTTGCAGGCGGTCGGCGGTGCGGATGTAGAACATGAGGAACCGGTCGACGGCGGTGATCAGCTCCTCCGTGCTCAGGTCGGTGGCCAGCAGGTCGGCGTGGCGCGGGCTGAAGCCGCCGTTGCCGCCGACGTACAGGTTCCAGCCCTGCTCGGTGGCGATGATCCCGAAGTCCTTGGACCTGGCCTCGGCGCACTCGCGGGCGCACCCGGAGACGGCCGACTTCAGCTTGTGCGGCGAGCGCAGCCCCCGGTAGCGCAGTTCCAGGGCGATCGCGAGCCCGACCGAGTCCTGGACCCCGTAGCGGCACCAGGTGGAGCCGACGCAGGACTTCACCGTGCGCAGCGCCTTGCCGTAGGCGTGGCCGGACTCGAACCCGGCGTCCACCAGCCGCCGCCAGATCAGCGGCAGCTGTTCGACGCGGGCGCCGAACAGGTCGATCCGCTGCCCGCCGGTGATCTTGGTGTAGAGGCCGAAGTCGCGGGCCACCTCGCCGATCACGATGAGTTTGTCGGGGGTGATCTCGCCGCCGGGGATGCGCGGGACGACCGAGTAGGTGCCGTTCTTCTGGATGTTGGCCAGGAAATGGTCGTTGGTGTCCTGCAGCGCCGCCCGCTCCCCTTCCAGGACGTGCCCGTTGTGCAGGGAGGCGAGGATCGAGGCGATGGCGGGCTTGCAGATGTCGCAGCCGCGGCCCTGCCCGTGGGCGGCGACCACCTCGGAGAAGGTGGTGATGCCGCGGACCCGGATGATGTCGAACAGCTCCGCCCTGGAGTGGGCGAAGTGCTCGCACAGCGCCTTGCCGATCTCGACCCCGGAGCTCTCCAGCAGCCGCTTCAGCATCGGCACGCAGCTGCCGCACGTGCTGCCCGCGCGCGTGCACGCCTTGATCCCGGCGACGTCGGTGAGCGCCTTGTCGGCGATCGCGGTGCGCACGGCGCCCGCGTCGACGTTGTTGCACGAGCACACCTGGGCGTCGTCGGGCAGCTCCAGGTTCGCCCCCGACCCGGTGAACAGCAGGTCGGACGGGCTGGCGGGCAGCGGCTTGCCGACGAACGGCCGCAGCGTCGCGTACGGTGAGGCGTCGCCGACGCAGATGCCGCCGAGCAGAGTCCGCGCGTCGTCGCTGATGAACAGCTTCTTGTAGACGCCGCCGACGGGGTCCAGGTAGGTGACGTCGAGCGCCCCCGACATGGCGCCGAACTGCGCCACCTCCACGCCGAGCAGCTTGAGCCTGGTGGACAGGTCGGCGCCGTCGAAGCGGGCCTGCCCGCCCAGGACGCGGTCGGCGGCGACCTCCGCCATGGTGAAGCAGGGCCCGACGAGCCCGTAGACCTGGCCGCCCGCCAGCGCGCACTCGCCGATGGCGTAGACGGCCGGGTCCGAGGTGCGCATCCCGGCGTCCACGACGATCCCGCCGCGTTCGCCCACGTCCAGGCCGCAGGCGCGGGCCAGTTCATCGCGCGGCCTGATCCCGGCGGAGAAGACGACGATCTGCGCGTCGAGCAGCGTCCCGTCCGGTTTGCGCAGGCCGGTGACGCGGCCTGCGGCGTCGGTGACGATCTCCTGGACGCCCGCTCCCGCGTGCACGCTCAGCCCGAGCCCCTCGATGTGGCCTTTCAGCACCGAGCCGCCGCCCTCGTCGACCTGCCGGGGCATCAGCCACGGGCTCATCTCGACGATGTGGGTGCGCAGGCCGAGCCCGCGCAGCGCGTCGGCGGCCTCCAGGCCGAGCAGCCCGCCGCCGACCACGACGCCGTCGGTCGCGTCCGCGGCGGCCCGCCTGATCGCGTCGAGGTCGTCGATCGTGCGGTAGACGTGCGCGTGCTCGGCTCCCGGCACCGGCGGGACGAACGGCGCGGACCCGGTGGCCAGCACCAGCACGTCGTACGGCTCGCTGCGCCCGTCGGCCGTGGTGACCACGCGGGCGGCCCTGTCGACACCGGTGACACGCGTGCCGAGCCTGGTCACCGCCTTGTCCGGCACGGGGTAGGTGAGCTCGGCCAGGCCGGTGCCCGACAGATAGGACGTGAGCGCCACCCGGTCGTAGGCGGGGCGCGGCTCCTCCCCGATCACCGTGACACGCCCGTCGAAGCCCCGCTCCAGCAGGTTTTCGACGAACCGGTGGGCCGCTGGGCCGTACCCGGCGACGACGATTCTGGTCATGCCGGAACCCCTTCCTGATCGCACAGCCAGCCGAGGATGCCCGCCACGGCGTCGCGGCAGGTGCCGCAGCCGGTGGTGGCCCTGGTCACGGCGGCCACTCCGGCCACGTCCCGCGCGCCCGCCTCCCAGCACGCCCGGATCTGGCCCTTGGTCACGTTGTTGCACTGGCAGACGCGCGCCGCGTCGGGCATGAGCACCGGGCTGTCGGCCTGCGGCGCCGCAGACAGGCCGGGGAACAGCAGCCCGGCACGGTCGCCCGGCAGCGGGCCGCCGCGGTCGAACAGCTGGGTGAGGGTGCCGACCGCGTCGCTCTCGCCGAGCAGGATCGCCCCCACCAGCCGGCCGTCGCGGATGACGAGCTTGCGGTAGGTGCCGCGGGCCCGGTGGCTGAAGCGCACCACCTCGGCGTGCTCGTCGGTGAGCTGGGTCTCGCCCATCGCGGCCAGCTCGACGCTCCTGGCCTTGAGCCTGGTCACCAGCCGCGAGCCGCGGTAGAGGGCCTTGCCACCGGTGATGACGTCCGCGGCGACCGCCGCCTGCTCCCAGGCGGGGGCGACCAGGCCGTAGACGGTGCCGTTGTGCTCGGCGCACTCGCCGATGGCGAAGACGGCGGGGTCGTCGGTGCGCATCTCGTCGTCCACGACGACGCCCCGCCGCACCTCCAGGCCCGCGTCGGACGCCAGACCCGTCACCGGGCGGACCCCGCACGCCAGCACGACGAGGTCGCCCTCGACCAGCTCGCCGCCCGCCAGGCGGACGCCCTCCTCCAGCACCTCCTCGGCGACCACGCCGGTGCGCACGCGCACGCCGAGCCCGGCCAGCGTCTCGCCGAGGACCAGCCCGGCCTCGGCGTCGAGCTGGCGTTCCATCAGATGCCCGGCGAGGTGGAGCAGCGTCACGGGCAGGCCGCGCCCCGCCAGCCCGCGGGCGGCCTCGATGCCGAGCAGCCCGCCGCCGATCACCACGGCCCCGCGGCTGTCCGCCGCCGCCCGCAGGATGCGGCGGCAGTCGTCGAGCGTGCGGAACGGGATCGCCCGCCGCACGCCGGGGATGCCGGGGACGATCGCCTCGCTGCCCGTCGCCAGGACGAGCACGTCGTAGGGCACGCGCCGCCCGTCCGCGGTCAGCACCGCGCCGGCGTCCCTGTCGATCAGGGTGGCGCTGCTGCCGAGGGCCGCGTCCACGTTGTGCGTGCCGTACCAGGACGGGTCGAGCAGCCGCAGCTGTTCGGGCCGCGCGCTGCCCGCCAGCACGTTGGACAGCAGGACCCGGTTGTACGGCGGGCAGTCCTCGGCGCCCAGCACGGTGACGGCGACGCGCGGATCGCGTGCGCGGACCTCGCCGACCAGCCGCGAGCCCGCCATGCCGTTGCCCACCACGACCAGCCTCATCCGATCCGCTCCACTCTGACGGCGCAGACCTTGAACTCCGGCATGCGGGAGACGGGGTCGAGCGCCGGGTTGGTCAGGCGGTTGGCGCCCTCCCAGTGGAACGGCATGAAGACCGTGTCGCGCCTGATCGCGTCGCTGATCCTGGCCCGGCCCTGCCCTTCGCCTCTGCGGCTGCTCACCAGCACCAGGTCTCCCGCCGTGATCTCGAGCTGCTCCGCGAGGTCGGGGTGGAGTTCCACGTACGGCTCCGGCACGGCTTCGGCCAGCGGGCCGATCCTGCGGGTCTGCGCGCCGCTCTGGTAGTGGGCGAGGACGCGGCCCGTGGTCAGGTGGACGGGGTAGTGCTCGTCGGTCTCCTCCTCCGCGGGCCGGTGGGCGACGGGGACGAACCTGGCGCGGCCGTCGGGGGTGGCGAACCGGTCGAGGAAGGGGCGCGGCGTGCCGGGGTGGCCGGGTCCGGGGCACGGCCAGAACACGCCCGTCTCCCGTTCGATCCGCTCGTAGGTGATGCCGGAGTAGTCGGCCGTGCCACCGGCGCTGGCGCGGCGCAGCTCGTCGAAGACCGCACGCGGGTCGGCGTCGAAGGTGTGGCCGAGCCGCCGCGCCAGCCCCTGGATGACCTCCAGGTCGGACCTGACGTTCGCGGGCGGCGAGACGGCCTGCCTGCGCAGCAGCACCCTGCCCTCGAGGTTGGTCATCGTGCCGGTCTCCTCCGCCCACTGGGTGACGGGCAGCGTGACGTCGGCCAGCGCCGCCGTCTCCGACGGCACCACGTCGGCGACGACCAGCAGGTCCAGCGCGCGCAGCCGGCCGGCGACCCGGCTGGAGCGGGGGGCCGAGACCACCGGGTTGGAGCCGAACACCAGCAGCGCCCTCGGGCCGTCCGGGGTGCCGAGCGCGTCGAGCAGCTCGTAGGCCGAGCGGCCGGGACCCGGCAGGCTGTCGGCGGGCACGCCCCAGACGGCGGCGACGTGCTCGCGCGCCGCCGGGTCGTCGATCTTGCGGTAGCCGGGCAGCTGGTCGGCCTTCTGCCCGTGCTCCCTGCCGCCCTGGCCGTTGCCCTGGCCGGTGAGGCAGCCGTAGCCGGACCCCGGCCTGCCGGGCAGGCCGAGCGCGAGGGCCAGGTTGATGAACGCGGTGACCGTGTCGGTGCCCTTGGCGTGCTGCTCGGCTCCCCTGCCGGTGAGCACGACGGCCCGCCCGGCCGCCGCCAGGGCCGTGACGGCCTCGCGCATGCGGGCGACCGGCACGCCGGTGATCCGTTCGACGCGCTCCGGCCACCAGGTGGCGAGCGAGGTCCGCACCTGCTCGAAGCCGGACGTCCTGGAGGCGACGTACGCCTCGTCCACGAGCCCGTCGGCGACGGCCAGGTGGAGCAGCCCGAGGGCCAGTGCGAGGTCGGTGCCCGGCGTGGGCTGCAGGTGCAGCCAGGCCAGCCTGGCGGTGGGGGTGCGGCGCGGATCGACGACGATCAGCCTGGGCCCCGTCAGGTGGCGGACGAGCGGCGGCATGGTCTCGGCGACGTTCCCGCCGGCCAGCAGGACGACGTCCGCCTCGGCCAGGTCGGTGACGGGGAAGGGCAGGCCGCGGTCCATGCCGAACGCCCTGATGGAGGCGGCGGCGGCCGACGACATGCAGAAGCGGCCGTTGTAGTCGATCTGGCTGGTGCCGAGCGCGACCCTGGCGAACTTGCCCAGCAGGTACGCCTTCTCGTTGGTGAGCCCGCCGCCGCCGAACACGGCCACGGCGTCGGGGCCGTGCTCGGCGCGGATGTGCGACAGCCGCTCCGCCACGTGGTCGAGGGCGGTGTCCCAGTGCACCGGGCGGCCGTGCAGCAGCGGGGTGGTCAGGCGCTCGCCGTTGGTCAGCAGCTCGGCGGCCGTCCAGCCCTTCTGGCACAGCGCGCCCGCGGAGTTGGCCGGGATGTCCGTCCGGGGGGTGATCGTGATCCCCGGCCCGTCGGCGGTGACCGCCATGCCGCACTGCAGGGCGCAGTACGGGCAGTGAGTCAACACAGGTGGTGTCCCTTCCACCGGGTCAGACCCGGGCGTAGGCCAGGCTGGAGACCCGCGAGACGCCGACGGTGCGCACGTAGCACCACCAGGTCAGCGCGAAGCAGGCCACGTAGAAGGCGCCGAACGCGACGAGCGCGGTGGCGGGGCCGCCCGTGGCGGCGAACGACATGCCGAACGCGCGGTTGATGAGGAAGCCGCCGAGCGCGCCGACCGCGGAGATGATGCCGACGGCGGCCGACGCCTCGCGCTTGCCACGCAGCGCGGCCTCCTCCCCTGAGCCGAGGTCGGCCAGCGCCTTCGCCTGGAAGATCGCCGGGATCATGCGGTAGGTGGACCCGTTGCCGATGCCCGCGGTGAGGAACAGCGTCTGGAAGGCCAGGAAGAACAGCCAGAAGGCGCCCGAGGCGCTGGCCGGCCAGAGCAGCGCCACTCCTGCGCCCATGGCGGCGAAGTTCCACAGCGTGACCGGCGCCCCGCCCTTCCGGTCGGCGAGCCAGCCGCCGACCGGCCGCACCAGCGAGCCGACCAGCGGGCCGACGAACGCCACCGTCGCCCAGGGCGAGCTGGGGAACAGGCTCTTGGCCAGCAGCGGGAAGGCCGTCGAGTAGCCGATGAAGGAGCCGAACGTCCCGACGTACAGGAAGGACATCACCCAGGTCTGCGCCCGGCCGGCCACGGCCAGTTGCGCGCGCGGCGAGGCCTTGGCGCTGGTCAGGTTGTCCATGAGGAACCAGGCGCCCGCGGCGGCCGGCACGACCAGCGGGATCCAGAACCAGCCCGCGGCGGCCAGCCCGAACGCGCCGATCACCAGCGGCATGACGAGCTGCACCGAGCTGACGCCGATGTTGCCGCCCGCGGCGTTCAGCCCGAGGGCCAGGCCCTGCTTGGAGCTGGGGTAGAAGTAGGTGATGTTGGCCATGCTGGAGGCGAAGTTGCCGCCGCCGACCCCGGCCAGCGCGGCGATCGCCAGGAACACCCAGTACGGGGTGCCTGGGTCGCTCACCGCGACGCCGAGCAGCACCGTGGGGATGACCAGCAGCAGCGCGCTGACCACGGTGAAGTTGGCGCCGCCGAACCGGGCGGGGCCGAAGGTGTAGGGCACCCGGAGCACGGAGCCGATCAGGTTCGGCAGCGCCACCAGCCAGAACAGCTGGTCGGTGGAGAAGGCGTAGGCGCCCATCTTGGCGGCCACGATGCTCCACAGCGTCCAGACGGTGAAGCCGAGATGCTCGGCGACGATCGAGAGCACGAGGTTGCGCCGCGCGACCCTCCTGCCCGTGCTCTCCCAGAATGACCTGTCGTCGGGGTGCCATTCAGCGATCCAGCGCGCCATCGTTCCTCCTGCGTTCGGCGGCGGGCCCCGAGCGTAGGAATCGCGTGTTGCGCCTTCTTCACCACCGGCCATGGTGCGCCGTTACATGTAACTAACCGGCGTAACAGGCAATACATATGCGTCACCGAGGAAACCTGGGCGAAACCTCGTCACACTTGAGACATAATATCCCAAGTCTCAATCTTTGGAGTTGCGATGGACGCCGTCAGGTCACCCCTGAAGTTCTTCACGCTGGTCTTCGCCCTCGCCGTCCCCTTCTGGGTGGTCGGCGCCTTCACCGGGAACCTCCCGGGAGCCCCGATGGACCTCCCGGTGAGCGCGCTCATGTTCCCCTGTCCGCTCGTGGCCGCCGCGCTGCTCGTCCGCCGGGAGGACGGGCCCGGCGGGGCGAGGCGGCTGCTGAGGAGCGCGTTCGACGTCACGGGGCTGAGGCGGCGGATCTGGCTCGCCCCCACTCTCCTGCTGATGCCCGCCGTCATGTTCGCGTCGTCCTGGCTGACCTCCCCGGAGCCGCTGCCGTCCACCTCGCTCCCGGTGGTCCTGCTGCTCTTCGCGGTGTTCTTCGTCAGCGCGCTGGGCGAGGAGGTGGGCTGGACGGGATACGCCGCCGGGCCGCTGCAGGAACGCCGGGGCGCGCTCGGCGCCGCCCTCATCCTCGGGACGGCCTGGGGCGCCTGGCACGTCGTGCCGCTGGTCCAGGCCCATCGCACCCCGTCATGGATCGCCTGGTGGTTCCTCGGCACGGTCGCCGCGCGGGTCCTCATCGTCTGGCTCGCCAACAACACCGGGGCGCCCGTGCCGTCGGCGACCGTCTTCCACGCCACGCTGAACGTGACGCCGTCCCTGCTGCCCGGCTACGCCACGCACGACGGGATCGTCGCCGTCTCCGCGATGATCACCACCGTCGCGGCCGCGCTCGTGGCGCTCGCCTGGGGCCCGCGAACCTTGGCAGGACGGCGCCACCGCGCCGACGCGCTCACGGTCAGAGGGAGACGGAGCCCAGGGTCAGAGCCGCGGCCGCGAGGATCAGCATGACCAGCGCGTTGGGCATGCCCTTGATGTCGCTCTTGCGCAGATGGGTGCCCACGGCGCCGACGAAGTAGACCACCAGACCGACGCCCGCCGCGATGCCCAGCGGGGCGTACCAGATCCCGATCAGCAGGCCCGCCGCGCCGGCGATCTCGCAGGCCGCCAGGAACGGGAACAGGCCGAGGGGCACGCCGATACCGGTGAGGCCGTCGACGATGCGCTTGCTGCGGGTGAGCTTGGCGTAGCCGGAACCCAGCAGAAGGAGTGCGAGCAGGATCGCGACGACGACGTAGGCGATGAACATTCTTTGCTCCAGATGGTCGAACTCGAGACATCGTGGAGGCTAGCAGATGATTGAAGAAATTCAATGAATGAGCATGGTCAACTATCAACGCGCTGGTAGGATCACCGTGTGATCGGAGACCGTCCCGGCCTGGTGCTGGCCTACTCGGGTCAGATCGCCAACGTGCGGATCAAGAAGGCGATGGCGCAGCACGGCCTCAAACCCGCCCACGGCCACGTGCTCCTGCTGCTGTCCGAGCAGGGGGCGAGGAGCCAGCAGTCGCTCGCCGAGACCCTCGGGGTCGATCCGAGCGTGCTGGTCGCCATCCTCAACGATCTGGAAAGCGACGAGCTGGCCGTACGGCGGCGCGACCCGGCCGATCGACGCCGGCACATCGTCGAGATCTCCGCGCGCGGCAAGCAGCTGGTCACCGAGATCCAGACCGCCATCGCCGCCGTCGAGGCCACGCTCTTCGCCGACCTCGACGCCGACGAGATCGCCACGCTGCACCGCCTGCTGGCCCGCGTCAGCACCTCACCCGACGACGACGCCTGCACCGAAGACTGACCGGGCCGGGAGAGCCGTCCGGCCGGCCTCCTACCGGCCGCGGACGACCGCCACGGCGCAGTGGGCGTGGTGCAGCACGCCACGGCTGACCGAGCCGAGCAGCACCGAGCCCAGCGTGCCGCGCCCGTGCGAGCCCACCACCACCAGGTCCGCCTCTTCGGAGGCGGCGCCCAGCGCGTCGACCGGATGCGCCGACTGGACGTCCTCCACCACCGTCACCTGCGGGTACTCCTTCTCCATCGCCTCCACCCGGTCCCTGACGACGCGGTACTGGGCCTGGCTGACCTCGTCCATGTCGTAGGCGATCTCCGGCGCGAACGCGTGCACCGGCAGCTGCCAGGCGTGCAGCGCCCGCAACTCGCTCCCTCTCAGCGACGCCTGCCGGAAGGCGTAGGCCAGCGCCGGTTCACACTCCGGCGAGTCGTCCACTCCCACCACGATCCGGCCGCGGACCGGGTGCGGTTCGGCGCGCACCACCACGACGGGGCTGCGCGCCTGCCCGGCGACGTGCGCGCTGACCGACCCCAGCAGCGCCCCGGTGAACCCGCCGTGGCCGCGAGTGCCGATCACCACCTCGTCCGCGGGGCCGGTCGCGTCGTCGGCCTGCTCGCGCAGCACCAGCGCAGGAGGTCCCTCCAGCAGCCGCGTCGTCACGTCGATCTCCGGTTGGCGGTCACGGGCCACCGCCGCCGCGTCGGCCAGCACGCGGTGCCCCTGACGGAGCAGCGCGTCCGGCCAGTCGGCGGTCGGGAACTTGCCGATCTGGTACGGCGAGCGGTCCACCGCGTGCACGATCCGCAGCGGCACGCGCATGCGCAGCGCGTCATCGGCCGCCCACTCCACCGCGGCCCGCGCCGCCGCGGAGCCGTCAACCCCCACAACGATCATGATTTCTCCCTCCACCCCCATCGCAGCCCGGCGCTCGGACGTCGCGCAAGGAAGTCCCGACGGCACAGGCCCAACGGCCACAGGCCGCCTGGCGGCCCGCGCGCCGGCGCTGCAAGAGGTATCCCCACCAGCGACGACGGGAATCGATCATGACCGATCCCGGACGCCGCGTCGTCACAGCTCGGCCGCACGCGGGACCCATCGGCCGGTTCGGCCGGGACGGCGGACAGCCCGCACCGGCCGAAGGTCAGGGGCGCCGCCACGGGGCCCGGACCACGGCCACCGGGCAGCGCGCCCGGTGCAGGACGCCATGGCTGACGGACCCGAGCACGGCCGAGGCGAACCCGCCCACCCCGCGCGACCCGACCACCACGAGCTCAGCCGTCAGGGACGCCTCGACCAGGACCGGCACCGGATGCCCGCGCACCACCGACTCGGTCACCTCGACGTCCGGGTACTTCTCCCGCCATGCCACCAGCAGCTGCCGGAAGTCCCCCACCGGGATCGCGCCGGCGCCCGCCTGCTCCGTGGCGGGCGGGGCGAGCTGGCGGCCGTGCACCACGCGCGCCCGCGCGCCCCGGGCGCTGGCCTGCTCCATCGCGTACTCCAGGGCCGACTCCGAGTCGGCGGACCCGTCGTACCCGATGATGATCTCGCCGCTCTCGCCGGCGGGCCTGCGGACGTAGACCACCGGGCAGTGCGCGCGCCCGGCGAGGCCCAGCCCGACCGACCCCAGCACCAGGCCGGTGAAACCGCCCCGCCCCCTGCTTCCCAGCACCACGGTGTCGCCCGTCTCCGACTCGGTCACCAGCCGCTCGACCACCGCCCCCGTGACCAGGGCGGTCGAGACGTCCAGGCCCGGGACCTGGGTTCTGGCCTGGTCCGCGGCCTCCTGGAGCAGGTGGGTCCACTGCTCGGTCCGCGTCGTCTGGGGGCTGGCGGCGGTGAGCGGGTGCTCGGCCCTCCAGGGTTCGCGCACGTGCACGATCCGCAAGGGCAGCTTCCTGCGGGCGGCGTCGTCGGCCGCCCAGGCGAGCGCCGACCCCGCCGACCGCGATCCGTCGACTCCGACCACGACCGGTCCGCTCATCACCGGCCTCCTTCCGCTGGGCACGCCTCCTCTCCAGCACACTCCCTGACGCGCGCGCCTTTCCAGGGGACGAAGTCCCGGCACGTCAGGGACCAACGGCCCGCCGCGGGACCATCGGCAGGCGGAGAGGGGACCTTGGACTCGTCCATCAGGCCCGGACGCCGGTGGATCCTGGACGCGTACGACTACGGGAGCACATCCAGGTCGAGCGCGAGCTCCTGGACGGAGGGGGTCCGACCACCGCTCCCACCAGTGTGAGGAGATGGTCATGGAAGCCAAGGAGTGGACCGTCAAGATCTTCATCAGCGAGGACGACGGCGACGAACGCACCCTGGCGCGTGCCGTGCTGTCCGCACAGGGCAGCCAGTGGCACGAGAGCGTGGGTCTGGCCAGGCGTAACCCGCACGACCGGCCGGTGCCGGAGATCGGCGACGAGCTGGCGGCGGGACGCGCCCTGATGGACCTGGCCGACAAGCTGATCGGCGACGCCACCGAGGACGTCGCCCGGCTCGGCGGCCCTGTCGAGGCCGGTTGACCGCGCATCGCGTCCGGCGGGCTCCCGCCGGACGCGATCCTTGTCTCTGAGCGCGGATAAGGGCTCCGAGACTCCCGCCGTGGCCGAACTTTCGCGCCCGACCGGCACTCCAACCAGGGTAGGACTCAGAAGATCGTGGAGGGATCACCATGAAGCAGTCGACTGCCCTGCGGATCGGCCGTTCGGCACTGGTCGCGGCGCTCGCTGGAGGGGTGGTGCTGGCCGGCGTCGCGCCCGCCGCGCTCGCGGCGCCCGCCGCGCACCGGAGTGTCACGCTTGGGCCGTTCGGGTACGGGAGCGTGAAGCTGGGAATGTCCGCCACGACGGCCAAGACGACCGGGCAGATCGTGTCCAAGTCCGCCCCCGGAAGGGCGCCCGGGTGCTCCGGCTGGGACCTCAGGGACCACCCGACCGGCAAGGACGACGTGGGGTTGTACATCTCCAAGAAGCGCGGCGTGGCCGTGATCTTCGCGTCCAAGGGCGTCAAGACCCCTGAGGGCATCGGGCTCGGCTCCACCAGCGCGCAGCTGAAGGCCGCCTATCCCAAGCTGGAGCAGAGCGCGAGCGGGTTCCCCATGGTCAGGGTGCCGGGCAACCCGAAGGCCAGCTACTCCTTCCTCCTGTCACACAACAAGATCTACGAGATGTCTCTGAGCGTGAACGGCCAGGACTGCGTCAACTAGACCCTCCCGTCCGAGCGACGGCGGGGCCGCCGGCCTCGCCGTCGCCTCTCGGAAGAGCCGTTCGGCCAGGACGTCGTCCACGAGCGACGCCTGACGCCCACGGCCTACCGGGCCGGCTTCAACCGCGCCCTGACCCGTCCCGGCCGGGCGTAGGAGCACCCGCACCCGGCTCGTCACGGTGACCACCTGGGCCGGGCGGTTCTCGCCGGTCCGGTGGGCGTAACGTGGCGTTCATGCCGAAAGTTCGCCTCACCGGCGAGCAGGCCACCATGCTCGCCACCCTGTACTGCAGGGCTCTGGACGCCCGGTCGCCGAGGCCGCTGCTCAACGACACGATGGCGCTGGACGCGATCGAGCAGCTCGACTTCGACGCCGCCGCCACCGGGGTGCGGCGCGGCGACCACATCATCTTCGCGCTCCGCGGCAGGCACCTCGACTCCTGGACCCGCGAATTCCTGGCGAGTCACCCCGCGGCCACCGTGCTGCACCTCGGCTGCGGCCTCGACAGCAGGGTCTACCGCGTCGCCCCGGGCCCCGGCGTGCGCTGGTTCGACGTCGACTACCCTGAGGTGATCGACCTCAGGCAGCAGCTCTACCCGCCGCGCGACGGCTACCAGACGATCGCCTCGTCCGTCACCGATCCCGCGTGGCTGGCGGACGTGCCCGCCGACCTGCCGGTCCTGGTCGTCGCCGAGGGCCTGACCATGTACCTGGAGGAGGCCGAAGGCAGGGCGCTGTTCCGGCGCATCGCGGACCGCTTCCCGCACGGCCAGTTCGTCTTCGACGCGTTCAGCACGCGCGGCATCAAGCTGCAGAAGATCAACAAGATCGTCCGGGCGGCGGGCGCCACGCTGCGCTGGGGGGTCGACGGCTGCTCGGACCTGGAGTCGATCGCACCCGGCCTGCGGTGCGCGAGCGCGGTGGGCCTCTTCGACATCGACGGCTACGACGAGCTGGGAGCCGGCTACCGGACGCTGGTCCGGGCAGCCAGGCTCCTGCCCTTCATGCGGAGAATGTCGGTCTTCTACCGGCTCGAGTTCTGACGGTCTCCCGCCCGTGCGGGCGGCGGGGCTCTCGCGCCGCCGCCCGTCCGTCACCGCGTCCCGGCTACCGGCGTCACCGGGACGCCCGCCAGGGGTTGGGCGGCGTAGGTGACCCGGACGACCCCGTCCGGGTCACGCGCCGCGCGGGCGCGCACGCCGAAGACGCGGCGCAGCACGTCCGGCGTCAGGGCGTCGAGCGCGGGCGCCGCCGCCGCGACCCGCCCGCCGTGCAGGACGACGAGCGAGTCGCACACGCGCGCGGCGAGGTCGAGCTCGTGCATGACGACGAGCGTGGTGGTCCCGAGTTCCCTGATGAGGTCCAGGAGTTCGAACCGGGCCTGGATGTCGAGGTGGTTGGTGGGTTCGTCCAGGACGAGCAGCCGCGGTTGCTGGGCGAGCGCGCGGGCCAGCAGGACACGCTGGCGCTCCCCGCCCGACAGGGAGCCGAAGGCGCGTTCCGCCATGGCGGACACCCCGGCCCGCGCCATCGCGTCCCGCACGGCCGCCTCGTCGCCGGGGGCGTGGCGGGTGAACAGCGCGTGGTGCGGGGTGCGTCCGAGCTCGACCACCTCGGCGACGGTCATGCCCGCCGGTGTGGTGTCGTCCTGGAGCACCGCCGCGATGCGGCGCGCGGCCTCCCTCGACGACCAGGCCCACACGTCCCGCTCCCCCAGCCGCACGGTTCCCGAGCCGGGGCGCAGCGAGCGGTAGACCGTGCGCAGCAGCGTGGACTTGCCGCTGCCGTTGGGCCCGACGAGGCCGACCACCTGCCCCGGCTCCGCGACGAGGGAGACGTCGTGCAGGACGGGCACCCCGCCGAGCGCGACGCTGACGTTGTCGACGCGCAGCCTCATCGCTCCTCCCTGCGCAGGAGCCAGACGAAGAACGGGGCGCCGAACACCGCCGTGAAGATGCCCAGGGGCAGCTCGGCCGGACGGTCCACGGTCCGCGACAGCAGGTCGACCAGCACCATGTAGAGCGCCCCGACGAGCGTGGCCAGCGGCAGCAGCCGGCGGTGGTCGGTGCCGAAGGCCATCCGCACCAGGTGGGGGACCATCAGCCCGACGAACCCGATGCCGCCCGCGACGGCGACGACGGTGCCGGTCAGCAGCGAGGAGACGACCAGCAGGCCGGCTCGGGCGCGCCGCACGTCCACGCCGAGGGCCGTGGCCGGCTCCTCGCCGGTGATCAGGGCGTTGAGCCGCCGTCCGTACAGCACCAGGCCCGCCGTACAGGCGAGCACGGCCACGGCGACCGCGGGGAGATGGCCCCACTGCGCGCCGGCCACGCTGCCGAGCATCCAGAACATCACCTTCCGCAGCTCCTCGGGGTCGGCCTGGAGCTGCAGGTAGCTGGTGGCGGCGAGCAGCACGTAGCCCACCGCCACGCCCGACAGCACCAGCCGCGTGGGCGTGAGGCGGCCTCGCCGCTGGCCGAGGGCGAACACGACGAGGGCGGCGAGCATCGCTCCGGCGAACGCGGCCGAGGAGACGCCGAGGCCGCCGGCGGCCGCCGACCCCAGCGTCATGACGAGCACCGCGCCGGCGGAGGCGCCGGAAGAGACGCCGAGGACGTACGGGTCGGCGAGCGGGTTGGTCACCAGCGCCTGCAGGACCGCGCCGGCGACGGACAGGCCCGCCCCGGCGAGCGCCGCGAGGAGCACCCGGGGAATCCGGTACTCCCAAATGATCTTGGCGTTGACCGGGTCTCCCGGCCGACCCGTCACGATGTCCCAGGTCTCGGCGAGCCGGATGTTGACGGACCCGACGCCGATCGCGACCAGCATGCCTGCCACCAGCGCCGCGGCGAGCGCGACGAGGCAGACGGTCAGGGGAACGCGGCGCAGCATCAGAACTTCTCCGGGTGGAGCATCTTGGCGATCCGTTCCACGGCGACGGCGTTGTCGGGGCCGAGGTAGGCGGAGTCGGAGAGCACCACGTACCGGTTGTCCCTGGCCGCCCGCCAGTGCGGGAACTGGGCGAAGAGATTCTTGGCCGCGCCGTCGGGGTCCGGGTTGCGCCAGTTGATGAGGACGACGGCGTCGACGTCGGTCCTGGCCACCTGCTCCTTGCTGAGATTGGCGAAGACCGCGTCGGTGACCCCGGCGAACGCGTTGACGCCTCCGGCCTTGGCGAAGATGTCGTTCCACATGCCGTTGGCGCCGATCGAGCTGAACTCGGCGGCGCCCATCTCCATGCCCGGGATGATGTACATGACCTTCGGCCGCGGCCCGTCCTTGACCTTGGCCGCGATCTGCTCGATGCGCTCGCGTGAGCGCGCGATCAGCTCTTCGGCCCGGCCGGAGACGCCGTACACCCTGCCCAGCTCGCGCAGCATCTCGTAGCTGTCGTCGATGGTCTGGGTGCCCTTGATGGTGCCGGGGCCGCCGCAGGTGGAGTCGGGGAGCCAGGTGTTGGCGCCGATTTCGAGCAGCTCCTGCCGGGTGGCGTAGCCGTTCTGGGCGTCGAAGTCGAAGCCGGTCGTGCCGATGACGAAGTCCGGGCGCAGCGCGAGCATGCTCTCGCGGGAGATGTCGTAGCTCCCCTTGTTGATCTTCGCTTTGGGGAGCCGCTCGATCGCCTCCGCCCGGCCGGGCACGTCCGAGGCGCCGTAGGACTGGGCGTTGGCGACGATCCGGCCTTCCACGCCGAGAGCGATCAGCGCGGAGACCTGCCCCACCGCGCCGCCGCTCATCAGGACGGTGCGGCTCGGCGGCCGGTCGAAGGTGTACGAGTGGCCGCAGTTGGCGATCGTGACGGGATAGCCGGGGGCCGGACGTCCGGCCGCCGAGGCGGTCGGGGCCGATGGGGTCGACGAGGTCGAGGGGGCCGCGCACGCCGTCACCGGCAGGCAGAGCGCGGCGAGCAGGGGGAGCGCATGCGAAAAGCGCACAGGAGGTCCTAATCAGTTTCGCGGCACGCAGGAAGGGCGCACCGATGCCAGCGGTCGTTTCCGTCCGGTCGGAGACCGGGAACCAGAGGTCCCGTCGTGGACCGGAACCAGAGGTCCCGTCGTGGACCTGGACTCAGAGGTTCCGGCCGGGGACCGGGAATCAGAGGGAGGAAACGACCGCAGGCGGGCCCCGGCGGCTGACCGCGGACCGCAGCATCGCGGACCGCAGCCGAAGGACGTCGGGAAAGGCCGGGACGGGGTGGCGTCCGGCCGCCGGCTCGGGCTCCGGCCAGGCGACGATCAGACGGCTGATGCGGGCGCCGAGCAGGCGCAGGATCGCCCACACGCCCGCCTCGCCCTTGGCCAGCCAGACGGCGGTCAGCGTCACGGCCGCGCCGTGCAGGACCGTCATCCCGAAATCGGGCGCCGCGCAGTGGAGGTGCTGGACGACGGCCTCCCCGGGAGGGGTGGCGTCGACGGCGGCGAAGATCACGTGCATCCCCGCCTGCACGGCCGCCAGCAGCGGGAGGATCACGGGGAGGCCGCGTTCCCGCCGGGTCGCCGGCAGCGCCGCGAGCAGCGACAGCCCCAGGCCCCACGTGGCCGTCTCGGCGCTGACCGTGCCCCCGGCGAACACATGCGCGAGCACGCCCAGCGCGACGCACACCGTGGCGAAGGCTGCGGCGCGGGCGAGACGAAGCAGGGGGGCCGCCAGCATGACCCGGACATCATCGCACGGGATCCGGCAGCCCCGGCGATCACCTCCCCACCCCGGCCGCCGGGGCCGAGCCGCTCGGGAGGCTGGCCCCCGCGCCACCCCTGTCGAGCCGTTCCGGAGGCTCGCACTACGCGACGCCTCGTCGAGGCGGTCACGCCGGCGGGGTCGCCTCCAAGCGGTCGCGGAGCCTGCGGATCACCAGCGGGCCGTAGCCGCGGACGAGCGGCTCCACGGCCGGAGCCAGGAGTCGCATGCCAGTGAAGCGGAAACCGCCGAGGAAGGCGAACCGGGTCCGGCCGCCGTCGGGGACGGCCGCCATCCCGCCGAGCAGGAACCGGCTCTGCATGACGCACCACCCCGGGCGCAGCACGATGTCGAAGCGGGCCCGGACCCCGCCGTAACCGCGCGCGCGGCCTTCCAGGCGTTCCCCGTCGGCCGCGGTGATCCGCATCGACCGGACGTCCGGCAGCAGGACGGGCAGTTCGCGCTCCAGGTCTGCCGCCACGGCCCACACCGCGTCGAAGGGGGCGTCCACCACCTCCTCGGCGAACAGGGCGCTGGGCTGGGCGGCGGCGAGGATTCTCAGCCGTGCCACGTTGTCGAGTTCCGCGACGGGCCAGGTCATCGGTCCCACTCCTTTCTGAAACTGCGCCGCGCGCGGAACAGCCTGGACTTGACGGTGCCCGCGGGCAGGGCCAGCAGTTCGCCGATGGCCTGCTCGTCCAGGCCTTCCAGGTCACGCAGGGTCAGCACGGCGCGGTGTTCCGGCGTGAGCCTCTCCAGCACGTCCCGGACGTCGGCCGACAGCTGCGGGTCGCCTCGGTCGGGGACGTCGTCGAGCTCGGCGGGCCTGGCCCGGCTCGCCTTGCGGGCCACCCGTACGGCCTCGCGCACCGTGATGGCCCGCGCCCAGCCGAACAGCGCGGCCGGCTCCTTCAGCTGCCGGAGGCTGGTGAAGATGACGATGAGGGCCTCCTGCGCGGCGTCCTGGCCGTCGTCGAGCGCGATGGGGCCGGCCAGCCGCCCCACGTACGGGGTGAGGGCGGCGAGCAGCTCCTGCATGGCCAGCGCGTCGCCACGCTGGGCGGCGCGCACCAGCGTGGGGAGACGGGCGGGGTCGACGTGGTCCGCCGTCCCCGCCGGAAGCGTTGACATGCGCACCATTACAGTCCGCGCAGGAACGGGACGAGCGTGCGGGTCAGCTCGTTGCGCCCCGGAGCGGCGAACAGCGGGTCGAGGTGCTTCATGGCGTGATCGCCCGCGTAGGTGGCCCGGGGGATGCGGGAGTGCTTGACGACCCAGCGGGCGGCCGTCAGTTCCGTGCCCTTGTCCAGGCCGCTCTCGAAGGCGTACAGCGGCACGTTGACGCGGCGGGCGTGCCACAGCCGCAGGCCGAGCAGCTCGGCGGACTCGGTGTCGGCGTACGGGTCGACGGCGTCCAGGTCGAGGCTCAGCCGCTGCGGCCAGTACCACTCGAACGTGCCCGGCGCGGGCCCGGCCATCGCCTCGGCGACCCGCGACAGCGGCGTCATGCCGTCGTCCACCCAGTCACCGTCGTCGCCGAGCCGTCCGGACACGACCGCCAGTTGCGGCGCGGTGCCCGGCGCGGCCTGCACCAGCCAGCCGAGCAGGCCCGCGTTGGTGACGGGCCGGGAGGGACGCAGCTTCTCGGGGAGCCGGTCCGCCAGGACCGACGGCGCGTGCGGGTCACGATGGGCGTACCAGGCGACGAGCTGGTACCAGATGGCCGCCTGCTCGGGCCGGGCGCCGAACCCCTTCCCCTGCGACAGGTAGCTGTCGAACGGCTCGCCCTTCTCGATCGCGGCGAGCCGGGCGCGGACCTCCTCGGGCGCGTTGTGGATCGTCCCGCCCTCGCCCGCGAACGCGCCGTGCACGCCGCCGTCGATCAGCAGCAGCCCGGACAGGTCCTGGTAGCCGGGACGGCCGGCGAAGTCCCAGGCCGCGTACGCCAGCGCGGTCGTCGCACCCCAGGAGTGGCCGCCGAGGACCACCTTGCGGCGGCCGTGGTCCGCGGCGGCCTGGACGACGCCGCGCAGGTCGTCCAGCGCGACCTTCAGCCCCCAGGAGCGGGCCCGCGAAGAGGTGGGGCTCTTGCGGTAGCGGCCGTCGAGGTAGTAGCGGGCCGGGTCGCCGCCCTGGAATCCGCCGAGGTCGGCCAGGTTCTGCTCGCGGCGGTCCACGGCCCACACCTGCGTGTCGGGGGTCCGTGCGACCAGGTCGCGGGCCAGGACGCGGAAGCCGTTGGCCGCTCCGTACATGCCGGACACCAGGACCACCACGCGCTTGGCGGAGGGTCGGCCGATCTTGAGGACGTGCACGTCGCCGAGCGCCGCGTACGACTCGCGCGGCCCGGACGTGCTCGCGGCGGCGGACGCGGAGGCGGGGCCGGCCGCCAGGAGACCGGCGGCGAGTGCGGCGGCGAGCAGCTTCCTGCGGGTGGGGTTCAACGGGACCTCCGTGAGGCTGATGGGGTGTTCGGCAGGAAGAGCAGGCGGAACGCCCGGAAGTTCCTGTGATCCGCGACACAGCCAAGCTGCGGGGCGGCGCCCGTTCCTCCGGCGCCGGATCCGGCCGCTGGTGGCCGCCACCATCACCTACGACGTGATCGAGGCCGCGGTGGCCGTCTCCGCGCACCGGCCGCCGACCCCGCCGTCCGGTGGCAGCGGCTGGAAGGCGCGCACATCCTGTCCCAGCCGTGGCCCTGGCCGCACACCCGCGACCACATCGCCATGTTCGCCCTGGCGATCGCCCAGCGCGACCGGCGCGAAGCGAGCGGCCAGGTGGTGCGGATCATCGGGGACGGCGCCGATCGCCGCCTCCAGGCGTGCACCGCCGACGTTCTCGACGCCGACGTCCGCGCGGTCGGGCACCGCCTGGGCGAGCAGGCCGGCGATCGGCCCCTGGAGGTAGTCGAAGGCGATCAGCGAGGACGTGCTCGCCTCGCTGTCGCTGACCGACCCGGTCGAGGCGCACCTGCGCCCCCGGTCTGCGGCCACGGCAAGCGTCGTTGTCCCGAAGGCTTCCTTGAGCCGCGTGGGCGGTGGGCGTCACCCCGTCGGATCCGGCGAATGGTCCGCCGTGCCGACCTCATCGACGCCGTTCACTAGGTCGCGCGGATGCCCTCCGCGATCTTTTTCAGCTCACTCAGGCCATCGATTTCCTTGGCGTACTCGGGGTTGATGAATACCTCCACGGCCAAATCGTCACGGAGCTTCCAGATGATCGTGGGCGTACTCGGCCCGCCGTCGACGGCGGAGTCACCGTGCTTGGACAGCCGCGCCGGTCTGCCGCCGATGTCCACGATCTCGACCTGCAGTTCAGGCATGAAGTTGTACAGAGCGTCTGCGGACGCGCCGTGGGCCACGATCACCTGGACGGAATATTCACCATCGGGGATGCCCGGCTTGTCATAGCCGGTGGTGTAGCTCTTGCCGGCGCCGATGACATCGTCGTTTGACCATTTGCCCCATTCGAGGCCCTCGGGTAGGTAGGTGAGCCGGATGCCGCCGAACTCCCGCCCGTCGCCGAGATCTCCCAGGGCCTGCGGCGTCGGCGCGGGCGGGAGTTGGACGGTGAGCGTGATCGGACTGCCCCAGGCGACGACCGTGCCGGCGGCGGGCTCCTGTGCCCTTACCTGGCCGTTGTGCACCTTCATCCCGGAGAGCACGGCCTTCAGCCCGGCGTCGCGGAGCGCCTGCACAGCCTCGGTGGCGCGCCGGCCCGTCACGTCGGGCACGGTCACGTCGTTTCGTATCACGGCGCGATCCTTGCCGCTGGCGGCGTTGGAGGTGTTCGCGGGTTCGCTGGAGTTCAGCGCCACTGGCACGACCACGGCCACGGCCGCAGTGATGAGTGCCGCCCCCGCCGCGCGGAACCTGATCACGTGAGCCCGATGCCTGCGGCGTACGGTCCTGCCCAGGTTCGGCGGGGCCTGAACGCCGTTGACATGCGCCGCCATGGCGTTCGCGAGGTCGTCCTCGATCGTCATCTGGTCACTTCCTTAGCGACATCCATGCTTTCGCGGATTCTGGCGAGCCCTCGCGCCGCCTGGCTCTTGACCGTCCCGATCGAGCAGCCGAGCAGGGCCGCGGTGGCCTGCTCCGACTGGTCCTCCCAGTAGCGCAGCACGAGCACGGCCCGCATCCTGGGCGGTAGCCTGCGCAGCTCACCGATGAGCGTGTCGCGCAGGTCGAGGTCGGGAGAGTCGGCGGCGGTCTCAGGCGGCCGGGCGAACATGATCTCTTGGACGACCTTGCGCCGCCGCGCCCTGCTGATCGCCGCGTTCACGACGACCCTCTTCGCGTACGCCTCCGGGTTGTCGCGCCTGATACGGGGCCAGTTCCGGTAGACCCTCTCCAGCGCGTGCTGGACCAAATCCTCGGCGTCGTGGCGCGTCGCCCCGCACACCAGGATCGCCGTACGCAGCAACGAGGTGCTCCTGGTGGTGAGGAAATCGTCGAAGGCCGCCTCGTCGTCATCTGTCATCAGTGAGAGTCCCCTTTCGCCCCTCCCCAACGCGCGAACCCGCCCAGAGGTTGAGTGCCGGGCGCGGACGCCATCCACTTCGTCGAGCGACAGGCGAATGTAAGCGGCGAGCGACACGATGTGTCAGCTACGGGAAGGATGCCCTCCGCAAGATAACTGCCGCCCGTACTGAGCTTGGCGGTCTCCCACGAGTGGCAAATGGTGGACGTCATCGGTTGCGGGATAACCTTCGCTATCTGGCAGGGCGGTTCCCTCCGCACCAGCCTGAGCTGGACATGGGACTCGCGCTCCTGCCCAGTTCAGCTCCTGGTCATCTGGCAACTCGCGCCGAACCTGCCTTGTTACCAGCCGGTACCGCCAACCGCTGTTCCTGGGTTCCTCGACCCCGGCGTTGCCGTCCCACTGTTCCGGCAGACGCAGGAGGAATCCCGTCATGCCCTGGAGGAACTGCGGGAGGTGGCCTGGCGTATCTACCCGGTGGCCCTGGACGACGGAGGCCTGTCAGCCGCGCTGGAGTCGCTCGTCGAACGCTCGAACGCTCGAACACCCTCGACTACGGCGTACCGGTGCAGCCGGGCCCAGCTCAGGAGACGGTCGCCTACTTCGTGGTCTGTGAGGCGGTGACGAACGCTGCTTCGGGCCGCTTCCCACTGCCTACGGGACAAGACCATCGATCATACAAAAGGCCAGGTCAACCTGCAGATTGCCGGGTCTTCGAACTTAACCGTGCCCGGTGGGCACGGTCCGCTGTCAGGGTCTTGACGGGTGCAGAACGCCCGTGACGCTCTGTGATTCTTCGAGTTGCGACGCTTGAAGGATCACGTGAAGGGCCACGGGCTTGTCCAACGATACGACGCGGCTGTTCGGCTTGGTCGGGGTGGAGGTGGTCGGCGGCGAGGTCGGCGCCGACGACATTCCGATGCTGGCCCTGGTCACCTGCGATGAGCAGGCCCGATGCTGTCCCGACTGTGGGGTGCGGTCCGGGCGGCCGCACTCCTGGGTACGCACTCGTCCGCGGGACCTGCCCGTGGCCGGGCGGCGAACCGGTCTGACCTGGACCAAGCGCCGATGGCGGTGCGTCAACGAGCAGTGCCGGCGCAAGACGTTCACCGAGGCGCTGCCGTCGATCCCACCGCGGTCGCGGTTGACGTCGCGGCTGCGTACCTCGGTCGGGGAAGCGGTCGCCGACCGCGGACGGACGGTGGTGCAGGCCGCGCGCGACTTCGAGGTGTCGTGGCCGGTGGCGAACACCGCGTTCACGGCCGCGGCCGTGAACGCGGTGCTGCCGAAGGACACGCCGCCGGTGACGCACCTGGGGATCGACGAGACCCGACGCGGGAAGGCGAAGTTCCGCCTGGTCGAGGCGCCCGACGGCGGTGAGATCTGGGAAGTCGTCGCCGACCGGTGGCATGTCGGGCTGGTTGACCTGGTCGGCGGTGCCGGGCTGCTGGGGCAGGTCGAGGGCCGCACCGCGGCGAGTGTGTCGGCGTGGATCGGCGCCCAGACTCGCCAGTGGCGGGCCGGGGTCCAGGTGGTCGCGATCGACATGTGCACCGTGTTCAAAGCCGCGGTGCGCGAGTCGCTGCCGCACGTCAGCACGTGGTGGCCGCAGATCCTCGCCGCGATCACGACCGGCGTCACCAACGCCGCCTCCGAAGGGATCAACAGGGCGATCAAAACCGACGCCGTTCATCTTTACGGGAACGCGTTGTAGGTCAAGTATCGCCGAACCCTGATCGGGAGATGCATAAAGGATTCATATAAAGCTGCTATGCTTCAGGCGTGAGTCGCCGAGACGCCGCGCACGGCGCTTCCGATGCCATCGGGTCAGCCCTCTACGGTCTGGCCACCAGGGCCGTGAGACGCCTTCCCCGCGACATGAGCCTGACGTCCGCCGCCACCTTGGCCACCCTGGACAAGACCGGCCCGCGACGGATCACCGATCTGGCGGTGGCCGAGGGCGTCACCCAGCCCGCGATGACCGTCCTGGTCCGGGTGATGGAGGAATCCGGGCTGGTCGAGCGGAAGGGCGATCCGTCCGACAAGCGGGTCACGCTGGTGTGCCTGACCGAGGCCGGCGCGTCGTACGTCCGGACGCGACGCCAGGCGGGCGTCGACGCGTACGCGCGGTTGATCGACGAACTCACCGGTGACGAGGTCGAGGCCTTGGCAGCAGCCCTTCCGGCGCTGCTGCATCTGGCGGAGCTCGAAAGCCACGCCCGAGAGGAGTCGGACCGGTGACCGCGGCCCAGGCTCATGACCAGCCCATGAGCACTGCCCTGATACGTTCCGAGGCACGTCTGCTGGTCCCCGCCCTGATGTTCATCGCCCTGGTCGTGGCGGCGGTCGCCAGCCTCGGGACGCCGCTCATCACCAGCGTGGCGACCACGTTCCACGTCTCCCTCGACAGCGCGCAGTGGACGCTGACCATCGCCCTGCTCAGCGGCGCCGTCGCCACACCCGTCCTCGGCCGGCTCGGCGCCGGTCCGCACCGGCGGGCCACGATTCTCGCCACACTGGCGATCGTCGTCGTCGGCAGCGCGCTCACCGTGCTGCCGCTGCCGTTCGCCTGGCTGCTCGTGGGCAGAGCGGCCCAAGGCGTCGGACTCGGTCTCACGGCGCTGATGATGGGCGTGGCCCGCGACCATCTTCCCGAGGAGCGCAGCGCGGCCACGATCGCCCTGATCTCAGTGGTCTCCATCATCGGAGCCGGCGTCGGCTACCCGCTGGCCGCGCTGCTCGCCGAGTTCGGCGGACTGCGGGCCGCCTACGGCCTCGGCCTGCTCGTCACCGCCATCGCCTTCGTGACCGCGTGGCGCTCCATGCCCGCAGCTCCCGAAGGCCGCTCCGCTCACGTGAACGTGGCCGGTGCGCTCGTCCTGGCGGGTGGACTGCTCCTCGTCCTGTTCCTGGCCGGCGAGAGAAGCCTGTGGAGCCGACACCTCGCCGTGGCGGTGACCCTTGCCGTCGCCGCCGTACTCCTGCTCTGCGTCTGGACCGTTTCCGAACTGCGAACCAAGACGCCCCTGGTCGACGTCCGGGCGGTACGGCACCCGGCGGTCGCCGGGGCGAACATCGCCATGTTCGTCGGCGGGAGCGGCATGTACCTCCTGCTCACGCTCATCACCCGCTACGCGCAGACGCCGCACAGCGCCGGCTACGGCTTCGGACTGACCACCTTCGTGGCGGGCCTGGTCCTCATCCCGTTCTCCGTGCTGGGGTTCGTCGCCGGCAAGCTCACGCCGCGGGTCCGCGAACGGATCGACGGCCCCCTGCTCCTGGCCGGCAGCGCCGCCATCGTCGGCGGCGGGTTCGTCCTGTTCGCCACCGCCCGGTCCAACCTGGCCGAACTGCTCGCGGCCATGGGCGTGCTGGGCTTCGGCGTCGGCAGCTTCTCGGCCGCCATGCCCGGCGTCATCCTGGCCGTCACCCCCAAGAGCGAGACGTCGAGCGCCATGAGCTTCAACTACGTCGTCCGCAGCGTCGGGTACTCCCTGGGCAGCGCCATCGGCGGTCTGGTCCTGGCCGCCGGCACCGCCACGGGCCGCCTCTTCCCGAACGACGACGCCTACACGACCGCGGCGCTGGTCGGCGTCGCCGCGATGGCGATCACGACGATGGCCAGCCTCGCCCTCGCCCGCCGACGCTCACCCGAGACCAATCGGATCACAGCCCCAGTCGGTGTGCCGGGCCTGGGCCGGTCGAGTCGAACCGGAAGCTGAGGATCGAAGCCGTCCGACTTCGACGCCGTCTCCGTCGGCTCGCTGACCCACAGCGCGCCGGCCATGGATCTGAGCATGCTTCTGAGCATCAATTCCGAACACAGGAGGTACCGTGGTCAAGGGCTATTGGGTCAGCGCCTACCGCACCATTGCGGACCCCGAGAAGCTGGCTGCCTACAACAAGCTGGCTGGTCCAGCCGTCGAGTGCGGCCTACCAGGAGGCGCTGGCCGCACTTGCTGACGGCGTCGAGCGCGACTTCCGCATCATCGAAGGCCTCGACTGACGATCGAGGCTGCGTCGGCGACGAACACGAAGCCGACTGCGGGGATCACCCCGGCTCGTCAGCGCGCCGCACCGTCGCGAACAGCGTCAGGCCAGTGGCATCGGCGGTGATGTCCAGTCCGGCGACGGTTCCCGGCGGCGCGGCGGCACGGACGTCGGCCTCGATGTCGGCGGGGGCGTACGACGGGCAGAGAAGATCATCCCGCACGCCCGATCCGCTAACGTGACGACGTGTCGAGTAGTGAGCGTCATCTGTCAGTCGAGGAGCAAGCCGTCATCCTGGCACTCCTCGCGCAGGATTTCCCCGGCGCGGACGAACTTCGAGCTCAGGTTCCTTCGGCAGTTGTCAGCGGGCGATGCGGATGCGGATGCGCGACAGTGGATCTCCGAGCGGGAACAGGACCTCGCGCGCTCGCCTCGCCGGTGCAAGACGGCGTGCTGATCTCCGCCGACGTACGTGGGCGAAGTGATGGCGTCTTGCTCTTCGTCGAAGAAGGCCATCTTTCGTGTCTTGAGGTCTACTCCATCGAAGATGAGCCGACCACGCTCCCACGGCCCGAAGATCTCATCGTTGAATCGCCAGGCTCCTGGGAGTGATACCCCGCGCAAAGAAGCGAGTCCAAAGGTCAACTCATGAACCCGCGGGATCAAAAGCTCGGCCGATCATGGTTCCGGACGGTTCAATGCAGGTCAGCGTGCATGCGCGGTCCGATCTGAACGGCAATGGACCGCCCTGAACTGCAACCCGCTTGGCCTGGCGACCTCTTCCTTATCAGAACCGTCCGGATCGTGATCAGAGGCCCGCAACCCGGCCCTGATCAGTGCCGAACGGGTGTAGGCGGCAGCTGTTGTGTGCGTGTGTTGCAGTACTCGTTGCAGTAGGCGACCTCGCCTGAAGCCGAGAGACCTACTGCCCGTAGGAGAAACGGCGAACATGATCACAGTACTGATCACCAACCGTCACCGGATCACGAAAAGTGAACCAGAACCTCCCGGGGTCCCAGTAGCTTCGGCCGAAAAACCCACAGATACGCCTCTGGCCTGCATTGATAGGCAGGGCTCAGGTATGGCCCACCAGCCCGAAACCTCTGCATAAGACCAGGCGAGAGGCGTATCAGTTGGATCCTGCGCCATTACTACCGGGACCCCTGGACGCGCCACTCATCTCATGTCCGCGCGCAGGGCAGGTGTCGGGGGCGGTAGTTCATGCCGTCGGTGGTCCACGGCACTTCGTCCAAGGGGATCGACGGTCGGAGTGCGGGCAGGCGGGCCACGATGGCCTTGAGGGCTTCCTGGAGTTCCATGCGGGCCAGGTTGGCGCCCAGGCAGTAGTGCGGTCCATGACCAAAGGCCAGGTGCTTGCGGGTGTCGGGGCGGGTGTAACGGCGGGTGTCGAAGCGGCCCGGCTGCGGGAACGCGGCTGGATCATGGTTGCCGGCGTACGGACTGGGCAGCACCACGGTTCCGGCGGCGATCACCCCGGATGGCACGACGACGTCCGCGGTCATCCGGCGAAGCAGCCCGTAGTTGCCCGGACCGTCGTAGCGCAGCACCTCCTCCACGGCCGGATCGATCAGCGACGGGTCGTCGACCAGCCAGGCGTAGGTCTTGGACCACATCAGCCGGTAGACGGCGCGTGAGATCATCAGGGCCAGTGTTTCGTGGCCGGCCACGATCAGCATCAGCAGCATGTTCACCAGCTCGGTCTCGGTCAGCCGGTCTTGCTCATCGCGGGCGTGGATCAGCGAGTCGACGAGGTCCTCGCCAGGGTCAGCCCGATGCCGGGCCACCAGCGTGGCCGCGTACTCCATCAGCGAGCCCATGGCCGCACCTCGGGCCTGCGCGCCGGCTGAGCTGGTCGACAGGAACGCCTCCCCCCAGGTGTGGAAGCGATCGTGGTCCTCGCGTGGCACGCCGAGAACCTTGCAGATCGCTCGCGAGGACAGCGGCAGGGCGAAGTCCTCGACGAGGTCGAACGAGTCGCCGAGCCCATCGATGAGCTCGCCGGAGATCGCCGCTATGGCCGGGCGCCAGCGTTCGATCTGCCGCGCCGAGAACGGAGCTGCCACGATTCGGCGCAGGCGGGTGTGCTCGGGAGCGTCCTCGTTGATCAACACGTCGGGGACGCGCTCGATCGACGGTCCCTGCACCATCGTGGGATCGCTGTCGCTGAAGGTCCGGCTGCTGGCTGGATCGGCGAGCGCGGCCTGGACGTCGTCGTAGCGGACCAGCATGGGCACCTCATCGCCGCTCGGCAGCCGCACGGGCTCCAAGAGGGCGTCCCGGTGCCGCCGGGCCAGCGCCGGCGAGCGGGTGGCGCCTGGGCCGGGGGGCAGGTCCACCCACGGCCACGAGTCGGATTCGGCGGTCATCGTGCCTCCCACATGTCGTCCAGACATCGAGATGATCATTCGATGCGTTCGAAATACCCCATAATCGCCGGTTCGTACTCACGCACTCTGACAAGATCAAAGAAGAGTACAAGCACCTGCTGGACGACCTCACCGCCGCCTGTCCCGAGATGATCGACCTGGCCGGACTCGTCAACACCTCTGCCGACCTGCTCCGGCCCAGCGAGGGCAATGCCGAGCGTCTCGACGCCTGGATCGCCACCGCCCGCACCGCCGACTTCCCTCACGTGCACGCCTTCATCCGCGGCCTTGACCAGGATCGCGAGGCCGTCACCCTGCCTTTCCACGACGGCGGAACCGAAGGCGTGAACACGAAGACGAAGCGCATCATGCGCCAGATGCACGGCCGGGCCGGCTTCGCGCTGCTCCGCCACCGAATCCTCTTGGCCTAACGCTCCGTGCGGAACATGGAAACCCCGGGGGCCAGCAGGCCGCCGCCGCCAAAGGCAACCACGGCGGCTGCCCCCGTAATCGACGAGGACATGCTCATCTTCGCTCGCGCGCTACGCGGCCGTGGCGTGCCCGTCCCGGAGATCGCGGCCAAGCTGACCATCAAGACCGGCAAGAACGCCGGACCGGGCCTTGGCCGACGCGGATGTCGAGCCCGACGCGGAGACAGCGACCTCGTGAAGTCGGCGCCGCCTAGGTGTTCTGTCCCGTGAGGTTGGAGACGCGACTGGCGGATGGTAGACCGCCCAGTGCGGTGTGGCCGCGCTGTCGGTCAGATGTTGCCTCGGGCTGGCCGAGGATTGTTCAACGGTGCGGGGATCGGCTGCTATTTTTCAGCCGGGTTCAGGCCGCTGCGCCGTCCAGCCCTGGTCGAGCAGGCCGAAGATCACGTTTGCGGCTTCGTGTGGGTCGGCGTGTCGCTGGACCAGTCCGGCGGCCTCCAGGGTGAACCGGGCCAGCGCGGCGCAGGCGAGATCGTCGGCCGGGACTCCGCAGTCATCGGCGATGGCATGCGCAAGGGCGGTCTCGTGGCGTACCCACATGCGACGGGCGTACTCGCTCAGGGCCGGGGTCTTCTCGACCATCCGCCGCATGGCGGCCGCCCGTTCATCCGCGGCGGCCTTGACCGCCCACCCCAGGATGTGGTCGCGCAGGGCGGCGGGGGCCGACTGGCCGGGCGCGCGGTCACGCACCGCCGACACCAGCGCCGCCTCAAGATCGGCGTCAAGGTCGAAGACCAGGGCCTCCTTGCTGGGGAAGTGCTTGAACAGGGTGGTCACCGCCACGTCGGCGGCATCGGCGACGTCTTTGACGCCGACGGCGTCGTAACCGCGTTCGAGGAACAGCCGAAGCGCGGCGTCGGCCAGGGCCTGACGGGTCTGGGCCTTCTTCCGCTCGCGGCGTCCGAGAGGTTCGCTCACCCGCCCAGCATACGGCGGAGGCGCATCCACTTCAAAAGACTATTGACTACACTTATGAATCCAATACGCTTTTCTGGCTCGATATGCCCGTGCCATGAAGGGACCTCATGCCATGACCTCTGTCTCCATCGCCATCGTGGGAGCCGGTATCGGCGGCCTTGCGTGCGCCCGAACCCTCCAGCAGTACGGCCGCCCGGTCACCGTGTTCGAACGCGAGCCCTCCGCACGCTCACGTTGGCAAGGTGGCATGCTGGACCTGCACGACACCGGCCAGGCCGCCATCCGCGCCGCGGGCCTGGTCGAGGAGTTCCGGGCCTTGGCCCGCCCCGAAGGCCAGGAGTTGCGAGGTCTCGACCCCGTCACCGGAGAACTGGCCCACCACGAGTTGCCCGCCGACGCCACGATGAGCGCGCCCGAGATCGACCGTGGCCAGTTGCGCGGCCTGCTCCTGGACTCCCTGGCTCGCGGCACCGTTTGCTGGGGGCAACCGGCGGCCGCCGTGTCCCAGACCGGTGACGGCACTGCCCGTCTGCACCTCGATGACGGCACGAGCCAGGACTTCGCTCTGGTCGTGGGCGCGGACGGCGCATGGTCGCGGACCCGTCCGGCACTTTCTGACGCGAGTCCCGTCTACACGGGCGAAACCCTGGTCGAGACCTACCTCGATGACGTGGACACGCGCCATCCCGCGCTGGCGCGCCTGGTCGGCAGCGGCACCATGGCGGCGAAGTCCGGCCGCAGGATGCTGTCGGCCCAACGCAACAGCGACGGCCACGTCCGCGTCTACGCCGGGTTCCAGGCACCACGTGACTGGCACATCGCCGCTGGCCTGGACTTCGAGGACACCGCAGCCGTCCGCGAACACCTGCTCACGGTGTTCGACGGCTGGCACGACAGCCTGCTCGACCTCATCCGCGACTCCGACGGCGGTTTCGTCAGCAGGCCCCTGCATGTCCTGCCCGTCGGACACACGTGGGACCATGTCCCCGGCATCACCCTGCTGGGCGACGCCGCCCACCTCATGCCTCCCTACGGCATCGGCGCCAATCTCGCCATGCTCGACGGCACTGACCTGGCGATGGCCATCGCCACCCACGACGACCTCGACCAGGCCGTCCGTGCCTACGAGAACCTGATGCTGACCCGCGCCACAGCAGCCGCCCAAGCCTGCGCCGACCTGACCGCGACCATCACGTCAGACACGGTCATCAACGTGGACGCCGCACGCCAGCACCTCAACGAGAGAATCCGTGACGCCCAGCCTGCCGGTTGAACGCGTCTCGCTCGGTGCGGGCGACAGCCATCAGGTCACCTGACGGCGTCGTTTCGACGCGGGTCGCTGGAGTCATTCCCACGACCCGCCTGGATGGGCAAACGTCGGTGAAGTCGGCCGATGCCGAGCCGGTCATTGCCGCGAAGGACGAAGCGCGTCGGACGAGCTCGGTCATGGGATCAGCTGAGCAAGAGCTGCTCCTATTCGAACTGCGGACGAGTCCCGTGACTCCCGGCTGGCGGTCGGTGACCTGGTCTTTGAGCGGCACGCCGCCGGCCCCGTGCAACCGATTGGAGCAATCCTTCGATCATCTGAAATCCTGCGGAGACGGGAGGAATCAGGCGGGCCTCGGCGGCCTAACGTGTGCTCCCGGGTCGTCACATCGTCAGGTGAAGGAGAGAGTCCATGGTCCGCCGTTGGAGCCCCGCCGGCCTCGCGCCGCCGATCGGCCAGTACAGCCACCTGGCCGGCGTGCCAGCCGACCACGAGCTGGTGTTCATCTCCGGCCAGGTCGGGGCGCTGGACGACGGCACGCTCGCCGGCCCGGACGCGGAGTCGCAGACGCGGCAGGCCCTCGCCAACATCGAGACGCTGCTCGCGTCCCTCGGTGCCGGACCCGGGCACCTGGTGAAGCTGTTGACGCTGGTCGCGGGCGCCGAGCACCTCGACGGCTGCCGGGTCGCCCGGTCGGAGGCGTTCGCCAGGTGGTTCCCGGACGGCGACTGGCCGGCCCACTCCCTCGCGGTGGTGGCCGCGCTGGCCACCCCCGAGCTGGTGGTGGAGATCGAGGGCATGGCGGCGGTGCCGCGCCGATGACCGCCCGCCCGCTCCGCTCCGGTGGAGTTCCGTGAGCTGTTTCCCGCGCTCCGTTCGACCGTCTGGCTCGACAGGCCCGGCGCGCGGCCGGTGGTGGAGGCGATGCGGGACACGCTGACAGCCTGGTCGTCGGGCGCGTTCGACTGGCTCGACTGGGACGCGGCGGCCGAGGAGGCCCGTGGCCTGTTCGCGCGGCTGACCGGCGTGGGCCCGGAGACGGTGTCCACGGTCGGCTCGCTCGCCGAGGCCGCGGCCACAGTGGCGGCCTCAATGCCGCCCGGCAGGATCGTGGCGCCGGGCGAGGAGTTCAGGAGCAATCTCTTCCGTGGTCGGCCCGGCACGAGGTGGTCGCCGTGCCGACGCGCGACGGCACGACCCGGGTGGAGGACCTGGTCGGAGCGCTCGACGAGCGCGTCTGCCTGCTGGCGGTGAGCGAGGTGACCAGCAGGGAGGGGCAGCGGCTCGATCTCGCCGCCGGGTCGGTGAGCTGCGCCCCCTCATGCCGAGCTGGAAGTCGACGCCCCCCGTACGGGTACTTCGGCGGCCCGCCTGTCCCTCGCGTCTCACGCCCGACGGCGTGGAGCGGAGGGGCTCGTTGTGAGTCCGGGTCCGCGAAAATCCGTTGCCGGGTCATGGGGCCTCCTTCGTAGGGTCGCACCATGACGATCACCTATGAGTGGCGCGGCCCGTTCGACAACGCCGCTGTCAACGCGTTGCACGCGGAGGGCTTCGATCACGCGCCCCTGGACGACGACTGGTGGGTACAGGTCAACCGGCACAGTCTCGGATGGGTCTGCGCCAAAGAAGGTGACGAACTCGTCGGCTTCGTCAACGTGGCGTGGGACGGCGGCGTCCACGCCTTCCTGCTGGACACCCTCGTGGCCACAAGGCTCCGACGGCACGGGGTCGGGACCGAACTCATCGCCGTCGCCGCCCGAGAAGCTCGCGCGACCGGGTGTGAGTGGCTCCACGTCGACTTCGACGACCATCTGCGGAGCTTCTACTTCGACGCCTGCGCATTCCGTCCGACGAACGCCGGACTCCTCGCCCTGTCCTGAGCGATAGGGGCGTCCTTCGGAGGGTTCTTGGTGGTGACGGTGCGGCGCGCTGGTCGCAGCGTGCCAGGGTGCACAGTACATCCCGATTTCGCGCAGAAATACGCAATAGAGGGAAATTCTAACTCTATATCTACGACAGGGAAGCAAATCTCTGGCTGATGGGGAATATGGTGGCTGGCCTGGCGCGCGTGCCAGTGTTGTCCGACGGCCAGTCAATGGCGATTTGCCGATATAGGAGCGTGTATGCCGAGTTCTCGCGGTATAGGCGGTCTGACCGATATCCCTGATGGGGAGTCCCGTCAGTCCGGGCCGATAGCCCTACGGATGCTGGTCGGCGCCCAGCTGCGCCGGCTGCGCGTGTCACGAGGGATCACCCGCCAGGCAGCGGGATACGTCATCAGGGGCTCGGATTCCAAGATCACCCGTTTGGAGCTGGGGCGCACCGGATTCAAGCCACGCGACGTGGCCGACCTCCTCACCCTGTACGGCGTGGACGAGGCCGAACGCGCAGCCGTGCTCCTCCTGGCCGAGCAGGCCAACGCGCACGGCTGGTGGCAGGACTACCGGGACGTGGTACCCGACTGGTTCGAGCCCTACCTCGGGCTGGAGCAGGACGCGGCGCTGATCCGCACCTACGAGATCCAGTACGTCCCCGGCCTGTTGCAGACCCCGGACTACGCCCGCGCGGTCATCGCACAAGGCCACGAGGGCGCGTCCGCCGAGCGGATCGAGCGCCGCGTCGCGGTCCGGATGCGCCGCCAGCAGGTCCTGACGTCACCCACGCGGCGCAGGCTCTGGGTGGTGATGGACGAGGCGGCGCTGCGCCGCCAGGTCGGGGGCGGAGCGACGATGCGCGCCCAGCTCGAGCACCTCCATCAGATGGCCGCGCTGCCCCACGTCATCCTCCAGGTGCTGCCGTTCGGTTCTGGCGGCGACGTCGGAGGCGTCGGGCCGGTGACCATCCTTCGCTTCTCCGAGGCGGACCTGCACGATGTGGTCTACCTCGAGCAGATCGCCGGCGCGCAGTACGTCACCAAGGAGTCGGACACCCTCCCCTACCAGCACCTGCTGAACCAGCTGGGCCTCCTCGCGCAGCCGTCGGCCGCCACCCCGGCGATCCTCCGCGAGATCGCCGGCACGCTGTAGGGCTACCGCTTGCGGGCGACGCCACCGAAGGCGTCCACCTTTGGCTCGTCCGTCACGAAAGCTTCTCCTCATATGTCGCATTCGCGGATCTTCAAACCTAGCGTCCCGGCCTTTCTTGTGCTGTCGCACCACAAATCAGGATTCAGCGGATATTTCATGACTAAAGCCTTTCCGGGCAGGGCTTCCTTCCCGGAACGACCCGTCCACCGGCGGTCAAGGGGCGCTGGTCGTGTTCCCCAGGAAGGGACGTTCATAGGAGAAGCGCGGCCACCCCGCCGGGCCCCGTGGGCCGTCCCGCGGAACTAGCCTGGGCCCATCATGAACAAGGAGAACGCGCTCGGAGAATTTCTGCGGGCCCGTCGTGAGCTGGTGCGGCCCGAGGACGTGGACCTGCCGGTCGGTGGCCTGCGCCGGGTGGCGGGCCTGCGGCGGGAAGAGGTCGCGACGCTGGCGGGGGTGAGCAACGACTACTACGTGCGGCTGGAGCAGGGCCGTGAGCGGCACCCGTCGGCACAGGTGGTCGACGCGCTGGCACGGGCGCTGGGCCTGGAGGACGACGCGGCCGCCCACCTGCACCAGCTGGCCCGACGGGCCCCGGGCCGGCGCCGCCCGGCCGCGCGGCGGGAGCGGGTCAGCCCGAACCTGCTGCGCATGCTGGACGGCTGGCCGCGGACCCCGGCCGTGGTCCTGGGACGCTACCTGACCGTGCTGGCCTGCAACGACCTGGGCAGGGCGCTGTTCGACGGCCACACCTACAGCGGAGACCTGGTGCGCCTGGTCTTCCTCGACCCGGACGCGCGGGACTTCTACCCGGACTGGGAACGGGTCGCGGTCAACACCGTCGGCGGGCTGCGGGCCGCGGCCGGAATCGACGTCGACGACCCCCAGCTGATCGAGACGGTGGGCGAGCTGTCGGTGAAGAGCGAGGCGTTCCGAAAGCTGTGGGCCCGGCACGACATCCGGCAGAAGACCCATGAGACCAAACGCTTCCGGCACCGCCTGGTCGGGGAGCTGACGCTGACCTACGAGGCGCTGACCGTGAACAGCGCTCCCGGCCAGCAGCTCATCGTCTACCAGGCGGAGCCGGGCAGCCCGTCGGAGCAGGCGCTGTCCCTGCTGGGCAGCCTCACCGCCCCAGAAGCCGCCGGGCGTGCGATCCCGTCCGAGAAGGACGGGTAGGCGGCCGCCAGACATGCGGGCGACGTGCGCCGAGCTACGCCCATCAGAAACATCCCATGATCCCATGAACGAAGGACTACTCTGTATGACTGTCAACGACTCCCCCGTCTGGTTCATCACCGGCTGTTCCACCGGACTGGGCCGCGCGCTCGCCACCGCCGTGCTGGAGCGCGGCTGGCGGGCGGCGGTCACCGCCCGTGACCCACGACACGTGGCCGACATCGTCGCCGAGCACGAGGGCCGCGCCCTGGCCCTGGCGCTCGACGTCACCGACGCCGCCCAGATCAACGAGGCGGTCAAGCAGGCGGACGCCGCCTTCGGCCGCATCGACGTCCTGGTCAACAACGCCGGCTACGGCTACCTCGCGGCCGTGGAGGAGGGCGAGGACCACGAGGTGCGCGCCCTGTTCGACACCAACGTCTTCGGCCTGGTCGACGTCGCCCGGGCCGTCCTGCCCGGGATGCGCGCCCGCCGCGGCGGCCACATCGTGAACATCTCCTCGCTGGGCGGCCTGGCCGCGTTCGGCGCCACCGGCTATTACCACGCCACGAAGTTCGCCGTGGAGGGCATCTCAGAATCGCTGGCGGCCGAGGTCGCCCCGCTGGGCATCAAGGTGACGATCGTCGAGCCCGGCGCGTTCCGTACCAACTGGTCCGGCCCCTCGATGCGCCAGTCCCCGACGCGCATCGACGACTACGCCGAGACCGCGGGCGCACGCCGCGAGGCCACCTTCGCCACCTACGGCCACCAGCCCGGGGACCCGGCACGCGCCGCCGCAGCGATCATCAGCGCGGTCCAGGCCGGCGACCCGCCGCTGCGCCTGCTGCTCGGCAAGGCCGCCTACGACGTCGCCCAGGCCAGGCTCGACTCGCTCAGGACCGTCTTCGACGCCTGGCGGGACGTCACCCTCAGCGCCGACTACCCCACCGCCTGACCCCGCCGGGCACCCCCGGTACCGAACCCAGACAGGAAGCACATGACCATCGAAGCGATTCCCGACGTCCGCGACCAGGGTCAGAAGGTCGTCCTGGTCACCGGCGCGAGCAGCGGCATCGGGCAGGCCACCGCGCTGCGGCTGGCCCGTGAGGGACACCACGTCGTCATCCGGCCGACCAGGCAGCGCTGAGCACCGGGCGTGCCGGTCGTCTTGCAGAGGGTGGCGCGGCGACTCATGGGCGTCACTTTCCGAAGAGCCGGGGATTGTCCTTGACGTACTCTTCCAGGCTCGACGCCGGCCTTCCGGTGATCGTCTCGACGTCGTGCGTCACGCGGTCGTAGCGGTTCTGCGCGTGCAGGCGCGCCATCGTCGCGAGATGGTCGAAAAGGTGGTCAGGGAGCCCCAGCGCGGCCAGGTCCCGGTCGACCCATTGCTCGTAGGGCACGTCCACGTAGGTGACGGGCCGGCCCAGCGCCGCGGAGAGCTCCGCGGCCATGGCGTACAGGTCGCGGGAGGCCGGGCCGGTCAGATGGTAGGTGTGGCCGAGGTGCGGGGACGGGTTCGCCAGGATCTCCGTGACGACCTCGGCGACGTCCCGGGCCGCGATCGGAGAGGTGCGCCCGGAGCCGAACGGCAGGCGAATCGTGCCGTCCTTCACGATCGAGGCGAAGGCGAACTTCTGGAAGAGCGGATTCTCCATGAACACGGTGGGCCTGACGTGGGTGACGGGGAGGCCCGACCAGTTGAGGGCCTGTTCGGCGAGCCAGTGCTCCCGCTGCTGGATGGATTCTGACGTGCTGGTCAGGTCCATCTGGGCCACCGTCATCTGCGACATGTTGACGAACGCGTCCAGGCGCCCGTAGTCGCGCGCGACCGCGGCCGCCGTGACGGTCGCCTCCAGGTACTGCGACGACACGCTCATGCCGAAGTACATGCGGTCGCAGCCCGCCATGGCCCTGGCGACGTCCGCAGCGAGCGTGAGATCACCGACGACGACCTCCGCGCCCGTGGCGCGCAGCGCCTCAGCCCGATCGTCCTCGCGATGGACCAGGGCGCGGACCGGCAGGTTCCGCCTGCGAAGGTTCTCGACCACCGTCCGGCCGACGGCTCCGACGCTCCCCGCGGCGCCGGTCACCAGGATCGGTTGCTCAGTGGACATCGGCAGCTCCCGTCGTGCACACCGGGACAGCCGGCGGGCGTCCTGGACGAACGTCCTCCCCCGGCCGCAGGACTCCTGCCCAGGATAGGCCTGAGCAGGACGAACGACGCGGATGGCAGCCGTGTCGCGGCACGAGGCAGGCCCGCGCCAGGAGTCCGGGGCCGCCAGCGTCTCCCCGAGCGCGGCGCGGCAGTCATCGGTGTCGAGGGTGACGACCGCACGCCGAGGACCACCGCGCAGACGGCGAGCTACCGGGCAGGGTTAGCCCGCGCCGATCTCGGGATCGGCTGTGAAGCGTGGACGAGTCTCGGCGACAGCGCCGGCCGGAGGCGGGGGTTTCAGCGGGGGCGTCACCATCGTGACGTTACGCCGCCCACCGGCCGCACGCCTGACTATCCCAACCTAGCGATGATCGTTTCCCGGGGAGTGAGGTTCTGGCCAGAGCGGAGGGTTTGGGGGCAGCGAGCCTATTCGGATGTGGTGGCTGCTGAGCCCTACAGCGCCACCTTGACGTAGAGCGGCATGTGGTCGGAGGTTGATGTCCGCTGCTCGACGTGGCACTGCCGTACGCTGCCCTTGGGGGCGAACAGGTAGTCGAGCTTCTTCGTCACGTTGCCGTCTTCGCGGGTGCTGGTGTGTGTCCACCGTCCCGTACGGCGGCCGCCACGCTGGTCGCATTCGTCATACGCCTTGTAGGCGGGGACGATGGCCCGGCGGCCTGCGGCGCTGCCGTAGTCGCTGTCCGGCGGCGCGACGTTGAGATCCCCGCCGAAGACGGTCCGGTAGCCGGGTTTCGCCGCAGCCGCCATCAACTCCCTGATCTGCTGTTTCCGGTACGGCGCGCCTGGCTGCCGGTCGTCATTGGGCAGTCCGGCCGACAGGTGGGTGCCACAGACCTTGACCCGCTTGGCGGAGATTGTCGCGCAGAGCGCGCTGCGCTTGACGTACCACGGCGGCGAGGTCAGCGGGTATGTCTGGAAAGTGGCCGCGTGGTCGGCCACCGCAACGGTGACGCTTTGGCTGCCACGCGAGCCGCCCTGGTAGTCGGGGTGGCACGCATAGGGGGTGCCGTCGTTGGAGGTAAGGCCCCACGACTGGATGGTCCACATCCGTCCGGTCTGCTTTTCCAGCCAGAGCTCCAGCGCCCCGGCAGCGCCCGTGCAGAACTCCTGCAGGAAGATCACGTCGGGCTTGATCGGCCCCGTGAGGGCGTACCGGCCGATGTTCCACGCCAGATCCTGTGCGCTCCTGCGGTAGAGGGAGCAGTAGGGGTTGGTGCCGGCGCAGACGTTCCAGGTCATCACGGAGAGCGCAGATGCCTGTGGGGCGGCGGGAGCTATGGCCGCGAGGCCGATTCCCACCGCAAGCATCGTGTGTCCCATCATGAATGGCTATGTAACCATGCGGATCACCCAGGACGATGTCCTCAACCATTGGCCCAGCGGCATCGGTTGCGTGACCGCCCGCAGGCTGCGCGCCAGCGGGCGCGTGGGAACGCCCGCAGTTGCTTGTCGTGAGGACGAATCGGAGCATTAGTTGTGTGCCGAGTTCGGCTGAGGTGACCAGGACTCGGTCCGGCACGGCCCTGGCCTGGACGGGGCGGCCGTCCAGGCAGACTGCCGTGGCGGGTTCCAAGCGGCGAACAGGCCAGGCAGGTCCCGGCGGCCCGCGTCCCAGTCGAGTCCGCCGGAGTAGATGCCGAAGCGCAGCCCCCTGGCCCGGGTGGCGGTGGCGAGGTCGGCGATCAGGCCGCGGTGGACGGTGTTGCGGGTGCGGGTGCCGGGAGCGTTCCAAAAGGCGATGCCGTCGTGATGCTTGGTGGTCGGGACGACGTCCAGGTCGATGGCTCCCAGTTCACCGACGGGCTCGGCCCAGGCGGGCGTCGAAAACACGCCCCAAATGGAGGAAGATGCCGAGCTTGGCGTCGGTGAACCAGGCAGGAACCGGCCCGGCGTCTATGACACCGCCACGAAGATCGGGTTGGTGTAGCACCAGAGGTCGTTCCACGGGTTCTCGTTGGGGCCCGTGTCGGCGGCCGGCTCAAGGCCCCCGGCGGCGCTGCGCTTGCCGTCGGTACCGCGCAGCCGGAAGTAGAACGGCTCGCGAACGTCACGGAATTTGTAGTGGAACTCGGCGACCCTGGCCCTGCCGTTCGGCGTGAACGACTCGACGACGCGCACGTCCGGGGCGGTGAAGGTGTCGGGGTCGGTGGCGGGACCCGTGACCGCGCCGCGGATCAGGTCCAGGCGGGCCAGCCTGGGTACCTCGTCGTTGGCGTTGGGGCGTCCGGCCAGGTCGACGGAGATGGTGACGGTGACGTCGTCGCCTCGTCGCACCGACAGCCGGCCGCCGAGGGTGACCCGCGCGTTGCCGGGGGCGTGCGCGTCCACGTGCAGGCCGTCGATCAGACCGCCCATCGACACCCAGACGCGGCCGGCCCTGAGAGCCTCCATGACCGCGCCGCGGCTGCGCGAGGTCGCGCCGACGACGGTCCGGCTGAACTGGCCGGGCCAGAAGTCGGCATGCCGCTGCGGGACGCCGCCGTCGATCGGGTCCGGGTATTTGCCGTGCTGGTCGTACCAGTCGCCGGGCCGCTGGGGCTCAATGGTCGTGTCGTTGTTGTAGAAGTGGCCGTCGGAGTTGGTGGTGATCCACCAGCCCTTGCCCTCGGCGAGCATCGAGTCCCACATGCCGCCCAGGATGCCGGTCATCGAGTCGAAGCCGCCGTAGGTCGGATAGTGCTCCGGCCGCCAGCCGGTCCAGGAGGTGGCGTCGGCGGTGTTGTTGAAGTCGCCGCGGGCCCGGGGCTCGTTCTGGGCGCCGGGCGCGCCCTCCATGCCGACCGCGATGTGCGGGGCGGCGTCGCGGAAGGCTCGCAGGTCGCGCGGGGAGAAGCGGCCGCGCCGCATCACGTGGTTGATCAGGAACAGCGCGGAGTTCGCCGACCCGGTGCGCAGGGCGGTGTCGAGCCAGCCGAGCGCCTCCAGCGCCTTCGCCTCGTTGGCGGGGGTGCTCGCGCCGGTGCCGTTGATCCGCGAGTCGAAGAGCCGCTCGAACGCGCGCAGCAGTTGGATCTCGTCGCGGGCGCCGTCGAAGAACACCGTGGCGTGCTCTCCGCTGGGGACGTTCCACTCCAGGCCCTGCCACAGCAGCAGCTCCGGGTGCCTGGCGCGGGAGGCGACGATGTCGGCGTAGGTGGACTCGACCGCGAACTTCTCGTGTGCGGCGTGCCCGTGGTCGGTGATGACCAGCCAGTCCAGGCGGCCGTGCTTGATGGCGCCGGCAGCCTGCTGCTCGATGGTGTACATGCCGTCGTAGCTGTACTGCGTGTGGACGTGATGATCACCGGCAAGCCAGTGGTGGCCGCGCGAGCCGCCGGTGATGGCGGCCGCGGGACGCGCCGCGGCCAGGCCGCCCAGGGCGGTCACGCCGACAGTCGCGGCGCCGAGCAGGCCGCTGTTCAGCAGGAAGCGGCGCCGGCTGACGTCAGTGGGGGGCAGCTCACTCTCCGGCACGGACAGGTCCGCGAACGCGGCCGTCCCCTCCGGGACGCCGTGGGAGTGATCATGATTATGACTGCGGCACATGGGTGCACGCCTTTCTGGAGTACTTCATCCGGGGATGCTGGGCGCGCCGTTCACGATGTGACCAGCGAGCCGGCGCAGGAAAAGGGGGTCGTCGGGGCAGGTGACCGTCAGGTCGTACCAACCGCGGGCATCCTCACAGGAGATCGTGACGACTTCGGGTTGGCCCCGGTGAACGCTGAGTGAGTCACCGCTGATCTGCACGTGAACCTTTCGCCGGGCGAGGTTCACGATCTCCAGCGTGATGGTCCGCGGATCCGCCGCGACGGAGCTGCGGATCGCGACGAGATCACCCTGAGCCTGGCCCCGTGCATCATCGCCGCCGACCGTCTCGCCGACGACTATCGTCGCGCGCCGGCCCGACGCGGACCAGGATTTCACCGACCGGACGGCCTTCCCGCCCTACTCGGCACGCCGCAGTTGACCGCCGCCTGACCGGGCGCGGCGTGACTCAGGCCGGTGAAAGGTCGAGGTTGGTGCCGCGGTCCGCCAGCGCGCCCGCCGCCACCCTCAGCGGGACGGCGGGCCGCCTGCCGGGACGCAGCAGCAGCATGATCAGGGCCTGGGTGAGCAGGTTCTCGACGAACCATCCGGTGTGGAAGGCCTCCTCGCCGCCCGCGCCGGCGGCCTCGGGCACGACCCAGGTCAGCATCGCGAACGTGGTCAGGTCGGCGACCGCGTTGAGCAGGCCGAAAGCGACGACGAAGCGCAGGATGCGGCGAGGCCGCAGCCGGAGCGGGCGGCGCAGGGTGTCGGGCGCCGGCGCGTCGAAGGCGAGCGCCAGTTGGGCGGCGTCGAAGCACAGGTTCTGCAGCAGGACCTGCGCGGGAAGCATCGGCAGGAACGGCAGCAGCAGCCCTGCCGCGAGCATCGCGACGGCCGTCCGGGCCGTCGCGCGCGCTCCACTGGTTCTCGTCCCTACGGGTTGACGCGGACGTGCGCCAGGTCCGCTTCCATGCGCGCGGCGGCCTCGAGCAGCGCGGGCAGGACGTCGCGGACGAGCTCGGCGGGGGTGGCGCGGCCGGCGTGCGTGGCCACGTTCACCGCCGCGACGGCCCGGCCGTCGCGGTCGCGGACGGGGACGGCGATGGACCGCACCCCCTCCTCGAGCTCCTGGTCGACCAGGGCGTAACCGTCCACCGCCGCCTGACGTACGGCCGCCACCAGCTCGGCGGATGAGTCGACCGTGTACGGGGTCAGCGGTTGCGGGACGATCTCGGACAGGCGCTCCTCGGGCAGGTCGGCCAGGAGCGCCCGGCCCATCGAGGTCGCGTATGCGGGGAAACGCGTCCCGATGCCGATGGTGACGCTCATGATGCTGACCGTGGGCACGCGTGCCACGTAGACGACCTCGTCGCCGGAGAGCACCGCGACCGAGGCCGACTCGTTCACCCTGGCCACCAGGTCGGCCAGGTGAGGCTGGACGACCTCGCCGAAGGTCCTCGCCGACACGGGCGCGTACCCCAGTTCGAGCACCCTGGGCAGGAGGACGAACCTGCCGTCGTCGGCGGCCGCGTACCCGAGCCGCTCCAGGACCAGGAGGGCGCGCCGGACGGTGGCGCGCGGCAGGCCGGTGACCTTGGCGGCGGACGCCAGGGTCAGGCCGCCGCGCGCCGTGCCGAGGCTCACCAGGACGGCGAGCCCGCGCGCCAGCGACTGCAGGAAGCCCGCGCCCAGCTCCCGCTTGGCGGCCAGGGAGTCGTCCACGCCCGCCGTGTCAGGCGGACCGCTGGTCTCCGCGCGGGCCAGGGCGGCCTCCATCTCGGCGACCGTGGCGCGCATGGCGGGCAGCGCGCGCTCGCGCAGGGTGGAGACGGTGTGCCTGCTGGTGTGGCTGACGACGCTGAGCGCGCAGACGACCGCGCCCGCCGGGTCGCGCACCGGGACGGCGACCGCCACCAGGCCGGACTCGACGAGCTGGTCGTCTTCCGCCCACGGGCTGCTCGGATCGAGGAGGACCAGGCCCGCGGCGCACCGGTCGGCGGGGAGCAGGTCGCCGACCCGGAAGACCACCGACAGTGTGCGCCGCCGGGTGAACCGGCTGACGAACCGGGCCCCACTCTGGTCGAGGACGGCGAGGGAGGTCGACTCGTCCAGCTCCGCCGCGAGCCGTCCGGCGTGGGAGGCGAGCGCCGCGGGGAGCCCGGAGCAGGCCAGGTACGCCTCGCCCAGTTCCATCAGCGGCGGGGCGAGCAGCACCTCGCGGTCGTCAGCCCGGAGGTGGCCGAGGTGGACGAGGGTCGCCACGATCCGGTCGACCGTGGACCTGGCGAGGCCGGTGAGCCGGACCAGGTCCGTGGCGCGCAGGCGCCGCCGGGGCTCGGCGGACAGCACGCGGACGACGGCCAGCCCGCGCTCCAGCGCTCCGGCCGGCTCTTCGGGGCTGGACATCGGCACCTCCAGTACGGATACTCGACGGCACGATAGCGAAAAAAAGTTCATCTAGCGAACACATCGGAGCCTCGTGCGGACAGACAAGGTGATCACCAGCGCTGGGGAGGCCCTGGCCGGGGTACGGGACGGCGCGACATTCGCGGTCGGCGGCTTCGGCCTCAGCGGCATCCCGAACGTGCTGATCCAAGCCCTCTACGACACCGGCGTGCGTGACATCGGCGTCGTGTCCAACAACTGCGGCGTCGACGGAGGCGGCCTCGGCGTCCTGCTTGCCGCCCACCGCGTCGCCCGGGTGACCGCCTCCTACATCGGCAACAACAAGGAGTTCGCCCGGCAGTACCTGGCCGGAGAGCTCGAGGTGGAGTTGACCCCGCAGGGCAGCCTGGCCGAGCGGCTGCGCGCCGGCGGCTGCGGCATCCCCGCCTTCTACACCCCGGCGGGAGTCGGCACGCCGGTCGCCGAGGGCGGGCTGCCGCTGCGGCACGCTCCCGACGGCTCGGTCGCGGTGGCCTCGCCACCGAAGGAGGTGCGCGAGTTCGACGGCAGCCGGTACGTGCTGGAGCGCGGCATCACCACCGACTTCGCGCTGGTCCGTGCGGCCAAGGGGGACCGGCTGGGCAACCTGGTCTTCGCCAAGGCCGCCCGAAATTTCAACCCACTCGCCGCTATGGCGGGAAAAATCACCATTGCTGAGGTGGAGGAGCTGGTCGAACCCGGCGCACTCGGCGCCGACGAGATCCACCTGCCCGGCGTCTTCGTCCAGCGGGTCGTCCCGCTCACCCCGGAACAGGCCGCCGACAAGCGCATCGAGAACAGGACCGTCGCATGAGCTGGACCCGGGACGAGGTGGTCGCGCGGGCGGCCGCCGAGCTGCGCGACGGCGACTACGTCAACCTCGGCATCGGGCTGCCCACGCGTGTTCCGTCCTTCCTGCCGCCGGGCGTGGCCGTGACCGTGCACTCGGAGAACGGCATCCTGGGCGTTGGGCCCTACCCGGACGCGGACCAGGTCGACCCCGACCTGATCAACGCGGGCAAGGAGACGGTGACCGTGCTGCCGGGCGCGTCGTTCTTCGACTCCGCGCTGTCGTTCGGGATGATCCGCGGCGGCCACATCGACGTCGCCCTGCTGGGCGCGATGCAGGTGTCGGCCCGCGGTGACCTGGCCAACTGGATGGTTCCCGGCAGGCTCGTCAGGGGCATGGGCGGGGCGATGGACCTCGTCCACGGCGCGGGAAGGGTCATCGTGATCATGGATCATACGGCCAGGGACGGCTCGCCGAAGATCGTCCAGGAGTGTTCGCTGCCGCTCACCGGGCGCGCGTGCGTCGACCGGATCGTCACCGATCTGGCCGTTCTCGACGTCACCGGCCACGGGCTGGAGCTGGTGGAGACCGCGCCGGGAGTCGAACTCGCCGAGCTGCGCAGCCGTACCGGAGCGGAGGTCATCGCATGAGAGCCGTCTACGTCCTGGACGCCGTCCGCACCCCGTTCGGCCGGTACGGCGGCGCGTTGGCGGGCGTCCGTCCCGACGACCTCGCCGCGCACGTCATCAGGGCGCTCGCCGAGCGCAACGGCCAGGAGCACGCCGACGAGGTGATCCTCGGCAACGCCAACGGCGCAGGCGAGGAGAACCGCAACGTCGCCCGCATGGCCGCGCTGCTGGCCGGGCTGCCCCTGACCACGCCGGGGGTGACGGTGAACCGCCTGTGCGGCTCGGGCATGGAGGCCGTCATCCAGGCGTTCCGGGCGATCGCCCTGGGCGACGCGTCGGTCGTGATCGCCGGCGGCGTGGAGTCGATGACCCGCGCCCCGTGGGTGCTGCCCAAGCCGGAGCGCGCCTTCCCCGCCGGCGGCGGCGAGCTGGTCTCCACCACGCTCGGCTGGCGGCTGGTGAACCCGAAGATGCCGGTCGAGCACACGGTCGCGCTCGGCGAGGGCGCCGAGCTGATCGCCGAAAGCCACTCCGTCAGCCGGGCGGCGCAGGACGGCTTCGCGCTGGCCAGCCACCAGAAGGCGGCCAAGGCGGACTTCGAGCGCGAGATCGTCCCGATCGCCGGCGTCACCCGTGACGAGGGCATCCGCGACGACACCTCGCTGGAGGCGCTCGCCCGGCTCAGACCGGCCTTCCGGCCGGGCGGCACGGTCACCGCGGGGAACTCCTCCCCGCTCAGCGACGGGGCGGCGGCCCTCCTCCTGACCGACGAGGACGGGCTGCGCGGCCGGGAGCCGCTCGCCAGGGTCGTCACGTCAGCCGTCAGCGCGCTCGAACCCCGCTATTTCGGCCTCGGCCCGGTCGAGGCGATCACCAGGGCGCTGGCCCGAGCGGGCACGGGCCTCGGCGGGCTGAGCACCGTCGAGCTGAACGAGGCCTTCGCCGCCCAGGCGCTGGGCTGCCTGGCCGAGCTGCCCGGCCTCGACCCTTCGATCGTCAACCGGAACGGCGGAGCCATCGCCCTCGGGCATCCCCTCGGCGCGTCGGGAGCCCGGATCGCCGGCGCCGTCGCCCACCAGCTGGCCATGACCGGTTCCGGCACCGGTCTGGCGTCCCTCTGCATCGGCGTCGGCCAGGGCCTGGCCGTCGTCCTCGAAAGGTGAGCCGCATGGCGTCCCCCCTCACGCAGCACGACATCGACCGCGAGATCGCCGGCCGTCACGGCGGGCAGGGCGACCATCCGGCACGCGACTACGCCCCCTACCGCAGCAGCGTGCTGCGCCACCCCAAGCAGCCGCTGGTATCGGTGCGCGACCCCGAGGCGGCCGAGCTGACCGGGCCGGTGTTCGGCGTCACCGACGTCACCGTGCTGGACTGCGACCTCACCGTCCAGCATCCCGGGCAGCCGCTCGGCGAGCGGATCACCGTGCGGGGGCGGGTGCTCGACAGGGCCGGCCGCCCGATCCGCGGCCAGCTCGTGGAGATCTGGCAGGCCAACGCCTCGGGCCGCTACCGGCACCGGCGCGACGACCACCCCGCGCCGCTCGACCCCAACTTCACCGGCGCCGGACGCTGCCTCACCGACGACGACGGCCGCTACGCCTTCACCACGATCAAGCCCGGCGCCTACCCGTGGCGCAACCACGTCAACGCCTGGCGGCCGGCGCACATCCACTTCTCCCTGTTCGGCACCGCGTTCGCCCAGCGGCTGGTCACCCAGATGTACTTCCCCGGCGACCCGCTCTTCCCCTACGACCCGATCCTGCAGTCGGTCACCGATCCCGTCGCCAGGGACCGGCTGGTGGCCTCCTACGACCACGGCCTGTCCGTGCCGGAGTGGTCGCTCGGCTACAGCTGGGACATCGTGCTGGACGGCCCGGCCGCGACCTGGACGGAGGAAACCAGGTGAAGCCCACCCCGTCGCAGACCGTCGGCCCGTTCTACGGGTACGCACTGCCCTTCCCCGGCGGCTCCGACATCGCCCTGGACGGCATCACGATCCACGGCCGGGTCCACGACGGCGCCGGCGCCCCGGTGCCGGACTCGCTGCTGGAGTTCTGGCAGGCGGACCCGGCGGGACGGCTCACGGGCGCGCCCGGTTCGATGCGCCGCGACCCGGTGACCGGCGAGACCGTCGGCAGGCACGGCGTGGATTTCACCGGCTTCGGCCGGGTCACGACCGACGCCGACGGGCACTGGACGCTGCGCACGCGGGTGCCGGGCAACGGCTACATCAGCGTCTGCGTGTTCGCCCGTGGGCTGCTCCACCACCTGTTCACCCGCATCTACCTCCGGCCGGACGCCTTCCTCGACTCCCTGCCCGCGCACCGGCGGCAGACGCTGCTGCCCACGCGCGAGGGCGACACCACCTATCGTTTCGACGTCCACCTGCAGGGGGAGAAGGAGACGGTCTTCCTTGACTTCGGCTGACACAGGGGCTTCGGCCGACTTCGGGTTGCTGTCCCCCATGCGTACGGCAGCGCAGGCCACCGGCGACCGGGCGGTCCTCCAGGCCATGCTCGACGCCGAGGCCGCGCTCGCACGCTCCCAGGCCGCCCTCGGCCTGGTGCCGCGGGAGGCCGCCCGCGCCGTGACGGCCGCCGCCCAGGCCGGGGACTTCGACCTGCCCGGCCTGGTAGTCAGGGCACGCTCGGGCGGCAACCCGGTGATCCCGCTGGTGGAGGACCTCCGGGCGGCCGTGGGCCCGCACGGCCCGTCCGTGCATCGGGGCGCCACCAGCCAGGACATCATGGACACCGCGCTCATGCTGGTCGCCCGTCGCGCCCTCGGCCCGGTCCTGGCGGACCTCGACCGGATCGGCGCCGCGCTGGCCGGGCTCGCCGCCGACCACCGCGACACCCCGATGGCCGCCAGGACGCTCACCCAGCAGGCCGTGCCCACCACGTTCGGCCTCAAGGCGGCGGGCTGGCACGCGCTCGCCCGTGACGCGCGCACCCGCCTGCACGCGGCGCGGCAGGCGCTGCCGGCCCAGCTCGGCGGCCCGGCCGGGACGCTGGAGCAGCCCGGCGGCCCGGCCGTCCTGACCCGCTTCGCGGCCGAGACGGGGCTGGCCGAGCCCCTGCTGCCCTGGCACGTGCTGCGCGCCCCCATCGCCGACCTGGCCGGAGCCCTGGCCTTCACCGCCGGGGCGCTGGGCAAGCTCGCCGCCGACGTCCTGGTGCTGTCCCGCACCGAGGTCGGCGAGGTCTCCGAGGGCGTCGGCGGCGGGTCGTCGTCCATGCCGCACAAACGCAACCCGGTCAAGGCCGTGATGATCGCGGCCGCGGCCCGCCAGGTGCCCGCGCTGGCCGCGATCCTGTACGGGTCTCTCGCCGCCGAGGACGAACGCCCCGCCGGGGCCTGGCACGCCGAGTGGCAGCCGCTGCGGGAGGCGTTGCGCCTGGTGGCCGGCGCGGCGGCCGACGCCGCCGAGCTGGTCGCCGGCCTGCGGGTCCATCCCGAGCGCATGCGCGCCAACCTGCGCGTCGCCGGGACGCCCGGTGCCGCGGCCGCGCTCGTCGCACGGGCCCTGGGAGAGGCGGAGTGACCATGCTGCACTACCGGTTGGACGGGCCGGAGGGCGGCCCGCCGCTCGTCCTCGGACCGTCGCTCGGCACCTCCCTGCGGGTCTGGGAGCCCCAGCTCGCCGCGCTCTCGCGCACCTTCCGCGTGCTCCGGTTCGACCTGCCGGGCCACGGCGGCTCCGGCCCGATCGGCGTGCGGACCGTCGACGACCTCGCCGAACGCGTCCTGGAGGTGGCCGGCGCGGCGGGCTTCGGCGACTTCCACTACGCGGGCATCTCCCTGGGCGGGGCGATCGGCGCGACGCTGGCCGTGCGCCATCCCGCCCGGGTGCGCTCACTGGCCATGATCTGCTCCTCGGCCCGCTTCGGCGAACCGGCGGCCTGGCGCGAACGGGCCGGGCTCGTCCGGGCCCGCGGCACCGCCGCGCTGCTGGACGCGACCGCCGCCCGCTGGTTCGCAGGCCCCGCCGACCAGGCGCTGCTGGACGACCTGGCAGGCACGGACGACGCCGGCTACGCGGCCTGCTGCGACGCGCTGGCCGGATACGACCTGCGCGGCGCGCTGCCCGGGATCACGGCCCCCACCCTGGTCCTGGCCGGCCGGGACGACCCGGCCACGCCACCCGCGCACGCCAGGGAACTGGCCGACGGCATCCCGCGGGCCACGCTGGTCGAGGTCGCGGGGGCCGCCCACCTGGCGGGCGTCGACCAGCCCGCCGCCGTCACCTCCGCGCTGCTCGCGCACCTGCCCGACACGCCGGGGATGAGCGTGCGGAGGGAGGTGCTGGGCGACGCGCACGTGGACCGGGCGATCGCTCGCACCACCGCCTTCACCCGCGACTTCCAGGACCTCATCACCCGCTACGCCTGGGGCGAGATCTGGACCCGTCCGGGACTGGACCGTCGCACCCGCAGCTGCGTCACCCTCACCGCGCTCGTCGCCCGTGGCCACCTCGACGAGCTGGCCATGCACGTGCGCGCCGCGCTGCGCAACGGGCTCGCCCCCGACGAGATCGGCGAGGTCCTGCTGCAGTGCGCGATCTACTGCGGCGTGCCCGCGGCCAACGCCGCCTTCGCCGTCGCCCAGCGAGTCCTCGAAGGAGAGTCACCATGACGCACACCAGGGTGGGAATCATCGGCGCCGGCCCCGCCGGGCTGCTCCTCGGCCACCTGCTGTCGGCCCGGGGCGTCGACAACGTCATCCTGGAGAGCCGCACCCGTGAGCACGTCGAGCACCGCCAGCGGGCCGGGATCCTGGAGCAGAACACCGTCGACGTGCTGCGCGCCTGCGGCGCGGGCGCGCGGATGGACAGGCAGGGCCTGGTCCACGAGGGTATCGAGCTCCGTTTCGACCGCGAGTCACATCGCGTCGACTTCCCCTCGTTGACCGGCGGCCGGACGGTGATGGTCTACGCGCAGACCGAGGTCGTCAAGGACCTGATCGCGCTGCGCGAGGGCCCGCTGCTCTTCGAGGCGGAGGCGCTGTCGGCCGACCCCGAGACGGGCGTGGTGCGGTACCGGCACGACGGCGGGCAGCACGAGCTGCGCTGCGACTTCGTGGTGGCCTGCGACGGCTTCCACGGCATCGGCAGGGCCGCCATGCCGTCGATCACCACGTTCCAGCGCGACTACCCGTTCGCCTGGCTGGGCATCCTGGCCGATGTGCCGCCCTCCTGCGAGGAGCTGATCTACGCCCACCACGAGCGCGGCTTCGCGCTGCACAGCATGCGCTCCCCCCACGTCAGCCGCCTCTACCTGCAGGTCGACCCGCGGGACAAGCTCGCCGACTGGTCCGACGAGCGGATCTGGGACGAGCTGGAGACCCGCTTCGCGGTGGAGGGCGACTGGAAGCTGGAACGTGGCCCGATCACCGACAGGAGCATCACGCCGATGCGCAGCTTCGTCGCCGAACCCATGCGGCACCGCCGGTTGTTCCTCGCCGGGGACGCCGCGCACATCGTCCCGCCGACCGGGGCCAAGGGCCTGAACCTCGCGGTCGCGGACGTGACTCTGCTGGCGCGGGCGCTCGCCGGCGGCGAGGAGGGCCTGCTCGACGGGTACTCCGAGACCGCGTTGCGGCGGGTGTGGCGGGCCGAGCACTTCTCCTACCAGATGACCTCGATGCTGCACAGGGACCCGCACCAGACCCCGTTCGACTACCGGCTCCAGCTCTCCCAGCTGCGCTACACAGCCGCCTCGCCCGCGGCGCGGGCCTGTCTCGCCGAAAACTACGTCGGCCTCCCCCTGAGCTGATGGCGGGCGGCGCACGCGAGCCGGGACGGACCGTCGTGTCCAGGGTGCTCGCCATCCTCGGCGCGTTCGACGTCGGCCACCAGCTGCTGAGTCTCAGCGACCTGGCGGCGCGGACGGGCATGCCGTTGAGCACCGTGCACCGGCTGGTCGGCGAGCTGGTGGATCAGCAGGCGCTCGGCCGCACCCCGGAAGGGCGCCTGAGGGTGGGGCCGCGGCTGTGGGAGCTGGGCAGGCTCGCGCCCAGCAGGTTGGAGGACCTCGCGCGTCCCTGGCTGCACGAGCTGTTCGCGGTCACCGGCGAGAACGTGCATCTCGCGGTCCGCGACGGCACGCGGGTGCTGTACGTGGACATGTTGCACGGGCCGAAGGCGGTACCGCTGGTGTCGCGGGTGGGCAGCCGCCTGCCCATGCACCCCACCGGCGTCGGCAAGGCGCTGCTCGCCCACGAACCCGCCTGGTTCGTCCGCGCCTACCTGGGACGCGAGCTGGAGCGGCCCACGCCGTTCACGATCACGCAGCCGGGGCGGCTGGCCCGCGAGCTGGCCGCCGTCCGCCTCCAGGGGTACGCGGTGACCGTCGAGGAGATGTCGCCGGGCACGTGCTCGATCGCCGCGCCCATCCTCGTCGACGACCGGGCGGTCGCCGCGGTCGGCGCCGTCCTGTCCGCGCACCGGTCGCGGGAGCTCGGCCGCCTGGCCGAGCCGCTGCTGTCGGTCACCGGTGAGATCGCCCGGGCCTGCGGGCGGGCGGGCGTGTGCGAATCGCCTTTCACTCAGCGGAATTCGCCGGCGTACGCCGCGCGGGCCACGTCCTAGCATGAGCGGCCACACCCCCTTCGCGCAGGAGTGACGCCATGTCAGCGCACCGCCGTGTTCTGCTCCTCTGCTGGAGCGCGATCCTTCTGGACGGCTTCGACCTCGTCGTGCTGGGCACCGTGCTGCCCGCGCTGCTCCGCGACCACGTCTGGGGCCTGACCCCCGCCGTCGCGTCCGTCATCGGCACGGTCGGCCTGGTCGGCATGATCCTCGGATCGCTGGTCACGGGGACCGTCAACGACATCATCGGCCGGCGCAGGGCGCTCGTCGCGGCCGTGGCCGTGTTCTCCGTCTTCACCGCGCTCTGCGCCGCCGCCCCGTCGGCGGCCCTGTTCGGGACGTTCCGCTTCCTGGCCGGGCTCGGCTTGGGCGGCGCCCTGCCGACCGCCATCACCCTGGTCGCCGACCACACCAGCGGCGAGCGCCGCGGCCGGGCCAGCACGGTCCTGATGACCGGCTACCACGTGGGCGCCATGCTGACGGCGCTCCTGGGCATCGTGGTGATCCCGTCCGCCGGTTGGCGGGTCATGTTCGTCATCGGCGCGCTGCCGTCGCTGGTGCTGGTGCCGTTGATGCTCAAGCTCCTGCCCGAGAGCGCCGCGGCCTCCGCCGGGAAGCCCGCGAACCCGGTGGGCCCGCTCTTCCGCGGCGGGCTGCTGCGGGCGACCCTGGCGTTCTGGCTGACCTCCTTCATGGGGTTGCTGCTGGTCTACGGCCTCAACACCTGGCTGCCGGAGATCATGCGCCAGGCCGGGTACCCGCTGGGCGCGGCTCTGGGTCTGCTGCTGGTGCTCAACCTCGGCGCGATCGCGGGGCTCCTCGCGGCGGGGAACGTGGCCGACAGGGCCGGGCTGCGCCGCACGCTCCTCGGCTGGTTCGCCGCGGCCGCGGTCTTCCTCGCCCTGCTGAGCGTGCCGCTGCCCGTGGTCGCCCTCTACACCGCGGTCTTCCTGGCCGGGGTCTTCGTGTTCAGCGCGCAGGTGCTGGTGTACGCCTACGTCAACGCCAGGTACCCGGACGCCATCCGCGGGACCGCGCTCGGGTGGGTGGCGGGCGTCGGCCGCCTCGGCGCGGTGTGCGGCCCGGTGCTCGGCGGCGCGATGCTGACCGCCGGGATCGCCTACCCGTGGGGCTTCTACGCCTTCGCCCTGGTCGCGGCCCTGGGCGCCGCCGCGATCACGATCGTCCGCCCCGAACGGGCACAGCTGATGGCCTGACCCCTTCCTACGGGTCCCGCCACCGGAGCGCCCGTCGTCCACCGCCCGCGGCCGTCAGGAGCCCACCACCGCGACGGCCGCGAGGACGGAGGACACGAGGCCGCCCGCGACGACCAGCGACGCCCCGGCGAGCGGCAGGCGACGGCTCCATCGGCGCAGCCTCGGCGATCGTGCCACGCTCTCCACCGCGTTCCTGCCTCGCAGGACGGCGATGCCGACCCCCGCGAGCGTGGCCGCCATCCCCACGCCGAACGCCGCCACCATGGCGAGGGCGAACGCCGCCCTGCCGGTGAGCAGGCCCGTGAGCAGCAGCAGGAAGGCCGAGGGAGAGGGCAGCAGGCCACCGGACGCACCCATCGTCACGATGCCCCGCCAGGTCAGCAACGAGCCCGCCTCCCCGTGCCCGTGACCGTGACCGTGACCGTGGCCGTGACCATGACCGTGCTGTCCGCGTTGGCCGCGCAGGTGCCGCAGGAGGAGTCCCACGCCGACAGCGAGGACGACGAGCGAGGACGCGAGCTGCAGCCACCGTGTCACGCCCCCCAAGGAGGACGACCCGTCCACGGTCAGCCACCAGCCGACGGCCAGCACGGCCACCGACACGGTGTGCATGACCGCCACCACCACGCCCAGCAGGACCGCGTCACGGGTCCGGCCGTTGCCGCCGACCAGGTACCCGGCCGTCAGGGTCTTGCCGTGTCCCGGAGCGCAGGCGTGCGCCGCCCCCGCCACCAGCGCGACCAGCAGCGCGAGTGGCAGCACGACCTGGTTGTCCACGAGCGAGGACAGCTCGGCCGTCCAGAGTGCCGCGAACTCGATCGGCGTGCCCGCCGCAGCGCCTGTCACGTCGCCCGCCGCGCCGTCGAAGCGCAACACGTGCGCGGGCGCCGTGGCGGTGTGCAGCGCGCCCGCGCCGTCCGGAGTCGTGGACACCGTCCGGTACGCGGCGTCGACGTCGGTGAGGGCGGTGATCCTGAGGGTGACGGCCCGGACCTCGGCCCGGCACCGGAAGGACAGCACCGCGCCGGAGGCGGCGAGCGCCTCGGTCCGCGTCGCCGTCAGCGGGCACGCCGTCCCGTCCTGCCAGACCCCGATGTGCTCACCGAGGTAGGCGCCGACCTGCTCGCCCCGGCCGGCGAGCGCCCGGTCGAGCCTGGCCAGGTCGTCGGCCGCCGCCGACCAGGTCACCTGCACCGTGTCACCGCGGGCGGTCACCTTCGCCGCGAGCGGCGGGCCGAAGGGGTGTGCCCACCCCGGACCCGCCGCTCCCAGCAGGATCAGCACCGCCAGGCCCGCAGCAGCGAGCAGGCGGGTCAGAACCCGAACCATGATCACTCGCCGCGGACCTTCGTGGCCGCGAGCGCGTGGATCGAGCCGTCGTCGGTGAGCGCGAACAGCAGGTCGCCACTCACCGACAGCGACGACGCCACGCCGCCGCCCAGGTTGTACTCGGCCAGCTTGCGACCGGTCGCCCGGTCCAGCGCCACCACGCGGCCGTCCCAGGTGGTCGCGTAGACCACGGTCTCGGTCGCCAGCGGATGCATCGCCGGCGAGCCGGGGCCGGCCGCCGCGCACCCGGCGGCGACCCGCCACGGGTCGTCCATCGGGCTCTCACCGGGCAGGTAACCGAGCGGCGTCTCCCAGACCGGCTTGGCGGGATCGGCCGAGGCCGTGTCGTAGGCCCTGACCACGCCGTCCACGCTCGCGACATAGGCCATCGCACCCCGGGTCGCCGGGCTGGTCACCGGCGGCGGACCCGGCTCGCAGGTGTTCGCGGTGCCGAGCTTGGCCTGCCAGAGCACCTTCGCGCCCGCCTTGAGGTCGTGGCCGCGGACGCCGGACGACGTCGCGGTCACCAGCCCCGCGTCGGTGAAGGCGGGCGAGGACTCCGTGAACAGGTCACCGCCGGTGTCCACCGAGGACTGCTGGGTGCAGCTGGTCAGATCCATCGCGATCAGCGACTGGCTGGACCCCGAGTGCAGGTAGGCGGTGGTCGCGCCGGGCCGCCGTACGGCGATGCTGTGGAACTGGCCCCAGGCCGCGGGCGCGCCGAACCCGCCGGGCAGGCGGTCGCCGGTCCGCGCGTCGCGGCAGCGCACGGTGTCCCATGCCTGGTAGACCGCCACCGTGCGGCCCGGCAGGTCGAAGACGCTCACGGGTCCGCCCGCCCGGCCGTAGCGCCGCACGGTCGAGCCCTTGACCTGTTCGTCGTCGATCGTCTCCCAGGCCACCTTGCCGGTCTCCGCGTCCAGGGCGTAGACGCGTCCGACCCCGGTGGTGAGGTACACCTTGCCGTCGTGCACGGTCGGGAAGGACTCGGCGTCGCCGTCCAGGTAGGTTCGCCACGCCTCCGCGCCGGTCAGCGCGTCGTAGGCGAGCATCATGCTGTACGGCGAGTCGAACGCCCGCGAGGCGACGATGACCTTGCCGCCTGACACGGCGGCGCCGTTGAGGTGGAACTGCTCACCGGTGCTGGCCGCCCAGCGCAGGTTCAGCCGCGCGCCCGGGTCGTCCTTGGCCGACGAGCGGCCCTCCTCGTCCCCGCCCTGCCCGGTCCAGTCCTGGCCGAGCTCCGGACGGTTGAGACGGGCGTCGGCGACCACCTCGAAGGTCGTCTTGACCGCCGGCCACGGCTTGCCGGCCGTGTCGACCGCGACCAGTTCCGCGGTGTACGTGCCGGGATGCAGGCCGGTGATCCGGGAACTCACCCTGGTCCACGAGACGTGCGCCGTCGGGCACGGCTCGGCCTTGCCGCCAGGAGGCGTGTAGCAGTTGACCCGGCCGGTGGTCTTGGTCTCGCGGCCGAACTCGAGGCGGCTCTCACGCCAGACCTCCTTGCCGTTCCCGGCCCGGACGGTCAGCGCCGCCGTGCTCGGGGTCCGGTCGTCGTCCTCCGCGTACAGCTCGACCGGGACGCCGCCCTTCGCGCCGTGCACGCTGCCCTGTGCGGGGCTGACCAGCGCGACATCGTCGTCCACCTCGAACTGGCGGTGCGTGCCCGCGATGTAACCGACATCCTCGTTACGCTGGGTGCCGGGGTCGTCGGTGATGCCGCCGAAGTCGAGGATCTTGTAGTCCGGCCTGGCGGAGTCGATGCCGTACACACCCATGTTGTTGACCTCGACCGACCTGGCGAACGCGCCCCGCCGGTACTCGGCCTGCTGGTTGTGCCCGGCCGCGAACATCCGCACGTCGTACTTGCTCAGCTCGTCGACGGTCGGTTGCATGCCGGCGCCGGGGCCCCAGCGGGTGAACAGCGAGCGGTGCGCGAACACGAGCACCTGCTTGCCGGTCGCGTGCCTGCGCAGGTCCTCGCGCAGCCACTGCAGTTGCGGCGCCAGGCCGCTGGAGTCGTAGTTGTCCTCCAGCACCACGATGTGGCGTCCGTTGCGGTCGAAGCTGTACCACTCGGGGCCCATGTTCCTGCGCCAGTACTCCAGGCTGCCGCCGTATCCGGAGGAGGTCGCGGTGCCGCCGACGTCGTGGTTGCCGATGACCGGGTAGTACGGGTGGCCGAGCTTGCCCTTGCGCAGCCCCTCGCGCAGGATGTCGTAGCCGCCCTGGCGGCGAGGCTCTTCCGCGTAGTCCGTCACGGTCAGGTCGCCCGTGGTCATGGTCAGCGTGGCGCCGTGCACCTCGGACATCGCCTCGACCTGGCCCTGCCAGCGCGGCAGCGTGTTCTTCGCCTGGGCGTCGTTGGTGTTGCTCACCTCGACGTCCGAGACCATCAGCCACTTCTCCTTGGGATTGGCGGCGTTGGTGTCCGGGACGAGCGCGAAGTCGAGCCCCTTCTGCGGCCCCTGTCCGCCCTTCACCTCGTGGAAGAAGGCCGGCACGAAGTCGTCGCGCAGGGCCGGCGTGTAGCCGTTGGGCGAGACGACGCTGACGAGATCGGTCTCCCTGCGGTTGCGGTCGACGGTCAGCGTGTAGCCGCCGTCCGCTCCCGTGGTCGCCCAGCGGGCGCCGTCGGTGACGGACACGCCCGGGAGACCCTTCTCTCCGTCGTCCTTGACGCCGTCGCCGTCCTTGTCGGCGTAGACGGTGCCCTCGACGGTCACGTCGTCCGAGCCGGCCCCTGTCAGGGTGAACGTCACCGGGGCGCTCAGCGGATCGTAGCCGTCGTCGGCCAGGAAGTGCGCGCTCCAGGACCCCTCGCCGAGGGAGCGGGTGTCCAGCGTGACGGTTCCCGAGGCGAGCGGCGCCCTGACCCAGGTCTTCGACGCGACGGAGCCGGGCTTGTCGTCGGGACCGTACAGGCCGACCCAGTTGAGCGCGTTCGGCTTGTCGGTGGTGTAGCTGAAGGTGACCGGCGAACCGGCCTTCGGGTTGGCGGTGGTGAGGGCGAGGGTGCCGGTGAGGGCGCCGGCCTTCGGCTGCGCACTCGCCGCGGGAGTGGGACTGCCCGTCTCGGGCGTGCTCGCCGCGGGAGTGGGACTGCCCGTCTCGGGCGTGCTCGCCGCGGGAGTGGGACTGCCCGTCTCGGGGGCGCTCGCGGCGGGTGTGGGACTGTCCGTCTCGGGGGCGTTCGCGGCGGCCATCGCGGCGGTGCCCGGCACGAGCACCGCAGTCGCCGCCGTGACCGCCACGAGGACGGCCCAGCGCCTACGGCGGCGCAGCCACGTCACTGCGGTGACAGCCAGCAGCAGGCCGAGCAGCGACGCCGCGACGGGCAGCACCGGCCAGTCCTGGCCGCCCGCGTGCGAACCGGTCGCGTCGACGACAGGCAGCGCGGCCGTCACGTTGGACGTGACGCCGTCGAACTCGGCGATGATCTCGGAGAGCCCTCCCGCGCGCAGCAGGGCGCTCAGGTCCAGGCCGTCAACGGCGCACGACCAGGCGAGTTCGACGACCACGCCGCCGGGGATGCCGCCGGTGTCGCCGGCCACGCCGTGGGCGCTGACGGGGCATCCGCCTTCCAGGAGCCCGGCCGCCCAGGCTCCGGCACGTTCGGGGGTTATGACGTCTCGGTGCACAACCAAGCGACCGCTTGTGAGCCCGGCGGAGGTGCTCACTACGAGTTCGGCATGGCTGCGCGTCAGATGCGCGGAGGCGGGACCAGCAAGGATGCCCAGCGTCGCGGCCAGGGCCACGACGAGGACGCCGGTCGCGCGGAGGACACGGACTAAGGATGCACGTTCAGGTGACACGGCACAAAGCTAGACAAGTTGCTCGGTCAGGTTCGAGTCGCGCCGGAAAAGTTCATCCGGTCCGCCCCAGCTATTCACCCTGGCGGGACGGTTCAGAACCGCGGACCGTTGCGGCCTGCCGGTTGGCCAGCAGCACACCGGCCCCGCCGAGCACGAGCCCGGCGATGACGAGCGGCCCCAGCGACTGGCCGACGAGCAGCCAGGCCAGCACCGCCGTCACCGAGGGGGTCAGGAAGAACAGCGTGCTCACCCGGCTGGCGGACGAGCGCAGCAGCATCATGTTGAGCAGGGTGAACGCCGCGATGGAGTTGACCAGCACCATCCAGGCCACGGACCCGCCGAACGACGTCCAGTCCGACACCCGAGGGGTCTCGACGGCCACGCAGACCAGCCCGACAGCCGGGGCGCTGACGAGAAGCTGCACGGCGGTGCCGGTGCGGACGTCCATGGCCGGGACGAAGCGCTTCTGGTAGAGGGTGCCGAGGCTCAGCCCGAGCAGTCCGGCCACGCACAGCACCACGCCCCCGGCCGGCAGGCTCACCCGGTCGGCGACCGCGAGGATCACGCCGGTCGCGCCGAGGGCGAAGCCGGCCCACTGCCGCCGGGTGACCGTCTCACCGAGGAAGCGCGCGGCCAGCGCGATGACGACGGGGTTGAGTCCCTGGACGAGAGAGATGACGGCCGCCGGGAAGCCCATCCCGAGCGCGGCGTAGAAACAGCCGAACTGGACGGCCTGGATCAGCAGGCCAGCCACGGCGATGTGCGCCGCGACCCGGCCACGCGGCCAGGGGGTGCGCGTGACCAGGGCGTACCCGGCCAGCAGCACTCCGGCCAGGGCGAAGCGCGCGAACATCAGCAGCAGGGGCGGAGCCGCCTCGACCCCTGGAACGCCCGCGATGAACGCGCTGCTCCAGAGCACGACGAAGACGGGAGGCGCGACCGCCGCCAGACGCGACCCGCCCATCCGCGTCCTCCGGATCAGGCGCGAGCCACCCGCCCGCGCCCCCGGGCCGGTCGCCGCCAGATCCGAGCCACCCATCCGCGGCCCCTGGCCGGTGTCCGACCGGCGCGCCTCACTGGGCACATGACCCGTTGAAGGCGGCGGCCCGGGTTGCGGGCCGGACAGCCGCGGCTCTACGGGCGCCATCAAGTCGTCCTTCCGTGCGGGAAACGCTCATCGCGGCCTGCCGCCGATGAGTCAGCGATGGGTTGACGCACCTGACCGGCCCGCGCGCACACGCGCGCAGGCGGGCCGGAGGTGGTTCAGGATGCGCGCAGGGCCGACCGGCGCAGCTCCCACAGCTCCTGGTCCGAGGTGCAGACCCCGGCCGCGCCGTGCTGGAGCGCCTCGACGACGTCCGCCTCGTCCTGGACGAACCCGGCGGCGAGGTACGGCACCCCGAGGTCCCTGGCCTGCTGCTCCATGTACCGCAGCACGACCGCCGGCATGAACTGGACCAGGTCCGGCTGGGAGCGGGAGATCGACTGGACGCTGCGGTGCAGGTTGGAGCGGTCCGTCACGAACACCTTCTGCATGGCCAGCAGGCCCAGGCCGCTCGCGCGTTCGATGATCGCCGCACGGGTGGAGCAGATCGCGACCGCCCCGATCCCCTTGAGGTAGGTCAGGGCGCCGGGGTCGTGGCCCAGACCGGGGGTCGAGTCCATGTTGACGAACACGATCTTGCCCGCGGCGGCGGTCCGCTGGACCGTCGCCGCGAGATCGCCGAGCGGAACCGACGCGAGGATGCCGAGCGGGGTCGAGGTCGTGGTGAACCGGTCCGCCATCGCCACGCCGACCAGCGACGCCATGACGGGGTACTCCGCCAGCGCGGCCAGAAGGCGTCGATCCACGGGACGTTTCGGACGAGAGCTCACCGGTCCACCTTATGCAGGACCCGCATCAGGATCCGAAACGGCTGGGCAGCCCCAGCTTGCCCGGGTTCATGATCCCGGCCGGGTCCAGGGCCTGCTTGACCGCCACCAGGGTGCCGAAGCCGCTGCCCAGCGAGGGCTCGACGTACGGCGAGCGCAGCAGCCCGACGCCGTGGTGGTGGCTGATCGCGGCTCCGTGCCGGATGAGCACCTCGTTGGCGGCGTCCCAGGCGGCCCGGTACCACTCGCGGCGGCGGGCCCGTTCCACCTCGCCGCGGAGCGAGAAGTACAGGCAGGCGCCGTCGGTGTAGGCGTGCGACTGGTGCGCCGAGGCGCGCAGCGTCCCCGGGACCGCCTCGATGGCCGCGACCACCTCGTCGTAGATCACCGGCAGCGACGACCACGGCGCGGCGATCTCGCAGGTGTCGGCGACGAAGCCGGGGCCCTTGGCGAATCCGTCACCGGACTTGCCGACGATCATCCGCTCGTCCAGCCAGCGGGCGAGGATCGCGTCGCCGTCGAGTTTCACCGGCGCCCGCTCCGCGCAGACCTCCTCGACCACGGCCATGGCGGCGTCCACCAGCGCGGGGTCGCCTTCGTCGGCGATGAGCAGCAGGTTGGTGCCGGGCTGTCCGAAGTGGGTGCCGCTCTCGTGCGCGTCGTACAGGCGCAGCACCGCGGGGGTCGCGCCCCGCTGGAGGATCTCCCGGCAGGCGTCCAGGCCCGCGGCGAACGTGTCGAACCCGTACGCGAGGCCCGCCGCGTAGCCGGGCAGCCGGTGGGTGCGCAGCCGCAGCCGGGTGATCACGCCCAGCGTGCCTTCTGAGCCGATGAACAGCTGGCGCAGGTCCGGCCCGACGGCGGCCCGGGGGTAGGTGCCGTAGCTCGCGGTGGTGCCGTCCGGCAGGACCACGTCCAGCCCGACGACCATGTCCTCGATCTTCCCGTACCGGGTGGACAGCTGGCCCGCGCCGCGGCAGGCGGCCCAGCCGCCGACCGTGGAGATCGCGAAGGCGGACGGCCAGTGCCCGGTGGTGACGCCGTGCGCCTCCTGCAGTTCCTTCTCGAACAGGTCGCCGAACATGCCCGCCTGCACCTCGACGATCATCGCCTCGGCATCGAAGGAGATGATCTGGTTGAGCGCGCAGACGTCCAGCACCACCCCGCCGAACACCGGCAGGGCCGCACCGAGGACGTTGCTGCGGCCGGCCGAGACCGTCAGCGGGATGCCGTGCGCGTGACAGACGCGGACCACGGCGGCCACCTGCTCCTCGTCGGCCGCTTCGACGACCACGGCGTCCGGGGTGGCCGGGTTGCCGTCCGTCTCGCCGATGGACGTGCCCGCCCACCAGTCGCGGGTGCGCAGGATCACCTCGTCCCGGTCGGTGTGGACGGTGGCGCCGGTCGCGCGCAGCTCGGCCACGACCGCGGCGGGAACCTCGACCACGGCGCCCTGCAGGCTGGCCTTCCCGTCGCCGGGCGGGCAGTCGGCTGCCCAGCGGGGCGGAGTGGGCGCGCCGACGACGTAGTCGCCTCGGTTGAACGGATGGGTGATGGTCTGCCTGCTGATCATGAAAGTTCCTCCATCAGTACGGTCTTCTCCCGGTCGATGCCGGAGACGTAGTCGTCGATCTGCCGGGCGACCTCCTCGTCGGACAGGCCCAGTTCCCGCTGGAGCAGCCGGCCGACCTCCGGGGCCGCCTTGACCGACAGGTCCCGGGCGAACACCCGCATCCGGATGCGGCGGGACAGCACGTCGTCCACGGTCCGCGCCAGCTCGCACCGGGCCGCGTAGACCACCTCGGCCCGCAGGTAGGCGGTGCCCTCGACGATCGGCTCGGCGAGGGAGGGGTCCTCGGTGAACAGGTCGGCGACGAACCGGGCCTCGGTGCCGTACCGCTCGCCCAGGTGCGCGCCCAGCCCCCCGGTCGCCGAGGTGGCCTCCGCGTCGTAGCCCGCGCCGCCCAGCAGGGGGAGCCGCACGGTGCGGCAGCGGGCCTGGCGGCCGAGTACCTTCAAGGCCTCGTCGACCACGAGCTCGCCCATGTGGCGGCTGGTGGTGAGCTTGCCGCCGGTGACGGTGACGAGCCCGTGCGCGTCCGTCGAGATGGCGTGGTCGCGGCTCAGGTCGAGGGTGGCGCCCTCCTTGTTCCCGACCAGGGGCCGGAGCCCGGCGATCGAGCCGACCACGTCCGCGGGGGTGAGGTCGGCGTCGAACGCGGTGTTGGCCCCGTCGAGCAGGAACTGCATCTCCTTGCGGGTGCAGAGCACCTCGTCCAGGGAGCCGTCGTAGTCGGTGTCGGTCGTGCCGAGCACGACCACGTCCCCCCAGCGGGTGCAGGTCGCGCGGCGGGCCCGGCCCGGGACGGGCACGGTCACGGTGCCGTCGATGGGCAGCCGGGTCCACGGCAGCACGATGTGCACGCCCTTGGCGGGACGGATCCGGGCCCGGTGGCCGGGGTCCGACAGGGTGTCGAGCGTGTCCGCCCAGACCCCGGTGGCGTTGACCACGACACCGGCGCGCACGTCGATCTCGCGGCCGTCGACCTCGACGGTCGCGCCGCGCACCCTGCCGTCCTCGCGGATGAGGCCGCGGCAGGTGGCGCCGTTGAGCACGGTCGCCCCGAAGTGCGCGGCGGTCCGCGCGATGGTCAGCGTCAGGCGCGCGTCGTCGGTGCGGCTGTCGTAGTAGAGCAGCCCGCCCTTGAGCCGGTCGGCGCGCAGCCGCGGCGCGCGGACGAGCACCTCGGGGACGGTGAGCCGCTGGTGCAGCCGGCCGATGCGCCATCCCCCCGCCAGGTCGTACGTCCACAGCAGGCCCTCGAAGGCCTTGGCGATGCGCGCGTCGAAGACGCCGTCCTGGGCGAGCACCGGGAAGACGAACGGCAGGCGCTGCACCAGGTGCGGCGCGTTGCGGCGGAACCGCTGCCGCTCCAGCAGCGACCGCCGGACCAGCGGCAGGTTGCCCTGTTCGATGTACCGCAGGCCGCCGTGCACCATCTTCGACGACTTGGAGGACGTGCCCGACGCGAAGTCGTCCCGTTCCACGAGCGCCACCGTCAGGCCGCGGGTGACGGCGTCCAGCGCGGTGTAGCAGCCGGTCACGCCGCCGCCCACGACGAGGACGTCGACGGGCCGGGAGGTGAGCCGCTCGATCTGCTGCCGGCGGTCGAGCGTCAGCGGGGTGCGGCGGATGGCGCTCCTCGTCTCTGACCTCGCCTTGCGTTGGGGAAGCCGGATCACGACGTTGATTCCTCCTGTGAGTCGGGTTCGGGGCCGCGGGACGCGGGCCCCGGCGCACCGGCGGTGATGTGGCGGGCGAGCAGGTCGCGCCACTCGGCGCGGGCCTCCTGGCGCGCGGCGTCGGGCAGGGCGGGCTCGAAGACGGGGGCCGTCCCGAGCCCGGCGACGGCCGCCGCGACATCCGGCCAGAGCCCGGCGCGCACGCCGCCGAGGTAGGCGGTGCCGCGCAGGCTGGCGGTCTCGTTGTCGCGGGCGCGCCGCACGGGCCGGCCGGCCAGGTCGGCCTGGCTGGACATCAGCACGTCGCTGGTGGCCAGCCCGCCGCCGCAGAACAGGTCGGTGACCGGCCTGCCCAGGACCTCCTCGACGCCTTCCAGCAGGTCGCACACCGAATGCGCGAAACCTTCGAGGATGCCGCGGGCCAGTTCCGCGCGGGTGGTGGACAGGCTGAGCCCGGTGAGGATGCCGCCGGCCTCCGGCGACCAGACCGGAGTCCGCATGCCCGCCAGGGCGGGGACGAACTTCACCCGCGTCGGCCCGGTGTGCTCGCGGGCCAGTTCGGCCAGCCGGCTCGGCGACTCGAACAGCCCGATCTCCTCGCACAGCCAGCGCATCGCCGAGCCGGTCGTCGGGGCGTACCCCTCCACGCTGAACACGGACGCGCTCTGCGACCGCCAGCCGACCAGCGTGAGCACCCCGGGTACCCGGCGGCGGTGGACGGGCGGCCGATCACCCGCGACGGCGTCAACGAACGTGCCCGTCCCGTGGACGCACATGGCCTGACCGGGCCGGTGGGCGCCGAGCGCGATCATGGCGGCGTGCTGGTCGCCCATGACGGACAGGATGGGCAGCCGCACGCCGAGGACCGCCGGGTCGGTGACGCCGAAGTCGCCGTCGTCGTCGACGATCCGCGGCAGCAGGTCGCGCGGGCAGCCGAGGAAGCGCACCCAGGGCTCGTGCCAGTCTCCCGTCCGCAGGTCGTAGGCGCCCACGGCCACGGCGTTCGTGGCGGACATGACCTGGCGGGCTCCCCCGGTGAGCTTCCAGACCAGCCAGGTGTCGATCGAGCCGAAGGCCAGCCTGCCCGCCTCGTGCGCCCGGGCGGCGGCCTCGTTGCGGACGAGCTCCTCCGCCGCCCACAGCAGCGGCGCCCGGGAGCCGACCGGCCGGCCGGTGTGCTCGGCGAGGTGCGCGTCCCAGTCGGGCTCCCACTCCCGCAGCCGCGCGGCGTACCTGCGGTCCTGCCACACCACGGCCTGGCTGAGCGGCGAGCCGGTCACCGTGTCCCACAGCAGCACCGTGGCGCGCTGCGTGGAGATCGACACTCCGGTGATCTCCACCTGGTACGCGGACGCCCAGTCCAGCACCTCGCGGCAGACCCGCAGGGTGTTCACCCAGATCTCCGCGCCGTCCTGCTCCACGCGCAGGTGGTCAGGCGAGCGGACCGAGATGGGCAGGTACGCGGGGGGCGTCGTGCCGCCGTCGTCGAGGACGACGGCGGCACGCGTTCCCGTGGTTCCCTCATCGATGCTGAGCACGCCTCGACGGCGTTCCCTGGTCATCCGCGAAGGTCCTTTCATCGTGTCCGGACGGGACACCGGTCAGGCCGACACCGGCTGGCGTTCCTGGAGGTGGATCGGCTCCGCTTCCAGGTTCACCGCGACGCGGGTCGGGTCCCACTTGATCGCCACGCAGGTGAGCAGGCCGACCAGCGGCACCACCGACAGCAGCATCAGGCTGTTACCGACCCCGATACCCGCCTGGAGCTGCGGGAACAGGTAGAGGCCCGCGACCGATCCGAGGCTGCCGAGCATGCCGGTCACGCCGGTGCCCAGCGTGCGGATGTCGCTGCGGTACGACAGCGCCGCGATCGACTTGCCGTTGGGGCCGGGGCCCGCGGAGTGGAAGAAGATGAACAGCGCCGGCAGGAGCGCGGCCAGCCCGAGGGGCAGCTGCTTGAAGGTCGCGCCCATGATCAGCAGGGCGACGAACACCACGGCGTACCCGGTCATCGAGCTGACCCGCAGACCCAGCCGGCGGCCGGCCTGAACCGACAGGCAGCCGCCGATGATGCCGACGGCGTTGAACGCCATGGAGCCCAGGGTCGCCTTCTCGAACTCCTTGCCGAACAGTTCGAGGCTGATCACCGGCAGGTACCAGCCCACGGCGAAGTACTGCATGGCCTGGGTGAGGGAGATCGTGGTCGACAGCACGGTGCGGGGCAGGTAGGGGCGGCGGAAGAGGACGCCCGCGTCCCGCAGCCCGACCTTGTGCCCGGACGTGCCGGCCCGCTCCGTCTCGGGCTCCCCTGCCTGGGCGGTGAACCCGTACATCCGGCGCAGGTTCGCCACGGACTCCCCCAGCCTGCCCTTGGACGCCAGCCAGGTGGGGCTCTCGACCAGGAAGGCCAGCTGCAGGATCAGCAGGATCAGCGCGAAGGCGGCCGAGGAGCCGACGGACCAGCGCCAGATGTCGGTGCCGGTGTCCAGCTTGTAGAACACCAGGGTGAGCAGGAGGTTCGTGGTCGTGGCGGTGTACCAGACGCCCTGCCAGAAGTTGAGCCTGCCCTTGAGCGCGGCCGGGGTGTACTCGGCGAGCAGCGCCATCGCCACCGCGAAGTCGATGCCGTAGGCGATGCCCACCAGGGCCCGGCCGGCGAAGACGGTCGCGAAGTCCGAACCGGCCGCGGTCAGCAGCGCGCCGATCGCGAAGACGACCTTCGTCATCAGCAGCGGCCTGACCCGGCCGATCCGCGCGGCGAGCCAGCCGCCGAAGGGGTTGGAGACGATCGCGATCGCCGGGGCCATCGCGGTGAGCACGCCGACCTGGGTGGGCGACAGGCCCAGCTGCTTGACCATCGGGGACAGGCCGGCCCCCAGCGCCGCGTTGGAGTAGGCGTCCAGGAACAGTCCCGCCAGGGCGAGGAACCAGATCCCGTTGGCCCGGCCGCTCAGGCTCTTGAGGGTGTCGATGAGGTCGGCCGCGTCTCCCGCGCCGCGGATGACCGCCGTTCTCGTGTTCGCAGGGCCGTCGTTCATGCCCGCCGCCTTTCGGGGGGTTGGAACCCTTGCCAGCGGTACGGGAACGACTGAAGGCACAGACGAAGACCACTGACAGGGGTGTCTTCGTCTGTGCCTGTCGGTTAACGGGACGTTAAGCGGGACCGATCCGATATGTCAAGCACCGTGCCGCGATGTGACAGTGCGCGACCTTCGTCCTAAAGTCGCGGGCCATGACCTATGTCGTGCAAGCCGTGTGGACCGCCCGCGACGGCGAGGAGAACGCCGTCGCCGACGTCATCCGGCGTATCACCCCGCCGTCCCGCCAGGAGCCGGGCAACCTCGTCTACCAGGCCCACGTCTCCGCCGAGGACCCGCGACGGTTCATGATCTACGAGGAGTACACCGACGCCGCCGCGTTCGAGGCGCACCGTGCGTCCGAGCACTTCCAGAAGCACGTCGTCGGTGACTGCCTGGCCCGCCTCGCCTCCCGTGAGATCACCGTCTACGAGCCGCTCGGCCCCTGACCCCTTTTCGCGGCGAGGTGGAACCTGCCCCAGGGGGAGGTCCCACACTGGGCGCATGATGAACATCGGTGAGTTCGCGGAACTGACAGGTCTGACTCCGAAGGCGTTGCGCCTCTATGACGAGCAGGGCCTGCTCTCGCCCGCGTCGGTGGACCCGTGGTCGCGGCACCGCCGCTACGCCGCCGCGCAGTTCGAGCAGGCGCTCAGACTGAAGGGCGCCCGTGCCGCCGACCTGCCCCTGGCCGAGGCGCCCGCGCTGCTCAGGGACGCCGAGAGCGCCGCCGCGGTGCTGGCGGCGCACCGCGCCAGACTGGCCGCCGAGCGGGAACGCCAGGACGCCGCGCTCGACGTCCTCGACCAGTTGCTGGCCGAGCGGGTGACGTGGCAGACCGAGGTGCGACAGGCGGCGGCGCAGCACTGGGCGGGCGTGATCCTGTCGCCTGACGACGGCGACGAGCAGGCCAACGAGGTGTTCGCCGACCTCTGGCGCCGTCTCACGGCCGCGGGGAACGCGCCGACGGGGGCGTTCTGGACGACGATCAGGGCCGAGCCGGGCAGCGACACCGTGATCCAGGTGGTCTGCTGCTGGCCGGTGGCCGAGCTGCCGCCGGCCGACTGGGACGTGGAGTCCGGCACCGTGGAGCCCGGCCCGGAGATGGTGATCCGCTGGCACTTCGAACAGGACGTCGCCGTGGTCGACGGAGCCGCGCATCCCGCGGTGCTGGCGTTGCTGGCCGCCGCCGAGGCCGAGGGCGCGAGCGTGTCGCTCGCCCAGGTGCGCCAGATCGGCCTGCTCGATCAGGGCGTCCCGGTGGGCATGGAGGTGGCTGTCCGGCTGGCGGACTGACGCGCACGCGGGCCACCGAGGCCCGTCGGCCCGCCATCCCGGGGCTCGGCGGTGCCCTCCTGCGGCAGGTTCGCGCGCCGCGACCCGCACCGCGTCAACCGCAGGGCGTCCGCGTGCGAAGTGATCAACTAGCCGGGCCTCGCTTCGCGGCCACGATCGAAGGCTGACCGGGCCTGACCCAAAGGGCTGTCAGCAAGGGTCACGGTCGCAGGTAGGGCTGGAAGACGCCCTCGGGGTCCCATCGCGCTCTCACCGCCTGCAGGCGCTCCCAGGTGTCGGGCGTGAACGACCGCCGGCTTCGGGACGCGGCGGCCGGCAGGTCGGCCTCCGCGATGTAGTGCCCGACCGCCAGCGGCGCGACCTTGCCCATCGCCTCGCGCAACCAGCGGATGTTGGCCTGGTCGTGTGCCGGGTCCTGCCAGATCGCGTAACCGACGACGTAGCTCCTGCCCAGCACCGAGAAGGCCATGTCAGGCAACACGGCTGCGGGAGGGATGTTCGCGAGCACGAGCGACTTGCCGGACGGAGCCTTGGCGACGTCGTCCGCGAGCAGCGGCAGCAGCGCGCCGAGGTCCTCCATCGACCAGTGGGTGTCGGCCGCGACGCGATGGCGCTCCGGCCAGAGCGCGCCGGCGCCCTCGAACAGGGCGTCGAAGGTGGCCGGCTGCTCCGCCACGCGGGCCAGGGCGCGCTCGGCGAGGGGGCACGCGCGGAACGCCGTAAGGGATCGGGCCGCCTCGTCCGCGGAGTCCGCGAAACTGGTGGCCGTGACGACGATCGCCTTCGTCCCGGGCTCCTGCGGCGCCGTGCCGAGCATGATGCTCAGCTCGACCGCCGGGGGGAGCGACGCCGCGACCTCGACGGCCCAGGACGTCACCTCCGCCACGCGCGGGAGCGGGAAGACGTAGGCGCTCGTGGTGATCGCCGCCGGGAGACGACGCAGACACAGCCGGAACCGGGTGACGACCGCGAAGAACCCGGGCCCGGCTCCGCGCGCCGCCCAGAAGAGGTCGGCGTTCTCGTCCTCGCTGCACCGGACCGCCTCGCCGGCCGCCGTCACGGCTTCGATCTCCGCGACGCTCAGGCAGGCCGGCCCCCACACTCCGGGGTTCCAGCCGAGACCGCCGCTCAGCAGGAAGCCGCCGAGCGCGACGGAGCCGCAGTGCCCCACGGGGAACGCCAGCCCGTGCTCGGCGAGCGCGGCGGCGAGATCGCGGCCGCGGGCGGCGGGCTGCGCGCCGGCCGTGGCCGAGGCGGTGTCGACGGCGCACGCGTCGAGCCGGGAGAGGTCGATGAGCATGCCTCCGTCGCGCACCGAGGTGCCCGCCCAGTTGTGGCCGCCCGCCCGCACGGCGACCCGCATGCCGGCCGAGCGGGCGAGCCTGACGGCCGTCAGGACGTCCCGCTCGGAGGCGACCTGGACGATCACGTCGGGGAACCGCTCCGGCTTGAGCCCGTTCCACACCATGGCCGCCCTGAGGTCCTCGTAGCCGGCCTCGCCTCGCCTGACGAGCAGACCCTCCAGGTCTCGGCCCAGCCCCATGTCGGACATCCTCCAGGCGCGCCTGCGCCGCTAACGGGTGATCACGCCGAAGACGGCGATGGACAGCGCGAAGCACAGCAGGATCACGAACGCTCCGGCGGCGTTGGCGAGGAACGAGCGGGGCACGCCGGGACGCAGCCACGCCGCGAAGGCCCTGTTGACGAGCGGCATCAGGACCCACGTGAGCATGGTGACGCTCAGCACGTTGCTGATGAACAGGACGAGATACAGGGGCAGGTGCGCGCCGGTCAGCACCCGGCCCACCGTCAGGTTCAGCACCATCACGGTCGGATAGAGGGCCAGCAGCACGCACATGGCCTGCTTCCAGTTGGGCGGAGCGCCCTGCCCGGCCCCGCCGCCGAACCGGAACCAGCCGCCGAACGCCGACTTGACCGTGCGCACGTCGTAGTCGAGAACGCAGTCGCGCCCTTCGTCCAGGAGCTTTCTGCGGGTGTCGGACGCGAACCAGTCCTCGAGGTGTTCGCGGGTGTCGAAGCGGGTCATGACCACCCAGTGCGGCTGAACGCCCGGCACGGGCGCGAACGCCTCGAATCCGAGGAAGCCGGGAAACCTCTCCTCGGCCCTGCGCACTCTCTCCTGCCAGCGCGTGTAGTCGCGCTCGCGGCCCGGCCGCACGTTGTGGGAGATCACGGCCGTGACCGCCTCGCTGCCGGGTGTCCTTCCCGCGAGGACCTCCAGCGCCGACGGCTCCTCCAGCAGCGGCCGGACCTCCTCCAGCAGCGCCCTGCGCATCTCCGAATTCAGCCACCGAGTCAGCTGGCCGATACCCGAGAAGCGAAAGACGGCCACCCACGAGGGTTGCTCACCGGGAATCGGCGGATAAGCCTCCGCCCCCTCGAAACCAGCAAAAGAGCGCATGCTCTCATTTATTTTCTGCTGCCAGCGGCGATAATCCTCCTCGCGGCCTTCGCGAACCTTTGACGAAATCACCACGGTCACGCCGCGATCCGAGGCCCCACGGTTCGAACCAGGCTTCACCTGGGCAAGTATAGTCCACGGCCGCTCGGATAAACATTGCGGCAATGACCCTGACGCGGCAGTCGAGCACGCCTGATCTTCAGCCGTAATTTACCTGCCGGAGGTTATGAGATGGGACCCAAGGAATTCATGACCGAAGCCGTGCGACTCGCCACGGAGTCCGTTGTGAACGGCTGGGGCGGCCCGTTCGGCGCAGTCATCACCAAGGACGGGGAGATTCTCGCCCGCGGGCAGAACCGCGTCCTGCTCACCGGCGACCCGACCGCGCACGGCGAGGTCGAGGCCATCCGCAAGGCCATCCAGATCCTGAACCCGGAGGCTCCCAGCCTCTCGGAGGACCGCCTGAACACCTCGACGCTCGAACTCGTACCGCGCCCGGAAGGATCCCCCGACCTCCTGCCCGAGCGGGCCCGGATGCTCATGGGCTGCTCCCTCTACTCGAGCGGGGCTCCGTGCCCGATGTGCATGAGCGCCATCTACTGGTCGCGGATCGACTCCGTCCACTTCAGCTCCGACCTCGAGGCGACCAGGAAGATCGGTTTCGACGACGCCTTCCAGTACGCGGACTTCCAGCGGCCCCTCGACCAGCGCAAGATCCTTATCGAGCAGATCTATCCCGAGCTCGGCGCCCAGGCCTACGCGACCTGGGCGAACAAGTCGAACCACCACCCGTACTGATCCGCCGGACGCCTATGGATGAGGCCATCGACCACCTGGAGACGCAGGAGGTCGCCCGCCGCCACATCCTGCGCGAGCACGACACCAACGACATCTCCCAACTCCGCGAGGCCGAGCCCGGCGAGCCGCTGCCCGCACACCACCTGCGGTCGATAACCGGACGATCCCTGCACATTTGGACGAAACGTTCCTTCGGTCAGATGATCAGTCCCCCGTTGGGGCTGATGACCTGACCGACGAGGTAGTGGTCGTCTCCCGCCAGGTAGACGGCGAGGGACGCGTACTCTTCCGGGGTGCCGACGCGGCCGAGGGGGATCATCTGGTGGAGGGTGCGAATCTGCTCTTCCGTGGCCTTCGCCAGGTACGCCGCGAACGGTGGCGTCAGCACGCCACCGCAGGCGATGGCGTTCACGTAGATGTTGGCGCCGGCGACGTCGTAGGCGACGGTTTTGGTGAAGTTCGCGACTGCGGCCTTGCTGGCGGAATAGCCCGGGCTGTGCGTGCTGGCGGCCGAGATTCCGGCGATGGACGCGATATTGATGATCTTGCCGTCGTTCTGCGGCTCCATGAACCGCAATGCCTCGCGCGTGCAGTAGAACGTGCCGTGGACGTTGACGTCCCACCACTTGAGCCAGTCCTCGTCGCTGAGACCGCTGGTGATGCCGAGGGACCGGCGGGGCATCGGCGTGGTCGCGTAGGCGTAGTGCCTGTTGCGTCGCTCTTCTTCCGCCGGGGAGGTCGGCACCATGGCCGCGTTGTTCACGAGGATGTGGACGGTGCCGAACCGCTCGCCGGCCCTGGCGAACATCTGCGCCACCTGATCGCTGGAGGAGATGTCGCAACGTACGGGCAGGCACCGCCTTCCCAGCGCCTCGACTTCCTTGGCCGTGCCGTACAGCGGATCTTCCTGGATATCGCCCACGACGAGGTCGGCGCCTTCCCGTGCCAGGGCAAGGGCGATGCTCTTGCCGAGGCCCTGGGCCGCACCGGTGACCACGGCTACCTTGTCCTTGAGTTTCATGCTCGTTGTCCCTTCTGATCGCGGCGTCGGCCTTCTGGCCGTGCTGGTTCTGCGGTGGTACTCGGCCGATGGCTAGCGCCCGGACGTCGCCGTCTCTGTGCGAAGTTCGCGCTTGAGGATCTTTCCGGTGGCGTTCATGGGCAGCGCGTCGCGGAACTCCACCAGGCGGGGGTACTTGTAGCCGGCCATGTTCTCCCGGCACCAAGCGACCAGGGCGTCCTCGGTCATCTGCGCGCCTGATGCCGGAACGACGTAGGCCTTGACCTCCTCGCCGAGGCTGCCGTGGGGCACCCCGACGACGGCGGCCATGCTGACGGCCGGGTGGGAGTGCAGGACTTCCTCGATCTCGCGCGGGTAGATGTTGAACCCACCACGGATGATCATGTCTTTGGCGCGGTCGACGATGTAGAGCCAGCCGTCCCCGTCGCGGCGGGCCAGGTCTCCAGTGCGGAACCAGCCGTCGCGCATGACCTCGGCGGTGGCTTCGGGCCTCCGGTAGTACCCCCGCATCACGTTGTGGCCACGGACGACGATCTCTCCGACCTGTCCGGCATCCACCGAGGTCCAGTCGTTCGCGATCAGGTCCACCTCCACGCCCCAGACCGGCTTGCCGATCGATCCCGGTCGTGGCTCGGCGTCCCTGGGGGTGAAGGTCGCCAAGGGGCTGGTCTCCGACAGGCCGTACCCTTCGAGGAGCGTCGTCCCGAAGCGGCGGTGGAAACGGTGGTGGATCTCCACCGGCAGGGCCGCACCTCCGGACACGGCGATGCGCAGGTTCAACGCATCAGTCGTCGCGTCGGCGTCCGACGTGCCCTCGCCGAGCAGCGCCCAGTACATGGTGGGTACGCCGGCGAAGAAGGTGACCTGATGCCGGCGCATCAAGGACAACGCTCCGCGGGCGTCGAAGCGCGGCATGACCACCAGGGTTGCCCGCGAGGCCAGGCCGGCGTTCAGCTGTACGGTCTGGCCGAAGGAGTGGAACAGCGGCAGGGCGATCAGGTGCACATCGTGCTCGGCCTCACCGAACATCTTGTGGCAGGTCAGTGCGTTGAGGGTCATGTTGGCGTGGGTGAGTTCGGCGCCCTTGGGCCGGCCTGTGGTGCCCGAGGTGTAGAGGATGACGGCGGTGTCGGCCGGCTCGGTGACCCGGGTGGCGAACGTGGTGCTGTGCCCGTCGAGCGCACCGGCGAGGCTCTCGGCGCCCGGCATGGGCGAGGTGGCGGCCGCGCCGGTGGCGGCCGCGGCGGTGTCGGGGGCGGCGGTGATGAGGAAGAAGTCCCGGCAGCCTTCGGCCTCGTTGAATCCGGCCCACCCTTCTCGCCCGAGCGGGAGTTCGGCGGTCCCTTCGAAGCAGAAGTAGGCGCGGGCGTCGGAGTCGGCGAGGTGGTAGGCGATCTCCCGGCGCTTGAGCAGCACGTTGAGCGGCACGACGACCGCGCCGGCCTTGAGGATGCCGAAGTAGATGACGGGGAACTGTGCCACGTTGGGGCAGGACAGTGCGACCTTGTCTCCCGGCCCGATGCCGCGTGCGGCGAGAAGGTTGGCGACCCGGTTGGCGCATGCGTCGAGCTGGGCGTAGGTGAGGGTCTGGTCGCCCGCGATGACCGCGTCGCGGTCGGGCACCGCGTGCGCGCTGTCCTCGAGCATGACAGCGAGGTTGAGCATCGGATCTCCAGGTCTTCGGTGCGGTGGTGTCGTAGGCGGATCGCCGGACCGCCCCCAGGGGTGAGAGGCGGTCCGGCGGCCTGCGCATGTGACGCTCAGGGCCGCAGCGCATGCGGCTGTTGCCTACACGAGCGCGTCACTGAGGACCGGGGCGGGGTGGCGCAGCGGGACACCGCGCTCGCCAGGGCGACGGTTCGGGGGCAGGCCGAGGTAGTCGAGGGTCTCCTCCGCGCTGGACCAGTACTCGCCGAGACGGTAGATGCGCTTGGCCTCCTCGGCGGTGGCGATGTCGCGGCCGAGCTCGTTAGCGATGCGGACGATCTGCTCGACCTGCTGGACGGAGGTGATGCGGTCCTTGCGCGGCGCCCACAGGTTGTCCTCGATACCGACGCGGACGTGCAGGCCCAGGGCGATCGCGATGGCGTTCATGGGGAGGGTGGAGCGCATGATGCTCTCGATGGTCAGTACGGCCCCGTCCGGGCTGCGGCGGGCGAACTCGACCAGGTCAGCGGGGTGGAAGGCGGAGGCGCCGCCGCCGATACCGACGTAGTTCAGGTTGAGCGGCCCGGTGTAGATCCCGGCCCGGATCAGCCGCTCCACCGTCTCGAGCTGGGGCAGGTTGCCGAGCATGAAGTGCGGCTGGATCCCGTTGGCGGTCAGCCGCTTGAGGTGCTCCAGGTAGAACTCCGGGCCGGCCTCGCTCACCATGTCCCGGTACGCCTTGTAGAGCAGCGGGTTCTGCATGGACGTGCCGGCGATGTCGTCCTGGGTCAGCAGTTCGACGACGTTCATCTGAACCGTGTTGATCGCGATGGTCACCTGGTCCGGCTTCGGGTACAGCTCGGCCAGCAGGTGCCGGGTGTCGTCGTCGAGCCACTTGGCGGCCTCGCCCTCGCGCTCGGGGGCGAACGAGATGGACCCTCCGACCTGCAGGATCATGTCCGGAACGGCCTCGCGGAGCCGTCCGATCATCTCGTTGAACATCGACAGCCGCTTGGACCCGCGGCCGTCCAGCTCGCGGACGTGGATGTGCAGCAGCTGGGCGCCGGCGTTGTAGCAGTCCACGGCCTTCTGGATCTGCTCGTCCATGGTCACCGGGATGTCGTCGGAGTCGCCGGGCAGCCACTCCGGGCCGTACGGGGCGACCTGGATCACCAGCTTCTCCTGGTTCTCCGGCAGCAACGAGTCGTCGAGGAAGTGCATGATGATCTCCTTTGGGACGGCCCCTCGGCGGGGGCGGTTGACTCCTGAGGCGGGGCGGGTTGCTAGTCGAGGCCGGAGCCCGGATGCTCGCGGGCCGCGAGCTCCTCGGCGAGGATGGGGACGCCGACGTTGCAGGCGTGGATGCCCACCAGCGTCGCGAGTTTCAGGACCTCGAGGATCTCCTCGCGGGTGGCGCCGAGGTCCAGCGCCGCCCGGATGTGGCGGCGCACGCCCGGGGCGTACATGTGGGTGGCCGCCGCGTCGACGGCGATGCAGAGGAGCTCGACGAACTTCGGTTCCAGCACTCCGCTCTGCCAGGGCTGCATGCCCATGGCCATGAACTGTTCGGTCCAGGCCGGGTCCCACTCGTGCAGCTTGTCCCAGAGCGGATTCCAGGCACCGCGGGCTCGCATCTGGTCCACGACCGGGGTTTCCACACCCGGGGCGCGGGCCGCTTCGACGTCGGGACTCATGTCCTTCAACTCCATTCCTCTCGATGTGGACGTGGTCACCGCGACGCGGCAGCGGCGACGTTCGCAAGGTCCCTCTCGTAGGTCCGGGAGGCCAGCCAGAGCGCGACCGCACCGCCGACGCAGAACAGCGGCATCACGCCGAGCGCGGTCCGCAGGCCGAACGCGTCGGAGAGCCACCCGGTCAGGACCGGGCCGACGGCCAGGCCGAACAGGTTCTGGACGAGGACCACCATGCCGATCGCGGTAGCCCGTAACGAGGGTGGCACCACGTCGACCACCACGGCCGGGGCGGTTCCGAGGGCCGCGGCGAGCGGGAATCCCGCGGCCAGGACGAGCCCGAACTGGAGGCCGCCGGGGGCCAGCGCGCCGAACGCGGTGCACAGCAGCGCGGCGGTCACCAGGGCCAGCCCCGTCGGCACGAGCAGCCTGCGCCTCGGACGCGTCGCCGCCCACCGGTCGGCCAGGTAGCCGGACGCGATCGCCCCGAAGAACCCGGCGAGGATGACCAGCGCGGCCTTCGCGCCGGCCTTGTCTGCGGTCAGCCCGTAGGCCCGGCCCAGGTAGGCGGGCAGCCAGGTGTAGACCGTGGACAGCACCATCAGGTTCAGCGCCCCACCGAGGTAGCACCATGTCGCCGTCCGCGTCCGGGACAGCTCCCGCAGGGTCGCCCGAAGACCGATGCCGCCGGCCTGTGCCGCCGGGGGTGCGGCGGTCCGGTCGGCGCCGGCCGCCACGGCGGGCGTCCGGTAGTCGCGGACTCTGCGGAACACCAGGGCCAGAAGCAGCCCGGGCACGCCGAAGGCGCCCAGAGTCACCCGCCAGCCCCAGTGCACGGTCATCACGCCGCCGAGCAGGACGCCCAGGACCGCGCCGAGCGGGCCGGCCGCCTGGAAGGCGCTCATGACGGTCGCGCGCAGCCGCTGGGGAAAGTAGCCGGCCAGCAGGGCCCCGCCGGCCGGTCCGTAGCCCGCCTCACCCGTGCCGAGCAGCGCGCGCGACGCGAGCAGTTGGGCGTAGTTGCCCGAGAGGGCGCACCCGATCGTGGCGATGCTCCACAGCCCGCCCATCGCCGCGACGGACTTCACCCGGCCCCAGCGGTCCGCGAGCCGCGCGGCGGGCAGGGCGCACACCGCGATCGTGATCGAGACCACCGACATCAGCGCACCGAGCGCGGTGTCCGACAGCCCCCACTCCTTCTTCAGGTAGGGGAACGTCGAGACGATGATCTGCCGGTCGATGTAGTCGGTGAGGGCCAGCGCGAACACCATCGCGAACACGCCCCAGGCGTAGCGCCGGGAGACGAGGTGAGCGGCCGATCCGGAGGCGTCCAGCACAAGGGGTTGCTTACGGTTCCACGACAGCACGCTCACAGGCGGACTCCTTGCTCTCACCCGCCGTTCAGGACGGGTTAAGGCAGCTTAAGAAGCCGCGCACAAGATTGCTTGACCGCATGTGGCGGAATACTTAGCATCTTGTGGCACGTGGAGGCCGCCATCATGAGACCGCTGGTCCGCAACGCCGCATTGAACGGCTACCTCGAACTCACCCGTGCCCTGGCCGTCGACCCGATGCCGCTGCTGCGGTCGGTCGGCCTCGACGCCGCCGACCTCGCCGTCCACCACAAGTGGGTCCCCGCCGACGCCGTCGCTCGGCTCCTGGAGCTCTCGGCCGCGGCGACTGGCCGGGAGGACTTCGGTCTCAGGCTCGCCGAGGGCCGGCGCTTCTCCAACCTGGGCCCGGTCAGCCTCGCCGCCCGCGACGAGCCTGACGTGCGCAGCGCCCTAACAGTGATCATGCGCCATCTGCACCTGCACAACGAGGCGCTGCGCAGCCGCATATCCGAGAGCAACGGCCTCGCGACGATCAGGATGGACGTCGTCGCAGGTCTGTCCGCCGGGCACCGCCAGACCATCGAGCTGATCGTCGGTGCGCTCCACCGCATCGTCCGCGATCTCGCCGGCAACCGCTGGAAGCCCCTCACCGTCTGCTTCACCCACGACCCGCCGGCCGACCTTGCCACGCATCACCGCGTACTCGGCCCCTCAGTCCGTTTCGGCGAGGACCTCAACGGCATCATCCTGTACGCCGCCGACCTCGACTCCCCAACATGCTGTCGGACCCTCTGCTCAGGCCCTACGCGAGGCAGTACCTCGAAGCGATCGCCTCCCCCCGGCCCACGGCCGACGTCGACCGTGTCCGGGACCTCATCGAGGCGCTGCTCCCGACCGGACGCTGCTCGCTCCAGCAGGTCGCGCACAGCCTGGGCGTCGACCGCAAGACCGTGCACCGGCACCTCGCCACAGCCGGCGAGACGTTCTCGTCGGTCCTCGGCGCCACACGCCGACAACTCGCCCAGCGGTACGTCGGACACCAGAACCGCCCCCTCACCCAGGTCGCGGAGTTGCTCGGCTTCTCGACGCTCAGCACCTTCTCCCGATGGTTCCGCAACGAGTTCGGCTCCAGCGCCCGAGCATGGCGGGCCGCACACCACCGCGACCAGGTCCGCACACGCGCAGCACCCGCCCCCGATGACCCGGCCGGCCCGCATCCGTCGACCACTCCGCCATGACCTGTGGTGTGTTTCATCGCGTCGTCGGGAGTCCGGTCATCAAGACACGGGTGCTCCACCCCGAGCCGCTCGGCCAACGGCGGGCTCGTCCAGGCGTGCGAGCGCGGCGGCGGCGCGCTCGCGGAACTCGGCGACGCGGGCGAGCTTGATGTCCTCGTAGCCGCGCACCAGGTCGGGCAGGGCCGCGATGGCGGTGACGTCGTCGGCGGTGGCGGGGGTGAGCCGGGTCAGGGCGTCACGCACGAGGGCGCGGTACTCGCCCACGAGTTCCCGCTCGACCTTGCGCACCCTGGCGTAGCCGAACACGTCGAGCGCGGTGCCGCGCAGGCCGCGGGCCGCGCGCAGCCCGCGGAACAGCACCCCAGCCGAGCGGCGCAGCCGGATCTTGCGCTTCATGCCCAGGGCCCGCAGCAGCGGCGGGTGCAGCAGCACCGAGACGACGGCGTCCTGGCCGAACTCGTGCTCGCGCCTGGTCTGCTCCTCCGGGTCGAGGTGCAGCCGGGCGACCTCGTACTCGTCCTTGTAGGCCATGAGCTTGTGCAGGCCGCGGGCGTAGGCGAGCGCGACGTCCGCGCCGGCCTCCTCCCCCGCGCGCTCGGCCGCGACGGCGGCCACGTGGCGCACCTCCTCGGCGTACGAGCGGGCGTAGGCCGCGTTCTGGTAGCCGGTGAGGTCGGCGATCCGGACGGCGAGCACCTCCTCCAGCGTGCCGCCTCCGATGCGCGGGGCAGGAGGGGCCACGGCGCGCAGCACGGCGTCGCGGTCCAGGACGGCGGCGCGGCCCCAGCGGAAGGCGGCCAGGTTCTGCTCGACGGCCGCCTTGTTGAGCCGGATGGCCCGCTCGATGGCGTCTGCCGAGATCGGGACGCAGCCGTGCTGGTAGGCCGCGCCGACGAGCAGCATGTTCGCGGCCATGTGGTCGGCGAACAGGGCTTCGGCCAGGCCCTGCGCGTCGAGGTAGACGTTGTCGTCCGCTCTGGTGGCCGACTCGACGCGGACGATCGCGTCGGCGGGCGAGCCGGGCATGGCGGCGCGGCCGGTCACCATGGCGGCGGTGGGCACGACGGCGGTGTTGACCACGGCGACCGTGCGTTCCGGCGAGGCGACGGCGAGGTTGCCGTCCGCGGCGACGCCGAGCAGGTCGAAGCCGATCAGCACGTCGGCGGTGCCGTGCGAGGCGCGCACCGAGCCGCCGACCGGGCTGGGGGCGATGCGGACGTCGCTGACGACGGGCCCGCCCTTCTGGGCCAGCCCGGTCTGCTCCAGCCCGGCCGCGTGCAGGCCGTCGAGGTGGGCCGCCATCTGCAGGATCTGCGAGACGGTGACGACGCCGGTGCCGCCGATGCCGGGCATCCGCATCAGCACCTCCCTGCCGGGGAACCTGGCGACGGGGTCGGTGAGCGTCACCGGCAGCGCCGGAACCGGCCTGGCTCGCCGCTGTCCCGGCTCGACCAGCAGGAACGAGGGGCAGTCGCCCTTGAGGCAGCTCAGGTCGGAGTTGCAGGACGGCTGGTGGATGCGGGTCTTGCGGCCGAACTCGGTCTCGACCGGTTGCACCGACAGGCACGTGGAGACGTCCCCGCAGTCGCCGCAGCCCTCGCAGACCCGCTCGTTGACCACGACCTTCTGCACCGGTGTGGGCAGCTTGCCGCGCTTGCGCAGCCGCCGTTCCTCGGCGGCGCACCGGTCGTCGTGGATCAGCACGGTGACCCCGTCGAGCGTGGCCAGTTCCTTCTCGGCGACGGGGAGGTCGTCGCGGTGCCGCACGGTGGCGATCGGCGCGAGCTGGACGCCCCGGTAGGTCTCCGGCTCGGGCGTGGTGATCACGATGCGGCGTACCCCTTCGACGGCCAGCGCGTGCGTCAGCGCGGGGACGTCGAGGCGGCCCTCGGCCCGCTGGCCGCCGGTCATCGCCACGGCGTCGTTGTAGAGCAGCTTGTAGGTGATCGACACGCCGGCGGCGACGGCCGCGCGGATGGCCAGGGACCCGGAGTGGTGGAAGGTGCCGTCGCCGAGGTTCTGCACGAAGTGCGGGTCGCCGGTGAAGGGGGCCAGGCCGATCCACTGGGCGCCCTCGCCGCCCATCTGGGTGATGCCGACCTGGGTGCCGCGCCCGTTGCCGTCCAGGGCGATCATGGCGTGGCAGCCGATGCCGACGCCGACCAGCGTGCTGTCGTCGGTGCGGGTGGAGGCGTTGTGCGGGCAGCCCGAGCAGAAGTACGGCGTGCGCGCGGCGACCAGCGGGAGCATCCGGCGCCCCGGCTTGTTCGCCGGCTTGGCGGACGACAGGTGGACGGGCTGCCGGGGCAGCCTGTCGGGGCCGAGGCAGGTGGCGAGCGCCTTGGCGACGTCCTCGGCGCCGAGGGTGCCGCGCGCGGTGAGCAGGTCCCTGCCGACCACGGCGGGGGTGCGCTCGCCGCCGTAGAGCGCCTGCTTGAGCTGGCCCTCCAGGAACGGCACCTTGTCCTCCACGACGAGCACCCGGTCCAGGTCCGCGGTCATGGCGGCCAGGTCGTCGTGCGCGAGGGGGAACGGCATGGCGAGCCTGATGAGCCTGAGCCCGAGCGCGTCCATGGCCGCCTCGTCCAGGCCGAGGTCCGCCAGCGCGCGCCGGACCACCGCGTACGTCGTGCCCGAGGCGAGGACGCCGAGGCTCGCCCGCGGGGAGTCGGCCATCACCCGGTTCAGCCGGTGCGCGCGGGCGTAGGCGCGCGCCAGGTCGAGCCTGCGGGTCAGCATGTCGTGCTCGGCGTCCAGCGAGGCCGGGCCGACCAGGGTGGGGGACGCGCCGCGGTCGGCGTGGTCCGGCGCCGGGACGCCGTCGCGCAGCGGGCCGAGGTCGACGGTGGCGGAGGCGTCCGCGATGTCGGCGACGATCTTCAGGCCGGTCCACAGGCCGGTGGCGCGTGACAGGGCCACCGCGTGCAGCCCGAACTCGATGATCTCCCCCACCGAGCCGGGCGCGAGCAGCGGCATGGACAGGCTCTGGCACATCGGCTCGCACGAGCTGGGCACGGTCGAGGACTTGCTGCCGGGGTCGTCGCCGATCCAGGCCACGGCGCCGCCGAGGGCCGCGGTGCCCGCCACGTTGCCGTGCCGGACGGCGTCGGCGGCCCGGTCCAGGCCCGGGTTCTTGCCGTACCAGAAGCCCGTCACCCCGTCGTGCCGCCGGCCGGGGACCTGGCCGAGCAGCTGCGTCCCGGCCACCGCGGTGGCGGCGAGCTCCTCGTTCAGTCCCGGCTGGAACACCACGCCCGCCGGGTCGAGGAACCGCGCGGCCCGCCCCATCTCCAGGTCGACCCCGCCCAGCGGCGAGCCTTGGTAGCCGGAGACGAAGACCCGCGTGTTCAGGCCGCGTTCCTGGTCGAGGCGGCGCTGCTCCAGCGTCAGGCGGACCAGGGCCTGGATGCCCGAGATCAGCACCTTGCCGCTGGTGGCCGTGTACTTGTCGTCGAGCGACACGGTGGTCGTCACAGTGGCGGGAGTCACGCTCACGCGAACCTCCTGGCTTCCTCGTGCGTGGGGGAATCCAAGCACAGCAACGGGACCAGTGGGTGCGCAAGTATCGACCGAGAAAGCTGCAAAAAGACGCAAACATTTGTACTTAGCAAGCCTACTGGCTTATGTTCTTTGCGTCGAAAGAGGTGAATCTCACATGCCGGACATTGACGACATCGACCACCAGGTGCTGCGCCTCCTGCGCGAGGACGGGCGCCGGACCTTCTCCGAGATGGCGGACCGCATCGGGCTGTCGGTGGCCGCCGTCAAGCGGCGCGTGGACCGGCTCAGGGACATCGGCGTGATCACCGGCTTCTCGGTGCAGATCGACTACGCCAAGCTCGGCTGGGGCATCGAGGCGTTCACCGAGCTGCGCTACCCCGGCACGACGCCCGTCAGCGAGATCGTCCGCACCGCGACGGACGTGGCCGAGGTGCAGGCCGTCTACACCATCGCGGGCGACCCGGACGCGCTCATCCACGTCCGCGTCCGCGACCTCGGCCACCTCCAGCAGGTCATCGACCGGCTGCGCCGCGCCGGCGACGTCACCGGCACCAAGACGCTGCTGGTGCTCGGCTCGTGGACCCGCGACGCGATCGCCGCACAGGCGGCCGACGACCATGACCTCCGGGCGGACGCGAAGCCCTGACCCGCGGACGCGCCTGCGGAAAACCGCAGGAGCGTCCGGGTGCGCGCACCATTCCGGCGGCCGGGCGGCCGGACCTAGCGTTCCCCGTCATGACGGGAAAGTTGTTGGACCTCCCGCGCCGAACACTGGCGGGGATCTCGGCCCTGCTCGCGCTGGCCGCGGTGATCGTGCTGACCGCCATGACGGACAGCACCATGCAGCCGCTCCCGGCCTCGGCGCCGAGCCAGGAGTTCAGTGCCGGGCGGGCCCTGGCCCACCTGGAGAAGTTCGCCGCCGAACCGCGCCCGATCGGCAGCCCGGCGCATGACCGAGCCCGGGCCTACCTGGCCGGGCAGCTGCGCGCGGCAGGGCTCAGAGTGGAGATCCAGCGTTCCACCGGGGCCTGGTCGGCGGCGGGGCTCGCGACGTTCGGCCAGGTGAACAACGTCGTGGCCACCCTGCCCGGCACGGACTCGACGGGCACGGTGCTGATCGCCGCCCACTACGACTCCGCGTCCATGGGGCCTGGGGCTTCCGACGACGGCGCCGCGGTGGCCGCGATGGTGGAGACGGCACGCGCGCTGCGGGCGGGCGCGAGCCTGCGCAACGACGTGGTGCTGCTGATGTCGGACGGCGAGGAGGACGGCGTGCTCGGCGCCGGGGCGTTCGCCAGGGAACACCCGCTGGGCCGGAAGGGTGGCGTGCTGCTGAACTGGGAGGCCCGCGGCGTCGGCGGACCCTCGCTGATGTTCCAGACCTCCAGGAACAACGCCGGGCTGGTCGAGACGTTCGTCAACGCCGTGCCGCATCCGCGCGGCGACTCCTCGATGGGCGAGCTGTACCGGCTGCTGCCGAACAACACCGACTTCACCCCGCTGACCAGCGCCGGGTTCACCGGCATGAACTTCGCCTACATCGAGGGGTCCTCGCACTACCACACCGCCGGCGACTCCATCGCCAACCTCGATCGCGGCAGCCTGCAACACCACGGCACGAACATGCTGGCGCTGGCCCGCGCCCTGGGCGACGCCGACCTGCCCGCGCTGACGTCCGACCACGACGCCACCTATTTCCGGATCTTCGGGACCATGGTCACGTATCCGGGCGCGCTCGTCTGGCCGCTGGCGGCGCTCGCCGTGCTCGCGGTGGCGGGGCTGGCGCTGCTCGCGCGCCGGATGCGACTGACCAGCCTGCCCCGGCTGCTCGCCGGCGCCGGATCGGCCGTCGTGCCGCTGGCGGTGTCGGCGGTCCTGGCTCAGGGACTGTGGGAGCTGCTGGTGGCGTGGCGGCCCGCGTACGACGGGATGGGCGGGCTGCTCCATCGCCCGCAAGGGTTCCAGGCGGCCATCGCGGCCATGTCCGGGCTGGCGCTGCTGGCGTGGTACCTGCCGCTGCGCCGAAGGCTCGGGCCCGCGGCGCTGGCCATCGGCGCGCTGGTGTGGCCGGCCGGGCTCGGCGTGCTGTGCGCCCAGGTCGCGCCCGGGGTGTCCTACGTGGTCACCCTGCCCGCGCTGCTCTGCGCGCTCGGCGGGCTGGCCGCGCTCCTGCTCCCCGGTCCTGCCTGGGGGCGGGTCGCCGCGGCGACGCTGGGCACGGTCCTGGCCGCGGCGCTGCTGCCCGCCCTGGCCAGGAACGCGTTCGACGGGATGGGGCTCGCGCTCGGCGGGGCGAGCGCGCTGCTGCTGGCGCTCTTCGGGCTGACGGCGCTGCCGGTCGTGGAGCTCGTCCTGCCCGAGCCGGGCCGCCGTACCGTGGTGGCGGCGCCCTTGACGGCCGCCGGGCTCGCGGTCGCGCTGGTCGGCTACGGGCTCGTGGTGGACAGGTTCGACGCCGAGCATCCGCGGCGCACGCACCTGGCGTACGTCCTGGACGCCGACACCGGGACGGCCCAGTGGGTCAGCGCCGACGCCGACCCCGGCGAGTGGACCAGGCGGTACGTGTCCGGCCACGACGTCGCGGCGCTGCCCGCGGGTTACGCGCGCGGCACGCTGTGGACCGGCGCCGCGCCCGCGATCAGGGCCGACGGCCCCCGGGTGTCCGTGCTGGCGCGCGGCGGCGACACGATCAGGCTGCGCGTGACCGCCGGGCGGGGTGCGCGCTCGGTGACGCTGCGGGTCGATCGGCCGATCGCCGAGGCTACGGCGTCCGCCGGCGGGGCCGGCTCGGCGACCCTCCGCGTCACGGGGACGCGGGTCAACACCTGGCCCGCCGAGGTCCGCTTCCGCGGGATTCCCGCCGGGGGAGCGCAGATCACGCTGCGCGTGCCGGGCGCGGACCGGATCCGCCTCACCGCGATCGGCGAGACGGACGGCCTGGGCGCGGTGCCTGGCTTCGTCCCCAGACCGCCGGGCCTGGTGGCGGCCACCCGCGAGGACGGCGACCTCGTCGCGGTCACGCGGACCTACACCCTGGACCTCTGACACCGTCCCGTTCGGTGACGGCGGCCGCCGGACCTCAGGGGGTCAGACTCGGGCACTCTCCGCGCGCCCGTGCGCGGTTTTGCTCGACGGCGGGGACTTTACGAATGTTTTGCGCACTGGCAGGGTGATCAGCACCACACGCCCGCCCGCGCCCGAAGGAGGTGAGCCCGCTGCGCCGCCCCGCCTCCCAGCCGCCTCGGCGCGTTCGGCGGCTCCCTCGCCTCCGGCCCGCTGACCGGGCACTTCGCGGCGGGACGCGCCACCACCGGCAGGCCGCCCCCGCGGCTCCCGGCCGGATCCGCGCTCGCTTCGCCGCCGCTCGTTCTCCTCCCCGTCATGTAGCGGCGGCTCAACGCCGGTGTCGCCGTCACCGGCCCGAAAGGCCGACCCCCCATGATTACGGCAAATATCACCAAAGGGAGTTTTTCGTGCGTTTCCCCCTCCGTAGCGCTCTCACCGTCACGGCATGCGTGGCCGCCGCGACGTTAGGCGCGGTACCGGCTGACGCCGCGCCGGGCCCCGTGGACGTCCAGCTGCTCTCCATCACCGACTTCCACGGCTACATCACGCCCCAGAACGACGCCGCCAACGGCACGATCAAGGACCCGCAGGGCAACACGCTCGTCGTGGGCGGCGCGCCCTACCTCGCCACCCACCTGAACAACCTCAGGGCCGGTCACCGCTACACCATCACCTTCTCCGCCGGTGACAACTTCAGCGGCTGGCCCAGCGAGGTCGCCTACCACGCCGACGAGCCGACCATCGAGTTCATGAACCGCGCCGGGATCGACTTCACCACGGTCGGCAACCACGAGCTCGACCGGTCGCTGGAGTTCCTGCGCGACCACATGGGCAAGGGCGAGTGCTTCGGCGAGGTCGGCGTCGACAGCTGCTTCACCGACTCCAGCGGGAAGCGGTTCAAGGGCGCCGACTTCGCGATCTCGACGGCGAACATCACCCGCAAGGGCTCCACCAGCCCGCTGCTTCCGCCGTACGTCATCAAGAGGTTCAACGGTGTGCCGGTCGGGTTCATCAACCTGACGACGCCGACCACCGTCGAGGGCTCGACCTCGTACCAGCCGTCGCTGGACAACCTGGCGCTCGTGGAGACCGCCAACCGCTACGCCGCCGAGCTCAAGCGCAAGGGCGTGCAGGCCATCGTCGCCAACGTGCACGAGGGCGGGACGGCGGGCGACGTCTACGACCGGTGCACCGATCCGCGAGGTCCCGTCATCGACTTCGCGAAGCAGGCGACGCCGGACATCGACGTGATCGTGTCCGGCCACTGGCACGCGTACTTCAACTGCTCGATTCCCGACCCCGAGGGGAACCCGCGGCCCGTCGTCGAGGCCGGTTACCACGGCAAGCTGATCAACGAGATCAACCTGAAGATCGACCGGAGCACCCGCGAGGTGATCAGGTCGGCCACCACGTCGGTGAACCACCCCGTCACCCGGGACGTCGCCCCCGACGCGGACATGGTCAAGCTGGTCGACTACTGGAAGGCCAAGGGCGCCGAGACCGCCGCGCGGCCGGTCGGCACGATCACGGGCGACCTGACCAGGACGCGCGACGCCGACGGCGAGAGCACGCTGGGCAACATGATTGCCGACGTGGAGTACGCCGACTCTCAGCGCACCCCCGGCGGCGGCGCCGACCTGGCGATGGTCGCCGTGGCGCCGGCGAAGGGCTCCAACTCGCTGCGGGGTGACCTGAAGTTCGCCAAGAGCACCAACCCGGGCGACTCCGACGGCGCCGTGCTGTTCGGCGAGGCGTGGAACACGTGGGGCTACGCCAACCCCGTGCTCACCGTCACGGTCAAGGGCAGCCAGCTCGAGCGGGCGCTCGAGGAGCAGTGGCAGACCCAGCCCAACGGATCCGTCAAGTTCGCTCCGCTGGCTGTGTCCAAGAACGTGAAGTTCTCCTACGACGCCGGCAAGCCCGTCGGTGACCGGATCAAGCCGGAGCAGGTGCTGATCAACGGCCAGCCGCTCGACACCGGCAAGACCTACCGGCTCGCCGCCCTGGCCTACACGCTGATCGGCGGCGACGGCTACACCGCCTTCGCCGGATTCACCGACGCCGTCCGGGGCAACCGCGACTACGAGGCGTTCCGCGAGTATCTGCGCCAGGGCCCGGTGACGCCGCCGGCGCTCGACCGCGCCACGGCGCTTCCCGCCGCCCAGTAGGACGCGCGTGGATCCCCCTCTCCCCAGGAGGGGGATCCATCACGTGACAGCCGTCAGGCTCAGCAGCCGCCGATCGCGCAGAGCTTGCCGGCCATCTTCTTCGCGTCGGCCTCGTGCTCGGCGAGGGTCCTGAGGGCCTTGGTGTCGTTGTGCAGGTCCCAGTAGAGCGCCACAGCGGCGCCCTTGCGCACGGCGACGTACTGCTGGGTCTGCGGGTGCTGGATCTTGGTCCGCTTGCTGGCCCGCGAACCGCTGACCGCCTCGTCGCCGATCTTCGGCGCGCCGGCCCTGACCGTCTTGCCGCACGCGGCCAAGCGCTTGCGGAACTGGTCCATCAACTTCCGCGCGCCGCTCGCGTCGGCGAACAGGAAGACCTGCTCGCCGCGCTCGGCGGTGGTGGCCTCCACGCCGTCGTTCTTCAGGTTGTACGTGATCTCCCGCGCGGCGGCCCAGCCCTTCGGGGACCCCTTCGTGCACGCGATGTCGCCCATCACCGTGATCTCGTCGTTGACCTGCCAGTGCGCGTGCTTGGTGTCCTTGCGCGCCTCCTCCTCGTAGAGCAGGAAGTTCTTCGTGATCGAAGGCTTCGGCGCGGCCGAGGCCGCCGGGCCGCACAGCAGACCCGCCGCCACCACACCGGCCACCATCATCGTGATCTTCATTGTTCGCATGGAGGGTTGGACACCGCTCAGGAGCGAAAAGTTCGGCTCATCCGACGCCGGGGCTGTCAACGGCGCCCCAAGGCCTTCGGCAGCGCCGGGCAGGGCCTCGACCGGCCCGCTACGCGGGAGTCCGGGCGCGCAGGGCGTGAATGGTCCAGTCGAGCACCGGCGTCAGGCTTTCCGGGGCCCGCCAGCCGTTGATCACGGCGAGCAGGTGGAGGTACCGCTCTCTGCGCGGGTCGTTCACGGTTTCCAGCCGGGTCAGCAGCCGACGCCGGAGGTCGGCGTCGTCGGGGCGGCCTAGGGCGTGCGCGTACTGGGCCGTCACCGCCGCGACGACGGGCTCGGCCTGGGGCGAGGCCGGGTCGACGCCGGCTGCCAGGGCCGGGCGGACCTGGTCGCGGACGGCCGCGACCGGGTCGCGACGCAGGCGCGTGGTGTCGGCGCGGTCGGCCGCGTGCTGCTCGGCCATGCGCCGCATGCCGGCGCGGAAATCCGCGTCCTGGGACAGCTCGGCCAGCTCCACCCACGCCTCGACCTGTTCGGCCTCGGGGTTGTCAGGCAGCTCGGGGGTCATCGACTGCCTGACCGCCGCGCCCTCGGGGATGGCGTCCAGGCCGCCGAAGGCGGTGTCCAGGAAGCCGCCGATCAGCCGTCGGCGTTCGTCCTCTGACAGCTTGGCCAGTTGGTGCATGAGATCCGTCTCCTCAGGGGTGGACCCGCGCCTGGCCACCGCCGTCAACACCGCGCGCCGCAGGCGCAGCGTCCGGATCTGCACCGCCAGCGCGTCGGCGTGCGCCGAGGCGACCTCGGCGAGCGAGATCTCCCGGTCCAGGACCTTCCGGATCGTGGGAAGGTCCAGTCCGAGGTCGCGCAGCGTCCGCACGAGGTCCAGGCGCGCGACGGCGTCGATGTCGTAAAGGCGGTAGCCGGACGGGCTTCTGCCGGTCGGCGGCACGATCCCGCGATCGGAGTAGAACCGGATGGCCTTGACCGTCAGCCCGGTGCGCCGGGCCAGGTCACCGATCGAGTAGAGCGTGTCGCCGTCCATGCCCTAACTCTGGCACCTCCCCCTGGAGGAGACTCAAGCCGGCGATGCGCGGCTCCTGGCGGCGCCTTCCGGCCCGCGCGAACGGCCGGCCGGCCGTGGGCTGTTACCTCTGGAACGAGCGCCCTGGCCTGCCCGGCAGCGGCGCCCGGGTCAGACAGCTCCGCGATCGCGCGGTTCAGCCGGCATGCCGGGCTCAGAGGCAGCGGCGGTGGACCTCGTCCACCCGTTCGGTGTGGCCGCTGCGGTCGAGGTGTTCGAGCAGCGGCACCGCGACCCTCCGGCTGGTGTGCAGGGCGTTCCTGGCCTGGCTGACCGTGAAGGGCTGGGGCAGACGTCGCAGCAGCTCCGCCGCCCGGGCGTCCGCTCCGGGCAGCAGGACGATCCCTTCGGTCACGCGCAGCAGGCTCCCGGCCCGTACGGCTGCCGCCAGTTCTCGGGAGCCCAGGCCCAGCTCGGCCAGTCGCCCGGCCTCCGGCGCCTGGAAGGGGCGTGCGGACAACTCGGCCCGCAGCCGCTCGACCGCCCGCGCCACCGGCGCGGGCAGGCCGGAAGTCCGACTCATGATCCGCCCCCCGGCGAGCGTCAGTGGCGGACGCACCAGCGCGGCCACCAGCTGCCGGTCGGGCAGGCCGAGTTCGTGGCGGGCCGCCTCGATCGGCATACCGGGCTCCAGCGGGTGTTCCGTCGCGTACCGCTGCGCCGTCGCGACCAGCCGCTCGCCCAGCTCCGCCCAGTACTCCGGATCGGCATGCCAGTCGCCGCACACCGGACCCCCACCAACCGTGAACCCGGCGTCTGCGGCATCCCCGGCGGGCGTGCCGACTGCGGCGCCCGGAGGTTGAGTGCTCCCGGCTGGCGTGCCGAGGGTGGCGCCCGGGGGTTGGGTGCTCCCGGCGGGCGTGCCGATCATGGCGGTCAGGGCGGCCGCGCGTAGGAGCCGGTGGATGCGCAGGGCGGAGGCGGCGTCCGGCGCGGCCGTCTCCAGCCGGACGGCGTGCGCTCGCGCAGCGCCCCGACGGTCGAGTACCGGCGGACGCACGTCGAGCACGCACGCCCCGGCCAGCACCCTCACCTCGGCCCGGTCGCGGCCGGGGTCGCGCAGCAGCAGCACGTCCCCCAGGTGGAGCGGCAGCGGGCGGGCCAGGCGCAGCCGTACGATGCGCCCACCGAGCGGCCGGACCTCGCACGCCACCGCCGCCGACCCGATGTGCGCGGTCAACCGCCTGGGCAGCCGCCGCGCTTCGTCCCCTCCCTGCCGCGCCACAAGGCCGGCCCCCTCCTGCCCTCCCGAACCGTACGCCGAGAGGCCGGGATTCCCTTGCCCTCCCGGGGTGCGGCCGGCGCCGGCAGGGGAGAGCCGGACGTCCACCACGTCCGTGTACGTCCATCGGCCCGGGGTGACCAGGGCGTGGCCGCGCTCGGGGCGCCCACGCAGGTTGACCGCGACTCTGGCGACGCCCGTCGCCGAGGCCACCGGTTCGTTCAGCGACTCCAGTGCCCGGACCCGCACGGGCTCGCCGTCGAGTTCGAGCTCGTCGCCCACCGAGATGGTGCCAGCGGGCAGGGTTCCGGTCACGACCGTGCCGCTGCCGGTGACGCTGAAGGCCCGGTCAATCCACAGCCGGACCGGCGTCTCCGGATCGGGCCGGGGCAGCGTGGCGACCAGCCGGTCCAGCGCCTCCCGCAGCTCCGCGAGCCCCTGGCCGGTGCGTCCGCTCACCACCACCGTCTCGACCTCACGCAGTCCGGCGCTGCCACGAGGCGCGTCCAACCCCGCCCCGCCACCGGCCGCCTCCAGGCCGATGCCGCCGTCCGCGGCCAGGGGCGCGGCTCCCAGGCCGGCTGCGGCCAGGCGGGTTCGGGCTTGCTCGGTCGCCGGGGCCGGGTCGGCGAGGTCCGCGCGGGTCACCGCGAGCAGGCAGTGCCGCACGCCGAGGGCCTCCAGTGCCACCAGGTGCTCCTCGGACTGCGGCATCCAGCCCTCGTCGGCCGCCACCACGAACATGACCGCCGGCACGGGGCCGACTCCGGACAGCATGGTGCCGAGAAACCGCTCGTGGCCCGGCACGTCCACGAAGGCGAGGCGCTGTCCTGAGGGCAGCGTCGTCCAGGCGTAGCCCAGCTCGATCGTCAGACCTCGCCGCCGCTCCTCCTCCAGGCGGTCCGGTTCCATCCCGGTGAGCGCCCGCACCAGCGTGGACTTGCCGTGATCGACGTGTCCCGCGGTGGCGACGACGTGCATCAGCCGCTCCCCCTGGCCGGCGCTGCCTGTGGCGGCGTGGGCGGGCATCAGCCGCTCCCCCGACCGGCGCTCGTGCGTACCGGCTGCCCGCTACCGCCGGCGCGGCCCGTGGTGGCGGGCATCAGGCGCGTGCGCCGAGGATCGCGCGGGCTACGTCGCCGTCCCGGTCGGCGGGGACGGTGCGGAGGTCGAGCAGCAGGCGGCCGCGTTCGATCCTGCCGACGACCGGAGGGTCGCCGGTTCGCAGCGGCGCGGCGTACCGTTCTGGCAGGCTCACGGCGGCGCTCGGCAGCGCCACCCCGGGCGCCCCGCCACCCCCCACAGCGGCCTCGCTCGGCACCGCACGCGCGTCGACCCCGGCGTCGGCGAGCCGGGCGGCGAGCACCGCGGCACGGTCGGAGAGCGTCGCGGGGTCGGCGTGCAGCGCCTGGCGGACGGGGACCGCGGGGCCGCGAAGTGTGGCCTCCAGCGCGGCCAGGGTCAGTTTGTCGACGCGCAGCGCACGGGCCAGCGGATGCCGCCTGCACCGCTCGACCAGGTCGCGACGGCCGAGGAGGAGGCCCGCCTGCGGCCCGCCGAGCAGTTTGTCGCCGCTGGCGGTCACGAGGGCCGCCCCGGCCGCCAGCATGGTCGCGGCGTCCGGCTCGGCGGGCAGCAGCGGCTCGCGCGCGAGCAGGCCGGAGCCGATGTCGGCGACGACGGGGACGCCGAGCCCGGACAGCTCCCGCACCTCGGCGGAGCCGGTGAAGCCCTCGATCCGGAAGTTCGACGGGTGCACCTTGAGCACGAATCCGGTCTCCGGCCCCACGGCGTCGGCGTAGTCGCGGTAGGTGGTGCGGTTGGTGGTGCCGACCTCGCGCAGCCGCGCCCCGGTGGAGACGAGCAGCTCGGGGAGGCGGAACCCATCGCCGATCTCCACCAGCTCGCCCCGGCTGATCACGATTTCCCGCCCGCCGGCGAGCACGGTGGCCACCAGGACGAGCGCGGCCGCGTTGTTGTTGACGACGTGCACGTCCTCGGCGGCCGGCACGGCCCGGGCGAGGGCGTCCAGCGCGCTGCGCCCGCGACGGGCGCGGGCGCCGGTGACCAGGTCGAACTCCACGTCGGCGGGGCCGGCCGCGGCGGCCGCCGCCTCGATCGCGGCGCGTGACAGGGGCGCCCGGCCGAGGTTGGTGTGGATCAGCACCCCGGTCGCGTTGATCACCGCACGCAGGCTCGCGGCCTGCGGCGGGAGCTCCGCCACGGCCGCGTCGGCGACGTCCTCGGGGCCGATCTCGCCGCGCCGCGCCCGCTGCTGCGCCCGCGCCACCGCGTCCTTGACGATCGACCGGCCCAGCCGCCCGCCCGCCGCGGCCAGCCGCGGATCGGCGAGGACGGTGTCGGTGCGTGGCACGTGCCTTCGTGGGTCCACCATCCGAAAATAGAACGGAGGCGGACGGGAATCGAACCCGCCAGGCCGAGGACCTCGGCCTCGTCGGTTTTGAAGACCGCGGGGGCCACCAGGCGCCCAGACACCTCCAAGGGGAGGCTACTCACCCGGCGGGTAGGAATCGAAGCGCCACACCCGTTGCCTGAAGGGCCGACGATGACACGCACCATCTCACCGGGACCGGGCGCGCTCCGGCTGACCCAGTACGCGCACGGAGGCGGCTGCGCCTGCAAGATCCCGCCCGGCGAGCTGGAAGCCGTCGTGGCGGAGCTCCACGCCGCCGCCGCCAACGCGCCCCGCACCAGCGGCGAGCTGATCATCGGGCTCGACGACGGGGACGACGCCGCCGTGGTCCGGGTCGACGGCGACCGCGCGGTCGTGGCCACCGCCGACTTCTTCACGCCCGTGGTGGACGACCCCTACGACTGGGGACGCATCGCGGCGGCCAACGCCCTGTCGGACGTCTACGCGGTCGGCGGGGAGCCGCTGGTGGCGGTCAACCTGCTCGGCTGGCCCCGGGAGAGGCTGCCTCTGGACCTCGCGAAGGAGGTGCTGCGCGGCGGCCTGGACGTGGCCCGGTCCGCGGGCTGTCACGTCGCGGGCGGCCACAGCGTCGACGACCCCGAGCCGAAGTACGGCATGGCGGTCACCGGCCTGGCCGATCCCGGACGGCTGCTGCGCATCGGCGGCGGCCGTCCCGGGCTGCCGCTCTCCCTCACCAAGCCGCTCGGCATCGGGGTGCTCAACACCCGGCACAAGGCGACCGGCGAGATGTTCCCCCAGGCGGTCGCCACGATGACCGCGCTGAACCGCGACGCCTCCCGGGCGGCGCTGGCGTCCGGAGCGGGGTGCGCCACGGATGTGACGGGGTTCGGCCTGCTGGGCCACCTCTACAAGCTGGCCCGGGCGAGCGGCGTCACGGCCGTGGTGGACGTGGCGGCCGTGCCGTGCCTGGAGGGCGCCCGCGAGGCGGTGCGCGACGGTTACGTCAGCGGCGGCACCCGCCGCAACCTCGACTGGGTGCGTCCCCGGCTCGACCCCGGCGGCTTCGGCGAGGACGACCTGCTGCTGCTCGCCGACGCCCAGACCTCGGGCGGCCTGCTGGTGGCGGGGGAGGTTCCGGGCGCGCCGATAGTCGGAGAGCTCGTCCCCCTCGACGGCCCGCACCTGCGTCTGCGCTGAACGATCCCGGTCACGCCGGCCGCTCGCCGTCGAGGCGCCGCCTCTGCGGGACGACCGTGTACTTCGGGTCGGCGGCCGAGGCCTTGCCCGCCGCCAGGACGCCGAACCGGGTGCACAGGGCGCCCGCCGTGAGGGCGAGGCCGGAGACGGCGGCGAGGGCACGGCTGCGTCCGGCGACCGCGGCGAGCAGCCCGCCGCCGGCCGCCAGCGCGCGGGCCGAGCGCATCAGGACCCCCGCCCTCCCCAGCCGGTACGGCTCGCCGGCCGGCCCGAGCCGGCGTTCCATCACCGCGCCCGCGACGGTCTCCATGGCGGCCCCGAGCACCGCCACCGCACGCGCCGGCCCGGCCGCCTCCGGCGGCGTCGCCAGCATGCCGGCCGCTCCGGCGCTGGCCAGCGCGCTCCCGGCGAACAGGAACGGCAGCTCCCGGTGGGCCTCGTGCCAGGCGGGCACGGCGGTGTCGGCGACCAGGACGGCGGTGTAGGTGGCGGTCAGCGGGCCCGTCACGCCCGTGGCGAGGAGCGCCGCGTCGCCGGCGGCGGGCAGGATCCCGGTCAGCTCGGACGAGGCCGCGACCGCCGACAGGCCGCCCTGGGCGGCCAGGATCCAGGAGCCCACGCTCATCGGCGAGGTCGGCTTGAAGACGCGCAGCATGTTGAGGAACCGTTCGGGCCTGCCCAGCTCGGCGGCGAGGAGCCCGGCGCCGGTGGACGCTCCGAGGGCCGCCGCGACCCGGGCGGTGCGCGCGAGCCGGTCGTGCCCGGTGAACCGGGCCATGAGCGCCATCACCGACGACACCCCCGACAGCCCGCCCAGATACAGATATGTCGGCATGTGTGGTTCGTGCCAGATCGGGGCCTTGATCACCGGCCGCCCGTAGTACGACCGGAACTCGGCCTCCGGCACCATCGACCGCTCCCGGCCTGACCCTCGCGTCACCGCCGCGCCCCCTGACGTCCCCCGGCGAAGGCCACCGCCACCGCCCCGGCCAGGGACAACGCCGCCGCTCCCGCCCAGCGCCACATCGACGGCAGGTCGCGGGTGGTCGCCACGGGATCCGGTGGCAGGCCGTACACCTCCGGCTCGTCCAGCAGGAGGAAGAACGCCCCCGCGCCGCCCACGCCGTCGTCCGGGCTCTCGCCGTACAGCCGGGCCTCGGCGTGCCCGTCGGCGTGCAGCCGCGCCAGCCGGTCCGCGGCCCGCTCGCGGAGCTCGTCGAGCGGGCCGAACTGGATCGAGTCGGTCGGGCACGCCTTGGCGCACGCCGGTTCGAGCCCGCCGAGCTGCCGGTCGTAGCACATCGTGCACTTCCACGCCCGCCCGTCGCCCTCCCTGCGGTCGATCACGCCGAACGGGCAGGCTGGCACGCAGTAGCCGCAGCCGTTGCAGATGTCCTCCTGCACCACCACCGTGCCGAACTCGGTGCGGAACAGCGCGCCGGTCGGGCAGACGTCCAGGCAGGCGGCGTTCGTGCAGTGCTTGCACACGTCCGACGACATCAGCCAGCGGTCCACGCCGCCGTCCACTCCACTGTCCCCGCCGCCGTCGAGCCGGACCGGGCGTGACTGCTCGATGAAGGCCACGTGGCGCCAGGTGCTCGCCCCGAGCGCGCCGGTGTTGTCATAGGAGGTCGCCTCGAACACGAACCCGTCGTCGGGCAGCTGGTTCCACTCCTTGCAGGCCACCTCGCACGCCTTGCAGCCGATGCAGATGCTCGTGTCGGTGAAGAAACCCATCCGCTCAGCCATGGCGGTACTCCTCCAGCAGGGCGAGCATCGCCGGGCCCCTCGGCCGTCTGCCGCTCCGCACGTCACACGTCATGACCTTGCTCTCCTGGATGTAGACGTTCGGGTCGAGCACCAGGGGCAGCAGGTCGTTGGTGACGTCGCCGGTCACCAGGCCGCCGCCGCCCCACCCCCAGTGGTACGGCAGGCCGACCTGGTGGATCGTCCTGCCCTGGATCCGCAGCGGCCGGATCCGGCCGGTGACCAGCACCCTGGCCTCGATCACGGTACGGCTGGTCACGATCGTGGCCCAGTCGCCGTTGACCAGCCCGACCTCGGCGGCCAGCTCAGGGGACACCTCGCAGAACAGCTCGGGCTGCAGCTCGGCCAGGTAGGCCAGCGGCCGGCTCATGGCGCCCGCGGTGTGGTGCTCGGTCAGCCGGTACGTGGTCAGCACGTACGGGTAGCGCGGCGAGCCCGGCGGGTTGTACGGGCTCTCCGGTCGCGGGTAGATCTTGCGGGCCGGGTTGGCCCGCCGGCCGTACAGCGGGTTGCCGACCGGCGACTCGTGCGGCTCGTAGTGCGCGGGCAGCGGACCATCGGCCAGACCGGCGGGGACGTACAGCCAGCCCTTCCCGTCGGTCTGCATGATGAACGGGTCGGTTCCGGCCAGGGCCGCCTCGGCCGTGGCGGCTTCGGGCGGCACGTAGCCGGGCGGCTTGGTCCGCTCGAAGTCGGGAACGTCGTGCCCGGTCCACTCGCCGCGTTCGGCGTCCCACCAGACGTACGCCTTGCGCTCGCTCCACGGGCGGCCCTCGGGGTCGGCGGAGGCCCGGTTGTACAGGATCCGCCTGTTGGCCGGCCAGGCCCAGCCCCATTCGGGCGCCACGAAAGACTGCTCGCTGCCCGGACGGCGCCGCGCGGCCTGGTTGACCTCGTCGGCGTAGACGCCGCAGTAGATCCAGCAGCCGCACCTGGTGGACCCGTCGGGTTCGAGCTGCGTGGAGGACGACAGCGCCCGCCCGTCCGGCCCGACACCGTTGATCTCGCGGAGCACGGCCTGCGCCGAGGGGTCCCTGTGCTCCCCTTCCTCGGGGTAGTCCCACGTCAGCTCGCGCACCGGCCTGTCGATCTCGTCGCCGGTCAGCCGCTGCCTGATCAGCCTGCCGAGGTGGTAGTAGAACCACAGGTCGCTGCGGCAGTCGCCCGGCGGGTCGAGCGCCTTCTCCCGCCACTGCAGCAGCCGCTGCGTGTTGGTGAACGTGCCCTCCTTCTCCACGTGGCTCGCGGCGGGAAGGAAGAACACCTCGGTGGCGATGTCCTCGGTGCGCATCTCGCCGGTCTCGAGCTCCGGGCCGTCCAGCCAGAACGTGGCGGTCTCCACCAGCGTCAGGTCGCGTACCACCAGCCAGTCGAGGTTGGCCAGGCCGAGGCGTTGCGCCCGGCCGCCTGAGGAGCCGACCGCGGGGTTCTCCCCCACCACGAAGTAGCCCTTGACCGTCCCGTCGATCTGGCCCATCACGGTGGTGTAGTGGCCGTGGTCGCCGGTGAGGCGCGGCAGGTGGCCGAAGCAGAAGTCGTTCTCCTCGGTGGCCGCCTCGCCCCACCACGCCTTGAGCAGGCTCACCAGGTAGGAGCGCCGGTTGCCCCAGAAGCCGGTCTCGCCGCCCTCCCTGGCCAGGTAGTCGTCCAGGCCCTCGTGCCGGTGGGCGTGCGGCATGGTGAGGTACCCCGGCAGGAGGTTGAACAGCGTCGGGATGTCGGTCGAGCCCTGGATGCTCGCGTGCCCGCGCAACGCCAGGATGCCGCCGCCGGGACGGCCGACGTTGCCCAGCAGCAGCTGCAGGATGGAGGCGGTGCGGATGTACTGCGCGCCCACCGTGTGCTGCGTCCAGCCGACCGAGTACACCCAGGCGGTCGTGCGCTCCCGGCCGGAGTTGGCGGTGATCGCGTCGGCGAGCTCGGCGAAGTCCTCCCGCGAGATGCCGCACAGCTGCTCCACCAGCTCCGGGGTGTAGCGGGCGAAGTGCCGCCGCAGAATCTGGTAGACGCAGCGCGGATGGCGCAGCGTCGGATCCGTCCGCGGGCCAGGGGGCGCGGCGGCGCCGGCGGCGCCGTAGCGTTCGGCCCCCGCAGCCTCGGCGTGGTACCGGCCGCCTTCCAGCCGCTCGCCCGGCGCCCGCGCGGCCGTGTCCGCGTAGGACCAGCTCGCCGGGTCGTACGTGCGCGTCTCCGGGTCGAAGCCGGAGAACAGGCCGTCCAGGTCCTCGGTGTCGCGGAAGTCCTCGGACACGATCGTGGCGGCGTTGGTGTACGCCAGCACGTACTCGCGGAAGTCCAGCTCATGGCCGAGGACGTGGTTGATCAGCGCGCCGAGCAGCACGATGTCGCTACCCGCGCGGATCGGCAGGTGGCGGTCGGCCAGCGCGCTGGTCCTGGTGAAACGCGGGTCCACGTGGAACACCCGCGCCCCCCGGGCCCTGGCCTCCACCACCCACTGGAACCCCACCGGGTGGCACTCGGCCATGTTGGACCCCTGGATGACGATGCAGTCCGCACCCGCCAGGTCCTGCTGGAAGGTGGTCGCGCCACCGCGTCCGAAACTGGTCCCCAGACCGGGGACGGTGGAGGAGTGTCAAATGCGCGCCTGGTTCTCCACCTGGATCGCGCCAAGGGCGGTGTAGAGCTTCTTCATCAGGTAGTTCTCTTCGTTGTCTAGCGTCGCCCCGCCCAGGCCGGCGATGCCCAGCGTGCGGCGCACGACTTTGCCCTCGTAGGTCTGCTCCCAGGTCTCGCGCCGGGTCCGCAGCACCCGGTCGGCGATCATGTCCATCGCGGTGTCGAGGTCGAGCCGCTCCCACGTGGCGCCGTGCGGCCTGCGGTACAGCACCTGGGTCTGGCGGCCCGGATGGGTGACGAGCTGCTTGCTCGCCGAGCCCTTCGGGCACAGCCGGCCACGGGAGATGGGCGAGTCGGGGTCGCCCTCGATCTGGGTGACCCGGCCGTCCTTGACGTAGACGAGCTGGCCGCAGCCGACCGCGCAGTAGGGGCAGATCGACCGGGCGACCTTGCCCGCCTCCTCGGTGCGCGGCCTCAGCGCGTCGGTGCGTGCCGAGCGCGCGGCGTCGCCCCTGCCGTCCTCTCCCTTGAGCTGCCGGACCACCGGCCACCTGGAGAACCATCCCCTACCTGGCACAATGCGACTCCTGCCCGGATCTGTCTGATCTAATCGGGGACGGGCGCCTGGCTGGAGCTCACGGGCGCGGGCGGCGGTCTCGCGACCTCCGGCATATGCGGTCGAGAGGAGCGAAACCCGGCGTCCGTGAGAAGATCCTGATCATGACTGGTCTCCTGCGCCCGTGCCGCTGCGGCTTCCAGGCCTTCGCGGCGGCTCCCGACACGCGCCCGGCCGCCGGGCGACCACCGGTGCTCGCCCGGACCCCTGCCGGTGAGGCGGCGCCCGCCCGCCCGGCGCGCTTGTGGACCACTGACCTCCGTCGCCTCGGGCCCGTCCGCACCGACCTGGGCGACGCGGCCGGAGCGCCGGCGTCCCGCGCCCGCGTGAGCGGCGGGTCCCCGCTGGACGCGCGGCTGGCGAGCCTGGCCGCTACCTCGGGTGGGTGGTGAGCATGCACCCGGTGGACGCTGCCGGGCTGACCCCGACCGCGGTCCTGGCGCCCAGCTCCTTCTTCACCGGCGACGGTCGCGGGCCGGACGCCGTAGCGTCCCCGCTCGGCCTGCGGGTGACCAGCGTGGGGCAGATCGCCGGATTGCGGCCGCGACGCCGTCCACGTGACGGCGGCCAGGTGCCGGGCGCCGACGTCGACCTGGTCGACGTCCTGGACCCGCTGACCTGGCGCACGGTGGCCGCCTGGCTGCAGGACAGCCCCTCCACGGCCACCCGGCAGACCCGGCTGCGGGTCCTGGCCTCGTTCCTGCGCTGGCTGCGCCTCGCGGACCCCGCCCTCGAACCGCTCGCGGTCACCGGCGAGCACCTCGACTTCTACCGGGACGCCGCGGTCACCGGCACCCTCACCGTCGGCGTGCGCACGCCGGGCAGGCCGCTGGCGCACGCGACGGTGGCGAGGAGGCGGGCCGTCCTGTCCTCCTTCTACGCCTTCGCCCGGCGGCGCGGCGTGGCCCGGCACACCCCGGCCGCCGACCCGCAGCCGTCCAGGCTCTCCCGCGCCGGCGGCCCCCGGGCGCTCACCCGCGAGGAGCGGCGGCTGCTGCGCCGGGGCATCGCGCGGCTGGCGTTCGACGGCCGGCCCGCCGAGGCGGCCGCCGTCGCGCTGCTGGACGGGACCGGCGCCTCGGTGGGCGCGCTGGCCGGCCTGACAGCCCGCGACATCCGTACCATGGCCGAGGCCGACGGCACCGAGCACGCGATCATCACCTTCCACGACACCCGCGGGGACGTCGTCGCGCTCCCGGTGCCGCTGCTGGCCCGCCAGCTGCTGCGGTCGCTGAGCCGCGGCCGGTCCGCCGGAGAGCCGTTGATCACCCGCGACGACGGACGCCCCGCCGACCGCGAGTGGCTCGGCGGCGCGCTCACCGACGCGGCCCTCGCCGGCGGCATCCCGGAGCAGCGGGCCAAACTGCTGCACCCGTACATGCTGCGTGCCACCACCGTCGCGGAGCTCCTGGAAGAGTGGAGCCGCTCCCCGGAGGCGAGCGCCAGGGGGTGACACCCGCGACCAGCGGGTCCATCCGCGCGTTCACCGACGCCGACGGGACGCGACCGGACTTCGCCGCCCACTGGGCCGGGCCTTCTCTGGCCTCGGAGACCGCCTCCCCCTGCCGAGGGAGGCCGAACGGCGGGGCGTCGGCTAACGTCGGTCGTCGTGAAGGGCCGCATCGCCCGCGCCGTGGGCGCCGGGATCTACCAGCTGCTGGGCGCCGCGCTGCTGACCCCGGTCGCCGTGGCGCTCGGCCTGGCGATCCTGGCCGAGCCGACGCCGGGGCGCGTGCTGGCGTTGTGGGCGGCCTGCCTGCCCGCCTCGGTGCTGCTGGCCATGGTGCCGCTGATGCGGCGCCTCGAGGTGGCCGCGCTGTCGGAGCTGCTCGGCGTCGACGTGCCCGAGCGGGCCGACCGGCTCTACCTGGTGGCCCTGACGAGCCTGCACCTGTACGGCGGCGCCACGCTCAGCGCGGGCGTGCTGCTGCTGTCTCCGGGGCTGGTGCGGCTGGGTGACCTGGCGCGCTGGCGCGAGGCTCCCGGCGAGCCGGCCGAGGTGTCCCTGCTCGCCGTGGCCACGCTGGCGGCGCTGGTCGTGGCCGGGTTCGGCCAGCGGTGGGCGGCACGCGGGCTGCTGCGCGCCGAGCCGTCACGCACGATCGAGGAGCTCGGCCGCCGCCAGACCCTCGCCCTGGAACTGCACGACTCGGTCGGTCACGCCCTCAGCGTCGTCCTGGTGCAGGCCATGGCCGCCCAGGCGGCGCTGCAGAAGGCGCGCGTCGTGCAGGCCGGCGACTCGCTCGGCCACCTGGTGACCACGGCCCGCGACGCCCAGCAGGACCTCGACGTGCTGCTGCGCGTGCTCGACGACGGCGACGCGGCCGAGGCGCCCACGCTCGACTCGCTCGGCACGCTGACCCGCGGCCTCGACGTGCGCGCCAGCGTCGGCCGCCTCGACCGGATCCCCGCCCCGACCTCGCGGGCGGCGTACGCGATCGCCAGGGAGGCGCTCACCAACGCGCTGCGTCACGGGCGCGGCCCGGTCACGCTCGACGTCGCCGTCGGCGACGAGCTGGTCCTGACCGTGGAGAACGAGACGGCCGGTCCCTCCCCCGATCCCGGCAGGGAGGGGCGCGGCCTGGTGGGCATGCGCATGCGCGCCCGCCTGGTCGGTGGGACGTGCACACGGAAGGAGGTGGACGGCACGTGGCGCATCCAGGCGACGCTGCCGCTGTGATCCGCGTCGTCCTGGCCGACGACGAGAAGCTGATCCGTTCGGGATGGTCGACGATGCTCTCCGTCCACGACGACATCGAGGTCGTGGGCGAGGCGGCCGACGGCCGCGAGGCCGTCGGGGCGGGCGCCGGCGCGGACGTCGTCCTGATGGACGTCCGCATGCCCCGCATGGACGGCCTGGCCGCGACGCAGGAGCTCGCCCGCCGGTCCCCGGCGACGCGGGTGATCGTGGTCACCACGTTCGAGAACGACCAGCTGGTCTGGGGGGCGCTGCGCGCCGGGGCCGCCGGCTACGTGCTCAAGCGGGCGCCCGCGAGCGAGCTGGTGGACGCCGTCCGGCTGGTGCACTCGCGCGACGCGGTGCTGTTCCCCGACGCGCTGCGTCGCATCGCCTCCCCCCACCACGGCACGGCCAGGCCGCGCGTGCCGGTCGAGCTGACCCCGCGCGAGCTGGACGTGCTCCGGCAGATCGCGCTCGGGCAGAACAACGCGGAGATCGCGGCGACGCTGTACGTGTCGAAGGAGACGGTCAAGACGCACGTCCGCAACGTCCTGGACAAGCTCGGCGCGCGTGACCGCACCCAGGCGGCGGTGCTCGCCTACGAGCTGGGCCTCGTCTTCGCCGGCGCCGGGCCGAGCGGGCCCTTGTCCTTGAGGACGTAGCCGCCCCGGATCACCGGCGCGTCGGGGGCCGGGGCCATGCACCTGGTCAGGAGCGGCTCTCCCGCCGGCGTCGCCCCGGCCAGCCCGATCCGGCTGGGGCCGGCCCCCTTCGGGGCGACGTAGAAGCTCACGCCCATCCGGACGCGCCGCTTCACCAGGTCCTCCCATGGGCCGCCCGGGGTGGCGCGGACGAGCGTCCCGGTCACCGTCGCGGTGGGGCCGCCGGTGGTCAGGCAGTCGACCTCGACCTCTCCCCAGTTCGCCTGGTGCGGCTTTCCCGGCTCGTCCACCCCGTGGTAGACGCGGAACGTGCCCCACGCCCGGGTGGGGAAGGCCGGGCTGTCCGCGGTGAACTCGGCGTGCGCGTCGACCGTGACCCGGATGTCGTTGCCGGGGGCGGGGAAGTACATCCGCGCCGATCCCTTGATGCTCGCGGTGGTCGTGGCGGGTGCCGCGGCCGCGGCGACGGCCGCGCCGGTGGTGGCGGTGGTGGTCGTGGCGGCCAGCGCGAGGACCGCGAGGGCGCGTGAAGTCGTCCTGATCATGATTCTCCGATCCGGGGACAGCGTGGATGGACACCACGACTGTCGTGGACGACCGGGCTTCGCACCTCCCCCGTCCGAGGGATCCCCCTCCGGCGGACCTCAGAGGTCGCGGGGGGCCGGGCCCGTGTAGTCGGCCAGCAGGTCGCGCGGGATGGGACCCTTGATCCGGGCGCCGGAGCGCTGCTCCTCCCAGGCGTGGGCCAGGATGCCGACCGAGCGCGACAGCACGAACAGGCCGCGGCCGAGCGGGGGCTCGAAGCCCAGCTCGGCGTAGACGACGGCGGTGGCGCCGTCGACGTTCATCGGGACGGGAGCGAGCTGGGCTTCGAGCTCCAGCGCCGCTCCGAGATGGTCACCGGCGACGAGCCCGTCGGCGACCGCCCGTTCCACCAGCGACAGGAGCGGGTCGCGGCGGGGGTCGCGGGGGTGGAAGCGGTGGCCGAAGCCGGGAACGTACCGGAAGCGGGACCGCACCTCGGAGACGACCTCGGCCAGGGGCTGCCCGTCCGCGGCGCGGGCGCGGATGTCGGCGAGCACCTCCATGCACTGCTGGCCCGCTCCGCCGTGGACGTCGCCGAGCAGGTTCACGCCGGTCGCGACCGCGCTGTTGAGCCCGACGCCGCAGGTGGCGGCCATGCGGGCGGCGGCGATGGAGGGCGCCTGGGGGCCGTGGTCCACTCCGGAGACCAGCGCGGCCTCCAGCAGGGCGGCCTGCCAGGGGGCCGGGCGCTCGCCGCGCAGCATCAGCCAGATCATCTCGCCGAAGCCGACCCGCCCGATGAGCTGCTCGACGGGGTATCCGCGCAGGGCGATCTCGCCCGGCGCGATCCGGGTGATCTCGCTGGCCCACCAGGCCGTGACGTCACTCATGCCGCGCCCTCCGCTCGCAGTTGGTCGATCTCGTGGTCGGTGTAGCCGAGCTCGCGCAGCAGCTCGGTGGTGTGCTCGCCGAGCAGCGGGGCGGCCGAGCGCGGGGCGGCCGGCTCGCCGTCCACCCGCACTCCGTTGCCCAGGACGCGGACCCGCCGTTCTGGGTCGCCGGGGAACGGCAGCTCGTGGACCAGGCCGCGCTCGGCCACCTGGTCGAGTTCCAGCACGTCGGGGACGCCGAGCACGCGGGCGGCCGGGACCCCGGCGGCCGAGAGCAGTTCCTCCCACTCCTCGGCGGTGCGCTGCGCGAGGCCCTTGTCCAGTTCGGCGGTGAGCTCGTCGCGATGGGCCTTGCGCCGCTCCCTGTCACTGAAGCGCGGGTCGGTGATCAGGTCGGGCCGCCCCACCAGGCGGCAGAGCGTCTCGAACTGCTCCTGCCGGTTGGCCGCGATGTTCAGCGCGCCGTCGGCGGTGCCGAACGTGCCCGAGGGGGCCGCGGTCATGTTGTCGTTGCCCATCGGGACGGGCTCAACCCCGGCGATGAGGTAGTTGGAGACCGTCCAGCCGAGCGCGGTCACGGCGGTCTCCAGCATGGAGACGTCGAGCAGGGTCCCGTGCCCGGTTCGTCCCCTGCGTACCAGGGCGGCGCAGACCGCGTAGGCGGCGGCGAGCCCGCCGAGCGTGTCGGCGATGGGGAACCCGGCCCGCAGCGGCGCGGTCTCCGGTGTCCCGGTGGCCGCCATCATCCCGGACAGGCCCTGGATGACCTGGTCGTAGGCGGGTCTGCTGCGCATCGGGCCGGTCTGCCCGAATCCGGAGATGGCGCAGTAGACCAGGCGGGGGTTGAGCTCGCGCAGCCGCTCCCAGCCGAAGCCCAGCCGTTCGAGCACGCCCGGACGGAAGTTCTCCAGCAGGACGTCGGCCCGGGCGACCAGCCGCGCGAAGACCTCCTTGCCCCGCGCGGACTTGAGGTTGACGGTGAGGGACCGCTTGCCGCTGTTCTGCGCCAGAAAGGACGCGCCCAGCAGCCGTTCGTTCAGCGCCGGGTCCGCGCCGAGCTGCCTGGCCAGGTCTCCCGTGCCCGGCAGCTCCACCTTGACCACGTCCGCCCCCAGAAGGGCGAGCTGGTAGCTGGCGAACGGCCCGGCGAGCACGTTCGTCAGGTCCAGCACCCGAACGCCATCGAGCACCTTGCAGCCTCCTTCACATGTGACCCTTGCCACGCTTGAGCGTCCGCCCTATAGTTCCAGCAATCCACTAGACGGGTCAACTGTTCCACCTGATGGTTCAAGGAGAGTGCCGAATGAAGAGGCGCCTCAGCGCGATCGCGGCCGTGATCGCCGTGACGACAGCCGGTTGCGGGCAGCTCGGGCAGGACGCGGGCGGCCCCTTCCCCAGCGCGAACGTCGAGATCATGGTCCCTGCCGCTCCCGGCGGCGGGTGGGACCTGACCGCCCGCTCGATGCAGCAGGTCCTCAAGGAGGGCAAGCTGGTCGACCAGCCGGTCGAGGTCTTCAACGTGGTCGGCGCGGGCGGGACGGTGGGCCTGTCGCAGCTGGTCAACAAGGGCAAGGGCGACGCGCACCAGTGGATGGTGACCGGCCTGGTGATGGTCGGGGCGATCGTGCAGAACAAGGCCGCGACCGACCTCACGCAGGTCACCCCGATCGCCACGCTCACCGCCGAGCCCGAGGTCGTCGTGGTCAGGGCCGACTCCAAGTACCGGACGCTCAAGGACCTGCTCGCCGACGCCGGCAGGGTCAAGTGGGGCGGCGGCAGCGTCGGCGGCACCGACCACCTGCTGGTCGGCATGCTCGCCAAGGCCGCGGGCGGCACCCCGAAGAACATGCAGTACGTCGGCTACTCCGGCGGCGGCGAGGCCAAGGCGGGCGTGCTGTCGGGCGACGTGACGGCCGCGGTGTCCGGCGTCAGCGAGTTCGAGAGCCTGATCAAGTCGGGCGAGCTGCGCGCGCTGGCCGTCTCGGGAGCCACGGGCGTGACCGTGGCGGGCAGGCCCGTCCCCTCGATCAAGGAGGCGGGCTTCGAGGCCGAGCTGATGAACTGGCGGGCCCTCGTCGCGCCGCCCGGCGTCTCCGACGCCGACGCCAAGGCCGTCGGCCGCCTCGTCGACACGCTGCACTCCTCGCCCCAGTGGCAGGCGATCCTCAAGAAGCAGGGCTGGACCGACTACTACCGGTCCGGCCAGGAGGCCAAGGACTTCATCGCCGGCGAGACCACCAGGATCAAGAAGCTGGTCGCGGAGCTGGGGCTGGCATGACCGGCGCCTCCCCGCTCGTCCGCCTGGCCACGGCGGCGGCCCTGCTGGCCCTCGGCGCGTTCCTGCTGATCCAGTCGCTGTCCATCGCCGCCGGCGCGCGTCACTTCCCGCTCGTGGTCTGCTCCGCCTGGACGGTGTTCGCCGCGGTCAACCTCGTCCAGGCGGTCAAGGAGTACCGCGGGAGCCCCCGCGACAAGCTCGGCAGCGAGCCCTTCCTGATCATCGCCGTGCTGGCCGGATACGCGTTCACGGTGATCCCGCTCGGCTTCGTGCTCGCCACGGCCATCGCCTTCCTGCTGATCACCTGGATTCTGGGCAGCCGGGCGTTCGTGCGTGACGCGATCGTCGCCGTCCTGCTGTCGGCGGGCGTCTACCTGGCCTTCACCCAGTTCCTGTCGATCCGCCTGCCCGCTGGAGTGTTCGCGCTGTGACCGATCTGCTCGCCGGTTTCGGCACCGTCCTGGAACCGCTGAACCTGCTCCTGGCCGCGATCGGGGTGACCGTCGGCACCCTGGTCGGCGTGCTGCCCGGGATCGGGCCCGCGCTGACGATCGCGCTGCTGCTGCCGATCACGTTCAACTTCTCCGACCCGACGGGCGCGTTCATCATGTTCGCCGGGATCTACTACGGCGCGATGTACGGCGGCTCGACCACCTCGATCCTGCTCAACACGCCGGGCGAGTCGGCGAGCGTGGCCACCGCCATGGAGGGCCACCTGATGGCCAGGCGCGGCCGGGCCAGGGCGGCGCTGGCGACCTCGGCGATCGGCTCGTTCGTCGCGGGCCTGATCTCCACCGTGCTGCTGACGCTGGTCGCCCAGCCGATCGGCCGGCTGGCGGCGACCTTCCAGGCCGGCGACTACTTCGCGCTGACCCTGCTGGCGATGGTGTCGGTCACCGCGCTGGTCGGCAGCTCGATCGTGCGCGGCCTGCTGTCGCTGTCGCTGGGGCTGTTCATCGGACTGATCGGGCTCGACTCGATGACCGGGCAGCCGCGCTTCACCTTCGGCACCCCGCTGCTCACCGACGGGGTGGACATCACCATCGTGATCGTCGGGCTGTTCGCGATCGGCGAGGTGCTCTACTGCGCGAGCCGGGTCAAGCGCGGCGAGGACACCGTCCAGCCGCTGGAGAAGGCGAGCTTCCGCACGCTCTGGCTCACGCCGGACGACTGGCGGCGCTCCTGGCCGGCGTGGCTGCGCGGCACCGCGCTCGGCTTCCCGTTCGGGGCGCTGCCCGCCGGCGGCGCGGAGGCGCCCACGTTCCTGTCGTACACCATCGAGAAGCGCAGGGCCGCCGGACGCGGCGGCAGCGCATTCGGCAAGGGCGCGATCGAAGGGGTGGCGGGCCCGGAGGCGGCCAACAACGCCAGCTTCTCCGGCGTGCTCGTCCCGCTGCTCACCCTGGGACTGCCGACCTCGGCGACGGCCGCGGTGATGCTGGCGGCCTTCCAGATCTTCAACATCCAGCCGGGGCCGCAGCTCTTCCAGACCTCGGGCCCGCTGGTGTGGGCGCTGATCGCGTCGCTGTTCATCGGCAACGTGCTGCTGCTCGTCCTGAACCTGCCGCTGATCCAGCTCTGGGTGAAGGTGCTGCTCATCCCCCGGCCCGTGCTGTACGCCGGGATCCTGGTCTTCGCCACCGTCGCGGTCTACTCCCTCAGCGGCAGCGTCCAGGAGGTCCTGCTGGCCTACGGCATCGGCGTCGCCGGCTACCTGATGCGGGTCAACGACTTCCCGATCGCGCCCGCGGTACTCGGGGTGATCCTCGGGCCGATGGCCGAGACGCAGTTGCGCAGGGCGCTGGTGGTCAACGACGGCGACCTGCTCGCGGTCGCGTCCAAGCCGCTCACCGCGGCCATCATGGTGATCGCCGCGCTGTCGCTCGTCCTGCCGTACCTGCCTAGGATCATCGCGAGACTACGGCACGCGCCGTCGCCCGCCGGGCGACTGGCCTTCGGTGACGAGGACTGAGGAGTAGGACGGGGCATGAGCGCGGAGGGCGGGGTTCGCAGCGTCACGCGGGCACTGGAGCTGCTACGGCGTTTCGACGAAGAACGCATGGCCTGGACCGTCAGCGACCTGGCACGGGCCAGCGAGCTGCCCAAGACCACCGTGGTGCGCATGATCGCCACGCTGGAGAGCGCGGGCATGCTGTGGACGCGTCCCGACGGGCAGGTGACGGTCGGCGCGGGGCTGCTGCGCTGGGCTCGGCTGGCCAGGGCGGCCTGGGAGGTGCCGGAGGCCGTCCGGCAGGTGATGCGCGAACTGGCGCTGGAGTGCGGCGAGACCGTCAACCTGTACGTCCGCCAGGACGTCGTGCGGATCTCGATCGCCCAGGAGGAGGGCACCAGAACCCTCCGGCATGTGCTGCGGGTCGGCGACGAGCTGCCCCTGTGGGCGGGCGGCGCGAGCAAGGTGCTGCTGATCGGCGCGCCCGACGCCGTGGTGCGGCAGGTCGCCGACCGATCCCCGTACGGCGCGGGCTTCCACGACGAACTGGTGGAGCAGATCGCGCGGGCCGAGCGCGACGGCTACTCGATCAGTCACGGCGAGCGTGAGGAGGGCGTGTCGGGCATCGGCGCGCCCGTCCACGACGCCGAAGGACGGATCGTGCACGCCCTCGCGATCGGCGGCCCGACCTCCCGGTTCACCCCCGACCGGATCGACGCGTTCGTGTCCGCGCTCACGCGCGCCGCCCGGCGCATCTCGAGCACCTGACGGGGCCGGGCCGGATCACGCCGAGCGGTGGGGGCGCGGGCGGGCGCTGTGTTCGGTGACGGCGAAGGAGGCCGGCGCCCGTCAGCGTTCGCGCGTGTAGGTCAGCTCGAAGTCGAGGTTCCAGGTGACCCCGTCCGCTGACATCTCCCACCGCCCGTCCACGGCGTCGCCGTCGGCGCTGAGCGTGCCGGTGAAGCGCTGGTTGAACCCGGGCGCGTCGCGCCACACGGTCCACACGCCGTCGGCGAGCGTCATCCGGTACACCCGGTGGACGCCGCGGGCGTCGGCGTACAGCATGGTGAACTCCCCGGTGGCGTCGTCCAGGCCGATCACGGCGCTGACCGGCAGCGGCGAGTTGTCCCGCCAGGCCTGCGGCGCCGTCGGCGGGAGAGGATCGGCGTCGGAGTACTGGCGCAGGAACACCCCGCCTTCGTCCCAGGTGAACTCGGTCCAGCCGGCGCCGAGGCCGGCGACCTTCGGCTGGACCGTCCACCGGCCGGCGAGCGCGTCGAGCCGGGCGAGTGCGGGGTGCCTGTCATCCATCGTCGTGTCCCTTCTCGTTTTCGTCGGTACTGACTGCCGGGACGGTGCAAACGCATCGGTGCGGGGCGTCAGCCGTGGTCGCGCATCCAGAGATCGATGAGTTCGTGGGTGTCGGGGCTCAGGGCGGCGACGCTCATGTCCCGGTGGTCGACCTCGATGCCCACGGGACGGAGGTCGGGAACCAGGCCGCTGTTGAGGGCCTCCTCCTCCGGCAGCTGCTCGTACCGGCCGGGACGCCACCAGAAGACCTGCGGGCTGATCGCCTTCTCTCCGGCCTCGAACAGGCGGCGCGAGAGATCCTGGACGGCCTCCATCGCGGCGAACAGGTGGACCCCGCCGATCGCGTGGACGAGCACGTACTCGGGGAGGGGGAAGGAGAGCAGGGCCCCGTAGGGCGCCGAGGCGGGGTCCACGTGCCGCCGGAGCACGTGCACGTGGGAGCTCACGTACCGGTGCGTGCCGCCGATGTGCGTCACGGGCACGCCCTGGACCGCGCTGGTCTCGGTGTAGTGGGGCTCCTTGCCGATGGAGAGCGACAAGGCGGCGCCGAAGACGCCGTTCTCGGGCGCGCCGGCGAGGTCGGCCCGGTTCAACGGCATGATCGAGTCGGGATAGTCGGCGACGACCGTCTCGAGCAGCCCGGGGGCGAGCCGGCGAGTCACCAGCCCATCACGCATCTCGCCCAGAGCCTCGTCGGTGTAGAGGCGCACCCGCAGGTTCTCGGAGGCGGGCAGGGGCTGCTCGTTCTGGGAATGTCCGGCGTAACGGGCGAACGCCTTGGCCGCCTGATCGGCGTAGTCCGCGGCGATTCCGGGCAGGGCAGCCGGGGCGTTGCCGCCGGCGTACCCGCGCCACTCGGTGATGTCCGCGGAGAGGCTGGAGCCGTCCGGCATCCTGATGCTGACGGTCGTGGGGTCGGGCAGGGTCGCTTCGTAGCCACGATCCGCGAAGGCGCGCACCAGAGCTTCGCCGACGACATCAGGGGTTGTCTCCGTCATGGACGAGAACCTATCGGGAGGCTCTGACAAGAACGGAATCAGATGCTCTCCGTGGGTAGGACGTTTTGGTGCAGGAAGGATGGATTTGTCCGCGTCCCAGACCGGGGAGAGCAGAGCATGGACATCACGATCCCGGCGGGCGACGTGGCCCTGGAGGCCGACATCGTCGTACCCGGCACGCCGCAGGGGGTGGTGCTGTTCGCGCACGGCAGCGGCAGCAGCCGCCACAGCCCGCGCAACCGCTTCGTCGCCGCGCAACTCCAGGACGCCGGCCTGGCCACGGTGCTCGCGGACCTGCTCACCCCGGCGGAGGAGCGGCGCGACGCCCTGACCGCTGAGCTCAGGTTCGACATCGGCCTGCTCGCCACCCGCATGACGGCGCTGACCGACTGGGCCGGAGCCGACCCCAGGACGGCGGGCCTCGGCATCGGGCTCTTCGGCGCCAGCACCGGCGCCGCGGCGGCGCTCGTCGCCGCGGCGGAGCGGCCCGAGGCGGTGCGGGCGGTCGTCTCCCGAGGGGGACGCCCCGACCTCGCCGGCGACTTCCTCGCCGGAGTGCACCAGCCCACCCTGCTCGTCGTCGGCGGCGACGACCCGGTGGTCATCGACCTCAACCAGGAGGCGCGGGAGCGGATGCCCGGGACGGTCCGCCTGGACATCGTGCCCGGCGCCTCACACCTGTTCGCCGAGCCAGGCACGCTCGAACAGGTGGCCCGCCTGGCCGCGGGCTGGTTCGTCGCCCACCTGTGAACCAGGGCTCGTCTCCGCGAGGTCAGCGGGATGCCTGGCGGCCCGGTGCGGGCCGCGGGTAGAATCGGAGAAGCCTCTCCGGTTAACGCCCTCGAAGATGCGGAGAGCCTTCTCCGGCTGTCAATCTCGGAAGGGACGACGCATGGGCGAAGGCCAGAAGCCCCTGCGCGCCGACGCTCGCCGCAACCGCGAGCGGGTCCTGCGGATCGCGCAGGCGGCGCTCGCCAGCGACGGCCTGGCCATCTCCTTCGACGAGATCGCCCGCCGCGCCGGGTTCGGCGTCGGCACCGTCTACCGGCACTTCCCCACCAAGGAGGCCCTGTTCGAGGCCGTCCTGCTCGACCGGATCGAGCGGCTCGTGGCCGACGCCCGCGCACTGGCCCTCGCCGACGACCCCGTGGAGGCGTTCCTGGGCTTCTTCGCGGCGGCGGTGGGGCAGGTCGCCACCAACCAGGCCCTGCGCGACGCCCTCGGCAACAGCACCGGCCTGGGCTTCAAGGCCTCGACGACCCTGGAGGACGACTTCAACGACGCCCTCGGCCGCCTGCTGCGCCGCGCCCAGCAGGCGGGCGCGATCCGCGACGACCTGGACGCCGCCGACGTGAAGGACCTCCTGATCGGCACCGTGACCGCCGAGCGCCGCGCACACGACCGCGCACCTGATCGCGCGGATGGCCGCGCCACATCCGGCCGCCTGACGTCCACCGTCTGCGACGGCATGCGCACCCATCCGCGCTGACCCACGCGCCGGCCCGCGCGCCAGCCTCCGGTGGCCGCCGGGTGGCGCCTTCGGCGCGAGCATGTGTAGGTTGAGACCAATCATTGGTAGTCACCCACTAATCTGGAGGGCCGGATGGACGCGCTCTACCCCCGCCTGCTGGTTCGCGACTTCGACACCGCCGCCGCCTTCTACCAGGCCGTCCTGGACGAGCTGTTCGGGGTCAAGCCGGTGAAGGTGCTCCCCGAGGCCGCGTACGCGAACTGGGACATCGACGGCCAGGCCGGGCTGGTCCTCTACGGGCGCGGCACGATCGCCGAGGTCGTCGGCAGCACCGCCCTGCCCGAGGCCGCCCCCGCGCAGGACTCCGCGATGCTGGTCATGAAGGTCGACGACGTCGACGCCGCGAGCGCCTGCCTGGCCAGGAACGGCGCGCAGGTCGTCGCGCCGCCGCAGGACCGCCCCGAGTGGGCGCCCGGCATGCGCACGGCCCACCTGCGCGACCCCGAGGGCAACCTGGTCGAGCTGCAGTCGTACTGAGCCGTCAGCCCCGCAGCGTCAGGGCGAGACGGCGCGACAGGCCGGTGTTCCTGCGGTCGCCGAGCCGGTGCACCGCCAGCTCCAGCGCCTCGCGCCGCCCGACGAGGACGACCCACGCCTTCGCCCTGGTGACCAGCGTGTACAGCAGCCTGCGCCGGAGCATCACGCCGCCGGACTCGGCCACGATGGGCGCCACCACGAACGGGTACTCGCTCCCCTGCGAGCGGTGGACGCTGATCGCGTAGGCGTGAGTCAGCTCGTCCAGCTCGTCGAAGCCGTACTCGACGCTCTCGCCGTCGTCGGTGCGGATCTCCAGCCGCCGTTCCTGCGGGTGGACGGCGGTGACCGTGGCGCTCTCGCCGTTGAAGACGCCCTTGTCGTAGTTGTTGCGGATCGGCATGATGCGGTCGCCCACCCTGAACACCGCCGGCCCCGACCAGTGCTCCGCCTCCCCCTCGCGGGCCGGGTTCAGCCGCTCCTGCAGCCTGCGGCCCAGCTCGGCGGTGCCTGTGGCGCCCTTGCGCATCGGGCACAGCACCTGCACCTGGTCGGCGCCGATCCCCTGCTTGCGGGGGATCGCCTCGGTCGCCAGGTGGATCACCCGCTCGGCCACCTGGTCGGGGTCGTCCAGCTCCTCGAACCAGAAGCCGCCCCTGCCGGGCAGCGCGGGCAGCTCGCCCGCCCTGATCCGGTGCGCGGCCCGGACGATCCCGCTGTCCTGCGCCTGGCGGAAGACGCGGGTCAGCCGGACGCGCGGAACCTCCTCCACCGCCAGCAGGTCGGCCAGCACGCTGCCGGGACCGATGCTGGGCAGCTGGTCGCTGTCGCCGACCAGCAGCAGGTGGCTGCCCGCGGGGACGGCGGCGGTCAGCCGGGTGGCCAGGTGCAGATCCAGCATGGACGCCTCGTCGACCACGATCAGGTCCGCGTCCAGGGGCGACTCCTGGAACAGGATGCCCTCGTCGGGCTCCGGCTGGTGGGCGAGCATCCGGTGGACGGTCATCGCGGGCAGCCCGGTGAGCTCCGACAGCCGCTTGGCGGCCTTGCCGGTCGGCGCGGTCAGGGTCACCCTGCCGCCCATCGCCCGCACGGTCGCCGCGACGACCCGTACCGTGTGGCTCTTGCCGCAGCCGGGGCCGCCGGTCAGCACCGTCACGGTGCTGGTCAGGGCCAGGTTCACGGCGGTCCGCTGGTCCTCGTGCAGCCCTTCGTCGTCGGGGAAGGGGCGCAGCGGCAGCGTAGAGCGAGCCCTGAGCAGCCTGGTCAGGTTCGCCGCCAGCGCGACCTCGCGCGCGTGCAGCTCCTTGGCGTACACCACGCTCCGGCCGGGGTCGGTCAGCGACGTCTCGACGACCACCCGCCGTTCGGCGGCCAGCGCGTCGACCGCGCGGCGGATCAGCTCCTCGTCCTGCTCGACCAGGCTCGCCGCCTGGGCGACGACGGTGGTCAGCGGCAGGTAGCAGTGCCCGTCGCGGGCGGCCGCCGCCTCCAGCCTGTCGACGACCGCCGCCGCGATCCGCCGCGGGCTGTCCTCGGGGACGCCCGACCGCAGCGCGATCCGGTCGGCCGTGTGGAAGGCGACCCCTCTGACCTGCCCGATCAGCCGGTACGGGTCGGAGGTGACGACGTCCGGCGCCTCGTCGCCGTACACCTGGTAGATCTTGGCCGCGAGCAGCGGGCTGATGCCGAACCCCTGTAGGAGGACCATCAGCGCGGCGACCGCCTTCTGCTCCGCCCACGCCTGGACGATCTGCGCCTGCCGCACCGCTCCGATGCCGACCACTTCCAGCAGCCGCTCGGGCGCGGTGTCGATCACGGTGAGGGTCTGGTCGCCCAGGTGGCTGACGATGGCGTGCGCGAGCCGCGGCCCGATGCCGCGGATCAGGCCGGAGCCCAGGTAGATCGTGATCGCGCGGATGGTCGAGGGGACCACCCGTTCGCACCGCTTGACCATCAGGCGGCTGCCGTGGCGCGGGTGCTCGTCCCACTCCCCTTCCAGCCGCAGCGTCTCTCCGGGCTGGACCCCGGCCAGCGGGCGGCCGGAGGCGACGAACGAGGCCGGCCTCTCGGCGCTCATCCGGGCCACCGTGTACTCGTCCTCGCGGACGTACACCAGCTGCTCGACGGACGCCTCCACCTCCGTCACGAGCGCGCTCCCCGTGGTCATGCGCAGGACACTAGCGGACGCGGGAACGCCCGGCTCACCCCTCCGGGGCTCCGCTGCCCCGGCCGATGCGGGTGAGCTTGTCGGGGTTGGTGACGGCGTAGATGCCGCTCACCCGGCCCCCGTCGGCTGTCAGGTCGAGGACGATGACCGCGTACGGGGTGTCACCCGACAGCAGCAGCGCCGACGGGTCGCCGTTGACCTGCCGGATGCGGATGCCGAGATCCGGGATGGGGCGCCTGGACACGTTCCCGATGATCAGGCGGGCCACCTTGTCGCTGCCGTGGACCGGCCAGAGCCCCGCCGCGGGCGCCTTGCCGCCGCCGTCGGCCCACATGGTCACGTCCGGCGCCAGGATCTCCATCAGCGCGTTGATGTCGCCGCCGACGACCGCGGCCAGGAACCGCTCGGTCGCCTCCCGCTTGAGGCGCGGATCGGCCTGATAGCGCGGACGCCGGGCCTGGACGTGCTCCCGTGCCCGGTGCGCGACCTGCCTGACCGCCGCGGGGCTCCGCTCGAGGATGCCGGCGATCTCGCTGAGGGCGTACCCGAACACCTCGTGCAGCACGAACACGGCGCGCTCCAGCGGGGTGAGCGTCTCCAGCACCACGAGCAGCGCCATCGACACCGACTCGGCCCGCACGACCGCATCCCCGGCGTCACCCGCGACGGGCTCGCCTCCCGGCGGGGTGAGGAGCGGTTCCGGCAGCCAGGGCCCGACGTACTCCTCCTTGCGGCGGCTGATGCCGGCCTGCCTGGCCAGCGCCCGGTTCACCGCCACCCGCACCAGGTAGGCGCGCGGGTTGTCGATCCGCTCGCCGGAACGCGCCCGGGGCGTCCACGCCAGCCACGTCTCCTGCAGGACGTCCTCCGTGTCGGCGACGCTGCCCAGCATGGTGTAGACGATGGAGAACAACAGCTCACGGTGGTCGACGAAGATCCGCGTCGCCCCTTCCCCCGATATATCGGACATGGGCGCTCCTCCTACCGCAGACGTCACGATCACCTCATGAGAGCGGCGTAGACCCCAGAGTGTGACATGCCCCCGAAAAGATATGCGGCGCGCCGCCCGCACCGGCGTCCTCGCGTCTGGCAGTAACCTCGGAGGTCAGGAGAGCCGTCCGCAACGCACGAGGGGACCACACGGTGGCAGCTACGCACGGATCCGACAGCGCCGCGCTCAGCCTGCGAGCCGACTGCGCGAGCTGCTTCGGCCTGTGCTGCGTCGCGCTGCCCTTCTCCGCCTCGGCCGACTTCGCGATCGACAAGGACGCGGGCCGCCCCTGCCCCAACCTGCGGACCGACTTCCGCTGCGGCATCCACCAGGACCTCAGGGAGCGGGGTTTCCCCGGCTGTGTCGTCTACGACTGCTTCGGCGCGGGCCAGCAGGTGTCGCAGGTGACCTTCGCCGGGCAGGACTGGCGGCGCTTCCCGGAGGCCGCCGGCCAGATGTTCAAGGTGTTCCCGGTCGTCCGGCAGCTGCACGAGCTGCTCTGGTACCTGACCGAGGCGCTGTCGCTGCGGCCGGCCGCCGGGCTGCACCCCGAGATCCGGGCCCGGCGCGACGAGGTCGAAGCTCTCACGCACGGCTCCCCCGACTCCCTCCTCGAACTGAACGTCCCCGCGCTCCGCCAGGAGGTCAACGAGCTGCTGCTGCGCACGAGCGAGCTGGTCCGGGCCGGAACCGGGGGCCGCAGGAAGGAGCGCAGGGGCGCCGACCTCATCGGCGCCAAGCTCAGGGCCGCCGACCTGCGCGGGGCCAACCTGAGAGGCGCCTACCTCATCGGCGCCGATCTCAGAGGGGCCGACCTCAGGCTGGCCGACCTCATCGGAGCCGACCTGCGCGGCGCCGACCTCGGCGGGGCCGACCTGACCGGCTGCATCTTCCTCACGCAGTCGCAGCTGAACGCCGCGAAGGGCGACTCGGCCACCAAGCTGCCGCCCGCGCTCACCCGCCCGGCCCACTGGGGCTAGCCCCGTTTTCCGCGCATGGGCGATCTTCAGCGGACCCGGCACGTGCACGGAGGCCCCTCAAGCAGGTCTTCCTAGTCGAACGCCACTTCTATGACCTGCGCTGGAAGCCCTTGCCGAGGGCCGCGGTGCTGGACGTCACCAACCTGCCCGCGACGCTGGTCAGCCCACGTCGCCTGGCCGAGCTGGTCTGGGGCGAGTGGTCGTGCCGTAGCCGGCGACGACGTCGCCTCGCGATCACGGACACGTAGCGTTACGGCATCACGATCTTTGTGCCAGAGCCATTTGTGATGGCCACCAGCCGAGAGAACCCAAGACCATCTACCCGGGCATCCTCGTGGCCGTTGACACCGCTCATCATCAGCGTCGATCACGTGGAGGAAGTCGTGATCGCGACGCTGGAGGAGATGCCCAAGAATGCCACGCACTGGTCATGGAAGTTGACCGCGGAACGCAGTGGCGCTCGCACTTACTACTGGCTCGGCGCCGGACCGAATCCGTGTTCGTTCAGTGGTACGAGCGGTGGCACCTCGCATCGGCTCCGCACGTCCAGCGTGGTGCGTCTGTCCGCCGCCTCCAGCAACGTGTACGAGCAGTCGAGGACATGGTAGGCGAGGTCGGCGGAGGCCCGATGGGGCCGACCCTCACGGATCGCCCGGGCCATCTCCGCGAGACCGAACCCTCGGCGTGCCCCGACATATCCCGCGGACGGCGGGAGCACGCGCCAACCGCCGCTGCCAGGGTTCCACATCTCGCAGTCGCCGTCGAAGCGGTTCGGATCCGGGACCACGAGCGACCCCGCGCTGCCGTGGACCTCGATATGGGACGCCTTCGAGGCCGCCACGTCGAAGCTCATGATCAGGGTCGTCAGCGCGCCGTTCTCGTGCTCCAGGATGCCGGTGACGTGCGTGTCGACGCTCGTCTCGAATGCCGTGCCCGCTCGCGGACCCGTCGCGATCGTCCGTAACGGGCGAGGTCTGCCGCCGAAGCCCGCGACGGACCTCACCGGTCCGAGCAGGTGGACGAGGGCCGACAGATAGTAGGGGCCCATGTCGAGCAGGGGCCCGCCACCGGGCAAGTAGTAGAACTCGGGGTCGGGGTGCCAGCGTTCGTGGCCGAAGCCGACCATGGTCGCCGTCGCCGAGGTCGGCGTCCCGATCAGACCGTCCTCGATGGTCCTGCGCGCGGTCTGGACGCCGGTGCCGAGCACCGTGTCCGGCGCGCACCCGACGCGCAGCCGAGCCCTGTTCCCCGCCTCGACCACCGCCGCCGCGTCGGCCGGGTTCGCCGCGAGCGGCTTCTCGCCGTACACGTGCTTGCCCACGGCGAGCGCCGCCAGCGCGACCTCCGCGTGGGCTCCAGGCGTTGTCAGGTTCAGGACGACGTCGATCTCCTCATCGGCCAGCAGTTCGTCCAGCGTGACGGATCTCGATCCGGGCATTGTCTCCACCGCGGCGAGGGCGCGTCGCCGGTCGCGGTCGCTCACGGCGACCACTCTCAGGTCGGGCAGGGCACCGAGCGTATTCAGATACGCGCCGCTGATGTTTCCGGCACCGACCACGCCGACGTTCAACGGCTCGCCCACAGCAGGCCCCTCTCGATGATGGTGCGGATCTCAGGCACGTCGAGCGTGGGCGGCTGGTGGCCGGGAGTGCAGACGAAGACGCGGCCCGCTCCCCAACGCCTGGTCCAGACGGCGGGGAAGGTGACCGGCGCGCCCCACGGGTCGCCCTCACGGACCGGCACGGTGGTCGTGGCCAGTACCTCGCTGTGAGGGTCGGACAGCACCCAGTACTGCTCATCCTCGACGGTGACGGACGCGGGCAGACCCCTGACGATCTCGTGATCGCTCCGGGCGGGCACGACATCGACGGTGTAACGATGGACGCCGCCGGGATGAGCCGCGAACTGGGCGCCCGTGAGCTGGAGATACTCAGTCGACGCGCGGAACGAGTCGACGATCCCGCCGTGCCATCCGGCGAGTCCGACACCGGACTCGACGGCGCCGCGCAGTCCCCGCGCATGGTCCCGGTCGAGCGAACCCATCGTCCAGCACTGGAGGATCAGGTCGGTCCCGGCCAGGAGCGCCGCGTCCGTGTAGCTGTCGAGGTCCTCGGAGACGATGACCTCGTATCCGTGCTCCTTCAGGAACGGGATGAAGCGTTCGGTGGCGTCGGTCGGGAAGTGGCCGTCCCAGCCACCGCGGACGACGAGCGCCCGTTTCCGTGGTTCAGGCATCGAGGTCCTCCCGGTTCCGCTTCGAAGATCGTTCGGCATGCTTTTCTCTTCATAGTTGCGCAACTTCTTCTGCCGCACGCAGCTGTATTGGCAAGCTACCTCAGGCTGCCTCTATGCCACCAGGGCGAAAAGTTGCGCAACATCGCCGGGGTCTTGCATGCTGGAGGCGTGAAACAGCGCGCGTGGCGCAGGCCGCCGGGATCACCGACGCTCACCCAGATCGCCCGAGCCGCGGGCGTACCCGTCACCGTCGTGTCGAAGGTGCTGAACGGGCGGAGCGACGTCTCGCCGGCCGTCCGCGAGTCCGTCGCGGCCCGTCTCCATGAGGCTGGATACACGCTGACGGTTCCGGAGGGAGCCTCGGCGCTGGACGGTCTGGTCGACCTGGTCGTCTCCGGCGTCCAGGGAACCTGGGCGAACGTCATGCTCTCGGGGATCGAGCGGGCGCTGTCGAGGACGGGTCACGACGTGGTCGTCGTGGTCGCCCGAGAAGCGGAACCGGACGCGCGCGACTGGGTGCGGCGCCTGATCGCCCGGGGCAGCCGGGGGGCGGTGATCGCACTCGTCACACCGACGGCCGCGCAGCATCGCCGGCTGGCCGCGGCCGGAGTCCACCTGGTCGCGCTGGACCCGCACAGGCCGCTGCCCACCGGGATCCCGACGGTGGGCGCGACCAACTGGACCGGCGGCCGGCAGGCCGCGGAGCATCTCATCACTCTGGGACACACGCGCGTCGCCGCGATCGGAGGCGTGGCGCATCACCGCTACAGTCAGGCACGCCTCGACGGATTCCGTTCGGTCCTTGCGGCCCATGGTCTCGATGAGAGTTCCACCGAACTGGTGCGCCACGGGAACTGGAGCCGTCGGGGAGCGGCCGAGGCGGCCAGGGAACTGCTGGAACTCCCGAACGCGCCGACGGCCGTCTTCGCGTGCTCCGACCGCATGGCGCTCGGGATCTTCGATGCGGCAGCCGAACTAGGGCTGCGGATTCCGCGCGATCTCAGCGTCGTGGGGTTCGACGACCTTCCAGAGGCGTGCTGGCTCAGTCCGGCGCTCACCACGGTTCGTCAACCGGTGTGTGAGATGGCCGAGTTGGCCGCCGACACGCTCCTGCGTCTGATGGCCGGCGAAGCGGTCCGGGCTCCCCGCGTCGAGCTCGAGACGCGGTTGATCGAGCGCGGGAGTACGTCGTCGCCCCTGTGATCGCGCCCGTCGCCGGTGGTCACCGGTGCTGCCCGGCGACCACCGGCGAGACCGACGTCGGAGCTCTGCGCGGAGTCCGTGAGGGTGCGCCGAACCCCTGTCAGCCCTATGGCCGGCCCACTTCTGGCCGCTCGCGAAGTACGCGGCCACCTTCGGGTCCACGGGAGCGACGTCAATGACTCGTCCCCCGTCCCGCAGCGAAGCGGTGGCCGCGTGGCTGGCGGCCACCGCTTCGCGGGTCGCGACGATCCTGGCGACGATGGCGTCGCGGTGCCGGTCCATCACGGGCCAGTCGATGATGTGGACGGCTCATAGCCGTCCCCTGTGAACTCGACGGTCAGAGTGTGCTCCCCGGATCCGAGCGCGAACGGCGCCTGGGCAAGGTGTGGGCGCCGTACCCGATCTCCCAGTTGCTCCCCCGATGGCGGCGCCGTCGCTTGACCTCTATAGCTGGTCGCCGCTGTTGAGGCGGTCCAGTCCCCCCTAGCCGACTGGTCACTCCCCAGCCAATCCGTGGGGCTATTCCGACCCTACAGCGGGTAGTCATGCGCGTACGGCATGCGTTCGCGTCATCGCGCTGCCGCCAGCGTGGGCGGAGGGGGAATCCAGGTGACCATCCACAGGCCGTCGGCCGGCGAGCCGCTGACCGCGCCGGCTCCGCCTCGCCGGATCCGGACGATCATCGCCGACTGGGCGTCGTCGACGGATCACAAGGTGATCGGCTACCTGTACATGATCACCTCGTTCGGGTTCTTCCTCGTCGCCGGCCTCATGGCCATGGTGATCAGGGCCGAACTGCTCGAGCCGGGCCTGCAGCTGGTCAGCGCGCAGCAGTACAACCAGCTGTTCACCATGCACGGCGCCCTCATGTTGCTGCTGTTCGCCACCCCGCTGTTCGCCGGCTTCGCCAACGTGGTCATGCCGCTGCAGATCGGCTCGCCCGACGTGGCCTTCCCCCGGCTCAACATGGTGAGCTACTGGCTGTTCCTGTTCGGCGGGCTCATCGTGCTGAGCGGCTTCGCCGTCAGCAGCGGCGCCGCCGACTTCGGCTGGTTCGCCTACACCCCGCTGTCGACGGCCATCTACTCGCCGGGCATCGGCGGCGATCTGTGGATCATGGGTCTGGTGATGAGCGGGCTGGGCACGATCCTCGGCTCGGTGAACTTCTTCACCACGATCATCGCGATGCGCGCGCCCGGCATGACGATGTTCCGGCTGCCGCTGTTCACCTGGACCGTGCTGCTGACCAGCATGATGGTGCTGCTGGCCTTCCCCGTGCTCGCGGCCGCGCTGCTCGTGCTGGAGTCGGACCGCAAGCTCGGCACGCACGTCTTCGACGCCGCCAACGGCGGCCCGATGATCTGGCAGCACCTGTTCTGGTTCTTCGGCCACCCGGAGGTCTACATCATCGCGCTGCCGTTCTTCGGCATCATCAGCGAGGTCATCCCGGTGTTCAGCCGCAAGCCGCTCTTCGGCTACATCGGCCTGGTCGCCGCCACGATCGCGATCGCCGGGTTGTCGATGACGGTGTGGGCGCACCACATGTTCGCGACCGGGCAGGTGCTGCTGCCGTTCTTCTCGTTCATGACGTTCCTCATCGCCGTGCCGACCGGGGTGAAGTTCTTCAACTGGGTCGGCACGATGTGGCGAGGCCACCTGAGTTTCGAGACGCCGATGATGTTCGCGATCGGCTTCATGGCGACGTTCCTGCTCGGCGGGCTGACGGGGGTGATCCTGGCCTCGCCGCCGCTGGACTTCCACATCAGTGACACCTACTTCGTGGTCGCGCACTTCCACTACGTGGTGTTCGGCACCGTGGTGTTCGCCATGTTCTCCGGCTTCTACTTCTGGTGGCCCAAGATGACCGGCCGGATGCTGCACGACGGCATCGGCAAGATCCACTTCTGGATGCTGTTCGTCGGCTTCCACACCACGTTCCTGGTGCAGCACTGGCTGGGGGTGCTCGGCTTCCCGCGCCGCTACGCCGACTACAGCGCGGTCGACGGCTTCACCACGCTGAACGAGATCTCGTCCGTGGGGGCGTTCCTGCTCGGCGCCTCGACGCTGCCGTTCCTCTTCAACGTCTGGCTCACCGCGCGGCGGGCCCCGCGCGTGACCGTGGACGACCCGTGGGGGTTCGGCAACTCGCTGGAGTGGGCGACGTCCTGCCCGCCGCCCCGGCACAACTTCACCTCGATGCCCGCGATCCGGTCGGAACGTCCCGCGTTCGACCTGCACTACCCGCACGTCCACCACCGCCGCCAGCTGGAGGAGTAGGGTCACTCGGCGACCGAGGCGGCGCTGCGGCGCGGCCCGAAGTACCGCCACAGGAAGCTGATCAGGACGTTCGTCCGGTTCCTGCCGCCCAGCAGGTACGCGATGTGCAGGGCGATCCACGCCAGCCAGGCGAGCAGCCCGTGGAAGGTCCAGCCGTTCGACAGTTGCAGGACCGCCTCGGCCCGGCCGACCGTGGCCATGATGCCGGGGTCGCGGTATCTGAACGGCGCGACCGGGTGACCGTGGGCGGCCGCGAGGATCTGCCTGCCCGCGTGCTTGCCCATCTGGATCGACGGCTGCGCCAGCTGCGGCAGCGGGTCGGGCGGCCCGGCGAGGTCGCCCGCCACGAAGATCTCCGGGTGTTCCCGGACGTTGAGCGCCTCGGAGACCGCGATCCTGCCGCCCTTACCCTGCGGCAGCCCCCAGTGTCCGGCCTCCTTGGGCGCGGCGACGCCGAGCGCCCACACGGTGACGTCGCTCGGCAGGCGGGTGCCGTCGGCCAGGACGACGGCGTCGGGCTCGACGGCCGCGACCGTGCTGCCGAGCCGCAGGTGCACCCCCCGCCTGCTCAGCGCGTGGGCCGCCGCGGCGCGCAGGCGCGGCTTGTACGGCGCGAGCACGTAGTCGAAGCGCTCGACCAGCGTGACGCTCGTCTGCTCGGGGGCGATCTCGGGGTGGGTCAGCGGGATCGTGCGGCGGCGCAGTTCGGCCAGGGTGCCGGCCATCTCGACGCCGGTGGCCCCGCCGCCGATCACCACCACGTGGGTGCTCGGCCGCCTGCCCGTCGCGGTCTCCTCCAGGCACCTCTCCAGGGTCCCGCGCAGGGCGACGGCGTCGGCGACCGAGTAGATCGGCCGGCTGTTCTCCTCCGCGCCCCGCACGCCGATCCAGTTCGTGGTGACGCCGGTGGCCAGCACCAGGTAGTCGTAGTCGAGGCTGGTGCCGTCGTCGAGGTCCATCCGCCGTTCGATGGGGTCCAGCTTGGTCATCGCCGCTCTGCGCGCCCGCACGGTCGGGTACGCGGCGGCGAAGGCCCGGGTCGGGTAGGTGATGTCCCCGGAGCTCATGCCGGCCGTGGCCACCTGGTAGAGCAGGGGCTGGAACGTGGTGTAGGGGTTCCTGTCGACGAGCGTGACCAGGGCGCCGCCGCGGGCCAGCTCGCGGGTCGCGTTGAGGCCGGCGAAGCCCGCCCCCAGCACCACGACGTGCGGCCTGCCTGATCGCCATCGCTGATCCATCACCAGCTGCCCCTTTCGGCGATTGCTGTCATGGATGTATCGCACCGTTGGAGGCGCCTAAACACCTAGGCCCGCATGCCGAAGAGAAACCGGGTCACCCACGTGCGCCGTACCAGCAGGTCGTAGGCGAGGAGGGTCAGGACGAGTGACGCCGCCACGATCGCGACGTACTTGACCGCCATCGGCGCGTCCCAGCGGACCACGCCGTAGGCGACCGCCACCACGATCGGCTGGTGCAGGACGTACATCGGCAGCACGGCCGCCGCCAGGTACGCGTACACCCGGCGGGCCCGGCCGCCGCCCGGCTTCCCGCCCCGCTCCCTGGTCGTCCGGCGGCGGTCGAGCAGGCCCAGGATCGCCACTAGCCAGCTCCATCCGGCGGCCCCGTACAGGGTGCGCGCGCCGATGGCGAGCGGCGTCAGGTCCGTGAACGGGTCGCCGCCCGCGACCAGGAAGGCCGGCATGCCCACCGCCACCAGGGCCACGCCCACCACGGCGGCGGGCGCCGCGTCACGCCGCATCGCCGCCCGGAACCGCTCGTCGGTGACCAGGGCGAACCCGTACAGGAAGAACAGCAGGTAGGCCCAGCGGCTCCAGGCCGCGAACCCCTCCTCCAGCCCCGCCAGCGCGCTCAGGACCGCGACGGGGACGGCCGGCAGCAGCACACCGCCCCGCCGCCCCGCCAGCGCCCCGGCCAGCCGCCCGCGAATCCGGCGGGCGCTCTCCCGGGGCAGCCAGCGGACCAGCGGGGCCAGCAGGAGCGAGAACGCGAGCAGCAGCACCACGAACCACAGGTGACCGGTCTCGAAGTACTCGCCGCGCAGGACGAACGGGAAGTTGGACAGGTCCACGTGGACGCGGAAGAAGCGCGGCAGGAACTCCAGATACGACTCGAGGTGTCCGGGCTCGCCGCGCAACCGTAACCACTGCGGCACCGGGATGATCGTGATCGTCGCGAACACCAGCGGCACCCCCAGCCGCCGCAGCCGCTCCACGGCGAACCCGCCGGGGCCGCGCCGGCGCATCGAGTGCCACGAGCCCAGCCCCGCGACCACGAAGAGCAGCGGCATCGCCCAGATCACACCCAGCCCTGCGAGGACCGTGGTGACGCCGGTGGTCTCGGCGTTCTTCACGTAGTAGTCGTCCCGGGTGTCGAAGACCAGGGCCGAGTGGAAGAAGACCAGCCCGACCACCACCAGGGTGCGGAGCGCGTCCAGTTCCGGCCGCCGTTCGGGCTGCGCGGCCCGTGGCCGTTCGATGTCCGCCGTCATCCCACCGCCTCCGCCGAGTCCGCCGTTTGCGACCAGTGTCGGGCTTGCCGGGTTCGCGCGCCATAGGGACCGGCACCTGACTCAGTAGCTTCGGCCGAAGAACCAACAGATACGCCTCTGGCCTGCATTGATAGGCAGGGCTCAGGTCTGCCCCACCAGCCCGGGATCTCTGCATAAGCGCAGGTGAGAGGCGTATCTGTTGGATCCTGCGCCATTACTACCGGGCCCCGTGACGCCCAGACGCGTGCCTGTGTGGGCGATCTCGGCGCGGACGGAAGTGGTGAGGAATCCGTGCGCCGGGTCCTGCGGCAGCCAACAGGCCAAACGCGGTGATCCGCCCTGGTGGGACGGCGGCGGTCACCCCGTCGAGTGCCGTCGTAACGGCGCGGCCGCGCATCCGGCGGACGACCAGCCGCTGACCACAGCGAGGAAATCGACCTCCAGCCGAACCCTTCAGCCAATCAGATCAAGATCGAGAAAGATCGGGGCTAGGCCGTGTTTCATAAGCTTTCCAACCTTGATCGCCGGCTGTTGAAGGTCGGTAGGGTTCCCGGTGTTCACCTGGGCGATCGGGAGGCTGGCATGCACAGTTTCTACATGTTCGAGGGTGCGTTCTGGCAAGGCGGCGGTGGCTGGGAGCACATCGACGTGTGCCGCACTGTGTCGGAGCTCGACGCCGCAGTCTCCTACTACGTTCGCACCGGATCGTGGGCGGCTGGTGCATCTGATTGGTGCGTCGCCAGGGTCTACCGTCACGGGGAGCTCATCCTTGAGAAAGACCTGTATCCCTTCCTGACGGTGAAGGTGCCAGGGCTGACGGCGATTTGTTTTACCGAGGACGCACAAGCCGCCGGTGGCCTGCCGGAGCCCGGAGGGCGGTACGAGGGCATGGGCGAGGGCGCAATCTGGGAAGAGCTGGCCGCGGATGTGTACGAGGCCGCGCTGGAGACTCCCGAGGACATTCAAGCGCGGGTTGACTGGGCCGGCGTCGCCCTGCCTGAGCTGGCCCCTCCGGTGCTGCCGGAAGGATGCGCCGTGGCGATCGGCGAGCGTGAATTTCGATACGGCCGCAACTCCACGTTGGACGGGTGCGTCTGACACAGCGCCGCGTTGTGTATCGCTTGGTCGGTTACGGTGTGTCGTTGATCGTTGAACGAAGAGGTCTCCGGCAGTTGGTTCAACGACCAAGAAGAACGAAATACCGGAGACCTCGTGGCCGGCGTAGTGGTGACGAGGCGGCACGACCTCACCGACGCGCAGTGGGCGGCACTGGAGCCGCATCCGCCTGCCGCATCGGGCAAGGGGCGTCCGCCGAAGTGGAGCAGGCGGCAGTTGATCGACGCGATCCGATGGCGGATCCGGACCGGGGCGCCGTGGCGGGACGTGCCAGCCTGCTACGGCCGCTGGTTCACCGTGTACGGCCTGTTCCGCCGCTGGCAGCGTGCGGGGAACTGGGCCCACATCCTGGCGGCGTTGCAGGCGTGTGCGGACGCCGCCGGGAAGATCGGCTGGACGGTGAGCGTGGACTCCACCATCACCCGGGCTCACCAGCACGCGGCCGGAGCACGCCGACAGGGTCACCTGCAGAAGGAACCGCCCGGCGGGGTGCACGACGAGCCGGGCGACCATGCGCTGGGCCGCTCGCGCGGCGGGCTGACCACCAAGACGCATCTGGCCTGTGAGCAGGGCCGCAAGCTGACCGCTGGGCAGCGGGGCGACAGCCCGCAGCTTATTCCGGTGCTGGGCAAGATCCGGGTGGCCCGCATCGGCGCGGCCGTCCCAGGACCCGTCCGGACCGGGTCCTGGCCGACAAGGCCTACACCAGCAAGGCCAACCGGACTCATCTGCGCCGGCATGGGGTCAAGGCGTGCATTCCGAGCAAGGCCGACCAGGACGCCCACCGCAAGGCCAAGGGATCGAAGGGAGGCCGCCCGCCCGCCTTCGACCCTGCGCTCTACCGGCTGCGCCACGCCGTGGCACGCGGCATCCCTGCTCAAAGGCAACCGCGGCATGGCAACCCGTTACGACAAGCTCGCCGTACGTTACGAAGCCGTCGTCATCATCGCTGCGATCAACCAGTGGCTCAACGCCTTATCAAACACGGCCTAGACATACTGAAGCGCCTTGCCGTCTTGCTAGGGTTATCCCAGTTGCCCGGACCCGCCTTGGCCTGGGCGCCACGTTTCTCCTCCGCTCGGTGTCAGGGCGGCGGCGAGGGCGCGTGTCCCGTCCCGCCGCAGTCATGGACGTCCTCCGGCGGGCCACGGGCCGCACCTTTCTGCATCACTCAGGCGCCGGCGACCCCAGGTGGCTCGCCACGCCGGGCGGCGATGAAGGACACCCTCATGCCCCACGCCGCTACCGGCTACCGTCCGCTGCTGCGCACCCCGGGCGCCGCCGCCTTCTTCCTCACCGCCGCTGTCGGCCGCGTCGGCATCGCCATGACCGGCCTCGGCCTGCTCTGGTTGCTGCACGCCCGCACCGGCTCCTACGGCACCGCCGGCCTGGCCACCGCCGGATTCGCCCTCGCCGAGGCCCTGATCGGCCCGCATGTAGCCCGTCTGGTCGACCGGTTCGGCCAGACCCGCGTCCTGCCGTTCTCCCTTCTCGCCCATGGCGCCGCCATCACCGGCGTCCTTGCATCCACCACCCCCGCCGCCGCGATCAGCGCCGCCACCTGCGCCGGCGCGGTCGTTCCCCAGCTCGGCGCCCTGTCCGCAGCCCGCTGGGCCCACCTGCTGCGCGGCGAACGGGCCGACGAACTGCCCACCGCCTTCTCCCTGGAATCCCTGGCCAACGCCGCCGCCTTCCTCCTCGGGCCAGTCCTGGTCACCTCGCTCGGCGCGGTCGGCGACGCGACCCTCGCCAGCACCATTGCCGCGGCCCTGATCCTCGGCGGCGGAGGGGCGCTGGCCGCCCAGGGCCGCACCGCGCCCCCGCCCGCCCACGAGCACGCCGAACACGCCCGCACCAGACGGACCCTGCTGCAGCCGGCCTTCCTCCTCCTCGCCCTGCTCAACCTGGCCATCGGACTGTACTTCGGAACCATGGGAGTCTCTATCAGCTCCTTCGCCATCAGCCATGCGATTCCCGGCACGGCCGCGCCGATCATCGCCGCCTCCAGCCTCAGCGGGCTGCTCTCCGGCTGGCTCTACGGGCTGCGACGGCACCCCACCCCACCACACCGCCAACTCATCATCGCCACCACCTATCTGACAGGCACGGCACTGCTGCTTCCCCTCGCGCCCTCCGCCGTCTGGCTCGGCGCGGCTGTGGTGGTCACGGAAGCGGCGATACCGCCCACACTCGTCCTGCTGAACGTCCTCACGGAAAAGGCCGTCCATCCAGCCGTCCTCACCCAGGCCTTCACCTGGAACAACTCTGCCAGTGCGGCCGGCTCGGCACTGGCGGCGTCCCTCGCCGGGCGCGCCGCCGACGCGTGGGGGGCCTCCGCCGCCCTCGCGCAGGCTCCCGCGGCCGGGCTCGTCCTCCTCGTCCTCTCGCTCGTCCTGTCACTTGTCGCTCGGCGGCCGGGAGGGGCCCGAGAACGTTGACCTGTGGCTGGTGTTGCTCGCGCGGAGTGATGCGTCCAAGGAGGTGGAGCTCTTGGTCCTGCGTCACGAAGTCGCGGTGTTACGTCGTGATCAGGCATCTGACGGCCGCGACAGCGTGACGCGGGTGGGCCTGCCCTCCTTCGTCTGCGCGAGTTTGCTCCGGATGACGAGAGCCATCCCGGCCAGCGTGAGCCCCATGCTGGCGATCTGCATCGGCGTGGGCGCCCCGGCGAGTTGCAACAGCGCCGAGCTGACCCCCACCAGCGGCGGTACGGCGAGGCCGAGCAGGGCAGAGTAGGACGGCCCGCCGGTCAGCAGGATGCGGTGCTGCAGGAGGTAGGCGGGCACATAGATCACGATGCCCAGCACGACGAGCATGCCCAGCGCCGCCCAGCTGACCCGCTCGCCCGCCGCGACGTCCGCCGCCGCCCACGCGGCAAGCGGGATCGTCCCCACCGCGAAGATCGGCAGAATGCGCGGCGCCATCGCGCCCTGGTAACCGCGATTCGTCCTGCTGAAGTACAGGCCGTAGAAGGACATGGAGAACATCGCCGCGAGCGCGACCAGCGACCCGAGCGCAACGTCGTCGCCGAGCGTCCCCGCCAGCCGGGGGATCGTGTAGAGCGCGGCGCCGGCGACCGCGATCATCGTTCCGGCGATGGTGCGCGGCGGAGGCCACGTGCGCAGCAGGACGCTCTCGGCGATCAGAACCACGGCCGGGGTGAGCGAGAGGGCCAGCGCGGGCAGCGCCGGTCCGGCGAGGCTGATCGCGACGGTCGAGAGCACCGTGTAGGCGGTTACGCCCGTCAGCGCGAGCAACACGACCTGCCACCACCGGTACCTCGTGTCGTTCGTAGCCTTCGTGGCCGGTGCGGCCCCGGCGGGCGCCCACCGGGTGAGCGCCAGCAGGCCCAGAACGGTGAATCCGGTACGGCCGGCCGACACGATCGCGGTGCTCGCATCGCGCAGGGAGGCCTCGACGATCAGCCAGGTCGAGGCCAGCAGGACGACCAGCGCGGTGGACTGCCAGATCAACCGCCTTCTGCCACGGTGCCCGCTCACCGCGCGACGGTTTCGTAGACAGCGCAGGTGCGTTCCACCATCCGCGTGGCCGTGTACAGCTCCTGGTATCGGTCGCGCGCGCGGCCGGCCATGCCAGCGCCACGGTCCTCCCGTGCCAGGACGCTCAGCGCGGCCTCCGCCAGGGCGTGCGGGTTGTCCGGGGCGACCAGCAGGCCGTCGACTTCGTGCCGGACCAACTCGGGGATGCCGCCCACCGCCGTCGACACGATCGGGATCCCAGAAGCCATCGCCTCCAGGATGACGAGGCTGGCCGCGTCGCCCCGTGACGGCGCCAGGAGCACGTCCGCGCTGATCTCGGCGGTCAGGGCGCCTGACACACTGCCGTAGAAGCGCACGTGCTCGGCGATGTCGAGGGCGGCGACCAGCCTGTGGAGAAGGGTCTCGTCCGGGCCCGTCCCCACGAGGTGCAGCTTCGCGCCAGGCCGTTGGCCGAGCATGAGCTCGAACGCGAGGATCGCGACATCCGCGCCCTTCTCCGGCGACAGGCGGCCGCAGTACAGCACCTGCGGCCCCGAGGCCGGCTCCAGCCTGAAGCTCGACGCGGCGGGGACGTCGACACCGTTCGGCACGTAGTGGACGCGGCCCGCGTCACCGAGGAACTTGCCGATGGCTCTCTGAGCGAACTCGGCGACGGCGATGACCGGGAACTCCGCGTTCGTGGCCAGAGCGGCCTGGAGGAACGGGTCGACCGGGTTGTACATGTGCTGCGTGTACAGCAGCGGCGTCCCGATCGTCGTGGAGAGCTCCTTGCCACGGAAGCCGGCGTGCATCAAATGGGCGTGGATCAGGTTCGGCCGCCAGGCGGCGCCCGTTTCGAAGAGGGCGGCGGGGTCGTCGAACTGCCCCGGAGTCGGCACCGGCAACAGGGTCGGGTCGACGAAGACGTCGGCGCCCGCTCTGCGGCAGTGCTCGGTCAGGACGCCGTCGCTTCCGGCTACCACGCCGACCTTCAGTCCGCGGGCGATCTGGTGGGTCACCTGGGTGGCGACGTGGCTGACCGTTCCGCCGGTCGTGGGGCCGCACTGCACCAGATGCATGACGCGCATGTGTTGCGTCCTTTCCTGACGGGCCATGTGGGCTGATGGCGCGACGCGCGCGCCGACGTGGCCCTCTCGCCGGCGCGCGCGTGGGTGTTCTTCAGTGATCAGCTGCCTTCGACGGAGCGGGCCATCAGGGCGTTGCCCGCGGTGAGCCCGCCGTCGACCGTCAGGACCGACCCGGTGATCCAGCCGGCGCTGTCGGAGGCCAGGAAGCAGATCGACGTCGCGACATCGTCCGGCTCCCCGATCCGTCCCAGCGGGTACCACTGCTTGAGCGCCTCGAAGGTGGCCGGGTTCTTGGCGATCTGCTCGTCCCACGCCGGGGTACGGATGGTCCCGGGGCTGACCGCGTTCGCCCGGATGCCGTGCCCGCCGTACTCCACGGCCAGCGAGCGGGTCAGCGAGACGATCGCCGCCTTGGCGGCGCTGTAGGAGGGGTGACCGAAGAAGGCGAAGGCGTTCACCGAGACGACGTTCACGATCACGCCGTCGCCGCGGGCCATCATGGCGGGCAGTGCCGTTTGCGCGCAGCGCACCGCGCCCTTGACGATCACGTCGAGGTCGGTGTCCCAGAGGAGCTGCGGCGCCTCGTGGAAGCGGGGTGGCACCGGGCAGGCCACGATGGCGTTGTTGACCAGCACGTCCACCGGGGCGCCCAGCTTCTGCGCGGCCGTGGCGAAACCCGCGGACACACTCTCGGTACAGGTGACGTCCAGCCGCAGGCCGATCGCCGTGCCTCCGTCGGCGGTGATCTCCTTGGCGAGGTCGACCGCGCCGGACTCGTCGATGTCGGTGACTGCCACCGCCGCGCCCGAGGCCGCCAGCCGCCGTGCCGTCACCCGGCCGACACCCCCGGCCGCGCCGGTCACCAGCGCCACCCTTCCCCTCAGGTCGAACCGGTCTTGACGCCCGCTCACGCCGCTTCCACCTGCCCGTTGTCGAAGTAGGCCCGCAGCGATCCCTGCAGCTCGGGCACCCGCAGGACGGCCCCGCCGTCCCGCAGCGAGCGGGTTGCCAGGTCACCGGCGGCCACCGCCATCCGCGCGTCCACCGGCGAGGTGTCGGTAGGCCCACCCTCGCGCACGAACTGGACGAACTCCTCGATCACCTTCGCGTCCGCCCCGCCATGCCCGCCGACCGGCCCGGGGATGGGGAATTCCGCGTCCCCGGACGGGTCGTAGTTGCGGCGGCCGGTGTTCCACACCCGGATCACGCCACCCGGCTCGTCACCGAAGTTCTCCAGCCGCCCGGCGTCCCCGATCACCGTGAAGGAGCGCCAGTAGTCAGGGGTGTAATGGCACTGCTGGTAGGCGGCCAGCACCCCGTTGTCCAGGCGCAGGTTGAGCAGCGCGAGATCCTCGACGTCGATCACCGGGTTGAGCTCGCGCTGCCTCGACGGCGGCCAGTACTCCTTGCTCAGCCAGGTCTCCGGCTTGGGCACTCCCGCCTCGCGCCGCGGCAGGTCGCCGTAGACAGTCAGCCCGCCCATCGCCTGCACCTCCTCGGTGGAGCCCCCGACGATCCAGTGCATGGCGTCGAGGTCGTGGCAGGCCTTCTGCAGCAGCAGGCTGTTGACCTTGGACCGCTCGGCGTGCCAGTCCTTGAAGAAGTAGTCGCCGCCGTGGCCCACAAAGTGGCGGATCCACACCGCCTTCGGGACGCCGATCCGGCCCTCCCTCACGAGCCGGCGCATCAGGCGCACCACTTCCATGTGCCGCATGTTGTGCCCGACGTACAGCCGGGAGCCTGACTCCCTGGCGGCGCGCAACACTGCGTCGGCGTCCGCCACCGTCGTCGCCATCGGTTTCTCCAGGTAGACGGCCTTGCCGGCGCTCAGCGCGTCGATGGCCACCCGGGCGTGGGTGTGGTCGGGGGTCGCCACCAGCACCGCGTCGATGTCGTCGCGGTCCAGCAGGCGGCGGTAGTCAGTCTCGGCGGCGTTCGCGCCGAAGAAGTCGGCCTCTTTGCGGAGGGTGGTCTCGTCCAGATCGCAGACGGCGGTGATGCGCGATCCGCGGCCTGGTTCGCGGTGGGCGGCGACGGCGAGGCTGCGCCTTTGTCCCAGTCCGATGGCGGCAATTCGGAGATCATCCATGCTCTGTCAAACGCTCCATCACGTTGAGTCGTCGAGCTGTGCTCCCCGCACCACACTGTGCGGCCGGACGGCAATCGCTGGGGGTCGTTGTGATCAACGATGCCCAATACTGCACGCAAAGACAAGGCTTGACGCGACTTTGCGCATGAGTAAACATTTTCGCGCGGCCTGCGGTTCGTGGCCGCGCGGCTCGGTAGCGTCGGCCGCATATCGCCTCCACGACGTCCACCCGCCCGACGGTCTGACCCGCCTTGCGCAGCGCTTATGCGTTGCCGACGGCGGAGCGATTCGCTCCGCCGCCGCTAGGATGGCGGACGTGAGCGAACGCAGGCGCCGCGCCCCGCGCCAGGCCGAGGCCGAGCGGAACGACCGCGCGCTGTTGCAGGCCGCCCGCGAGGTGCTGGCCGCCGACGGCGCGCACGCCTCGGTCGCGGCCATCGCCACCCGGGCGGGGGTCGGCATCGGCAGCCTCTACCGCCGCTACCGCACCAAGGAAGAGCTGTTCCAGCGGTTGTCAGTGCTCTCGCTCGACCACCACAACGAGGCCGCCGAGCAGGGCCTGGCCGCCGCCGACCCGTGGGCGGGGCTGGCCGGCTTCGTCGTCGCCTGCGTCGAGTTCGGCCAGGGCTCGCTCGCGCCGATCGCCGGCACGATCGAGGTCACCGAGGAGATGGGGGCGAAGTACGAGCGCTCGACCGAGCTGGTGGCCGCGCTGGTCGCCAGGGCGCGCGACGCGGGCGTGCTGCGGCCCGGCGTCACCGCCGTCGACGTCTCCCTGCTGATCGAGCAGCTCCGCGCGTCCCCCTTCGTGGACCAGCTGCGCAAGCAGGGGCAAGACGACCTCGCCGAGGCCGCGGCGCAGGCCCGCAGGCGCGTGGTCGCCATCGCGGTCGACGGCCTGCGCGCGGTCCACGACGAGCCGCTGCCGGGCCGGCCGCCGTCCGGCAGGCTGTTCACGGAGCGCTGGGCCCGCCGTGACGGCTGAGTTCCGCGCCGCGAAGCGCGGCCGCAAAACGGAGCGCTGGGCTCGCCGTGACGGCGGAGCGCGGCCGTAAATCCGTGAGCAACAAACCGTAAACGCCTCACGGCATCGTGAACGCACCGGGATCACGACCGCGAAGGAGACGGAGATGGCGGACGATCGGCTGCGGGTGGCCGTCATCATCGGCAGTACCCGCAACGGGCGTTTCGGGCCCACCGTGGCCGGCTGGTTCGCCTGCCGCGCCAGGAGACGCCAGGAGCTGGACGTCGACCTCGTCGACCTGGCCGAGGCCGACCTCCCCGACACCCTCGCCGACCAGGACGAGCGCCTGCCCCCGCAGGTCCAGGCCCTGGCCCCGCGGCTCGCCGCGGCCGACGCGTTCGTGGTCGTGACCCCGGAGTACAACCTGAGCTTCCCCGCGCCGCTCAAGACCGCCATCGACTGGTTCCACGAGGAGTGGCAGGCCAAGCCCGTCACGTTCGTCGCGTACGGCAGGGAGTCGGGCGGCCTGCACGCGGTCGCCCAGTTGCGGCAGGTGTTCGTCGAACTGCACGCCGTCCCGATCCGGGACGCCGTCAGCCTGCCCTGCTACTGGAACCGGTTCGCCCCCGACGGGAGCTGGCCCAGGCCGGGCGACGGCGAGGACACGGTCAGAGCCACCCTCGACCAGCTCACCTGGTGGGCCAGAGCGCTCAGGGACGCCAGGACGAAGCACCCCTACAACGCACAAGGAGAAACACCATGAGACGAGTGATCGCCACGGTCTACACGACCCTGGACGGCTACATCGACAACCCCCAGGAGTGGTCGCTCAGCCACGCGACCGAGGACAGCGGCGCCTTCGGCTTCGACCTGCTGCGCGGCAGCGACGCGCTGCTGATGGGCCGGGTCACCTACGAGGGCTTCTCCCAGGCGTGGCCGTCCGTGCCCGGCGAGTTCGCCGACCGCATCAACGGGATGCCGAAGTACGTGGTGTCCTCGACGCTGGGTGAGGTCGGGTGGAACGCGACCGTCCTCAAGGGCGAGGTCGCCGACGAGGTGGCGGCGCTGAAGCGGCAGCCCGGCGGCGACATCCTGATGTACGGCACGGGCAGGCTCACCGACACGCTGATGGAGCACGGCCTGCTCGACGAGTACCACATCTGGGTGTACCCCGTGATCAAGGGGAAGGGCGACCCGCTGTTCCGGCCGGGCACCAGGGCGACGCTGACGCCGTCGGGCACCAGGACGTTCAGCTCGGGCGTCGTCGTCCTGTCGTACCGGCCTCAGGTGTCATGACGGCTGGGCGTGGTCGTGCGGCGTCAGCTTGCGGCCCGTCTCGTACTCGGCCGCGAAGGCGTCCTGTCCCAGGGCGGCCGACACCCGCCCGGTGATCCGGTCGACGTCGTCGCGCTGGTCCGGCCCCAGCGGCAGCAGCGCCGCGTCGCGGACCGCGGCGGCCGTGCCGAGGAGCCGCGCGGCTCGGGCCGGGTCGCCGGCGAGTGACACCGCTCCGGCCAGGCCCTCCATGGCGAGGGCCTGGCCGCGGGGGGCGTCCAGCTCGCAGGCCATGGCGAACGCCCGCCGGTGCAGGGCGAGGGCCGACGCGGGGTCGCCGCGCAGCTCGGCGGTGAACCCCAGCTCGATCGTGATCATCGGCAGGTGCGGCGGGATCTGCTCGCCGTCCTGCCACGGGTTCGACTCCAGCATCCGCCGCAGCAGCGCCTGCGCGGTGTCGAGGTCGCCGCCCTTCCTGGCGGCGAAGGCCAGCCCCATCTCGGCGAAGATCTCCGCCGGCCGCAGACCCTGCTCGGCCGCGAGCCGCCTGCCACGCTCGCACAGGTCGCGAGCCTGGACGTGGTCGCCGAGCTGCAACGCGAGCCAGCCGAGCCAGGCCAGCCGCCCCGCCACCTCCGGCCACAGGCCCAGCTCCTCGGCCAGCCGGAGCCCGTCCGTGTGCAGGCGCACGGCCCGCTCGTGGTCGCCGGTCATCTCGGCCAGCGCGCCCAGCCAGGCGGCGGCCTGGAGTTCCCCCCAGCGGTCGCCGAGCGCGGCGAACAGCTCGGCTCCGCGCTCGCCGTCGCGCTCCAGCGTTTCCAGGTCGCCCCTGATGTGGGCGAGCTTGGTGCGGGTGACCAGGGTCGCGGCGATCCCCCACCGGTCTCCGGCCGCCTCGAACGCGGCCAGCGCCCGTTGCAGCAGCTCGTCCGCGCTGGCCAGCTCGCCGGCGTCGAGCTGCCCGTACGCCAGGAACCAGGCCGCCATCGCCTCGCCGACAGGGTCGCCCGCCCCCTCGAACGAGCGCAGCGCGGCCCGCTCCGTGCGGTCTCCCTGCAGCACCGCGATCCCCTCCTGCCAGGCCGCGGCCCGGGCCCGGACGGCGGCGTCGCCCGGAGATCCGGTGAGGGCGAGGGCCGCGTCCAGGGAGCGGCGGGCCTCGGTGAGACGTCCGCGCAGGAACCAGAACCAGGCGAGGGCGCTCGTCAGGCGCAGCGCCAGGCCCGCGTCGCCGTCGGCGACCGCGCCGTCAAGGGCGGCGCGCAGGTTGGCGGACTCGGCGTCGAGGCGGCGCAGCCACTCCCGCTGTTCGGGGCCGCGCAGGTGGGGGTCGGCGCGTTCGGCGAGGTCGGTGTAGTAGGCGTGGTGGCGCCTGCGCACCTGCTCGTACTCCCCCGCCTCGTGCATGCGCTCGGCGCAGTACGCGGCCACCGACTCCAGCAGCCGGTAGCGGACGCCTCCCGGGCCGTGGACGGCCACCACCAGGGACCGGTCCACCAGGCGGGCCAGCAGATCCAGCACGTCGGCGGCGGGCAGGTCGGCGTCGGCGCACACGGACTCGGCCGCCGCCAGCGAGCAGCCGTCGGCGTGGACGGCCAGCCGCCGCAGGGCCAGCCGTTCCGGCCCGGTCAGCAGCCCCCAGCTCCAGTCGATCATCGCGGTCAGCGTCTGCTGGCGCGGCGGGGCGCCCCGGTAGCCGGTGGCCAGCAGGCGGAAGCGGTCGTCGAGCCTGGCGACCAGCCCGTCCACGCCGAGCGCCCGGACCCTGGTGGCGGCCAGTTCCAGGGCCAGCGGGATCCCGTCGAGCCGCCTGCACAGGGTGGCGACGTCGCCGGCGGTGCGGGCGTCCAGCGTGAAGTCCCGCGCGGCGGCGGACGCCCTGGCCGTGAACAGCCGCACCGCGCCGTACTCGCCCAGCGTCGCCGGGTCGGCGCCGGGGCCGGGCACCTCCAGCGGCGGGACGCTCCACACCACCTCGCCCGCGACGGCCAGCGGCTCCCGGCTGGTGGCCAGGACGCGCAGGTCGGGAGCGCCCTTCAGCAGCAGCTCGACCAGCTCGGCGGCCTGCTCGACGAGGTGTTCGCAGTTGTCGAGGACGAGCAGCAGCCGGCGGGCCCGCAACGCGGCGACGAGCCGCTCCTCGGCGCGCCCGCCGCCGTCCTGGATCTCCAGTGCGGCCATCACGACCTCGACCAGCTCCACCGCCCCGCCCGGGGTTCCGGCCAGCTCGACCAGCCACACGCCGTCGGGGAAGGTGCCGGCCAGCTGGGTCGCCGTTTCCAGGGCGAGGCGGGTCTTGCCCACGCCGCCCGGCCCGGTGAGCGTCACCAGGCGGTCGGCGGCCAGGTGGGCGCGGACCTCGGCGACGGCCGTGTCCCGGCCGATCAGGCCGGTGAGCAGGGCGGGCAGGTTGGTGCGCGGGCGCCCTGACGGGCCGGCCAGGGCCGGGTCCTGGGTGAGGATCGCCTGGTGGAGCGCCGTCAGGCCGGGGCCGGGGTCCAGGCCGAGCTCGTCGGCCAGCCGGGCGCGCAGGTCGGCGTAGCTGTCGAGGGCCTCGCTCTGGCGTCCGGTGCGGTAGAGGGCGCGCATGTGGGCGGCGCGCAGCCGCTCGCGGAGCGGGTGCTCGGCCACGAGCCGGCCGAGCTCGCTCACCAGCGGGCCGTGCTCGCCGAGCGCCAGCCGGGCTTCCGCCAGGTCCTCCTGCGCGGCCAGCCGCCGCTCCTCCAGGTGCGCGATGGCCGCGCGGGCGAACGGCTCGTCGGCGAAGTCGGCGTAGGCGGCTCCGCGCCACTGCGCGAGGGCGCCCGCCAGCAGCGCGGCGTCGGCCTGCCCGGCCCGCGCGAGCAGCGTCTCGAAGCGGCGCGCGTCGACCGCGTCCGGCTCGACCTGGAGGACGTATCCGGCCGGGTGCGAACGGACCAGGCCCCTGGCTCCGGGTTCGGCGTCCTCCAGGGCGCGGCGCAGCTGCGACACCTTCGCCGACAGCGCGCCCGGCGGGTTGCCGGGCGGGTCGTCGCCCCACAGGTCGTCGATCAGCCGGTCGGCGGGCACCGGCCGTCCGTCGTGCATGAGCAGGACGGCGAGCAACGCCCGCACCTTGGCCCCGGGGATCGGCACCGGTTCGCCGCCGTCAGCCCATACCGCCAGCGGCCCGAGCACCCCGAAACGCATGGAGGACACGATAACGGGCGTACCGGAGCGCCGTAAGCCCGCCTCTCGCACAGTGGCCACGAACAGCGGTCGCCCGTGCGCGGCCGGGTGACCGGCCCCGTCGGCGGGTGGTCGGAGCGGCTACGCGGCCGGTCGGGACGTCACGGCCGCTTCCACGCCGTCGAGCAGGACGGTCAGGCCGGCCCGGAAGGTCTCCCTGCCCTCCCGTTCCATGTAGGAGCCGTCGCCGTCCTCGACGGTGAACGCGCCCTCCGCGGCCAGCCAGTTGATCAGCGGGAAGCGTTCGCAGAAGTCGGGGGCGACCTCCGTCAGCAGGGTCGCGCGCTCCTCCCACCACTCCTCGTCGGAGCGGCCCGTCTCGATCAGGGCCTGGCGGGACTCGGCGGCCGTCTGCGCCAGCCCGCGCACGAACTGGATCAGCGCGCCGGTCAGCCGTCGCAGCGCCCCGGGGACCAGGCCGGTTTCGCGCAGGATGCGCAGCAGCGTCTCCACGAGGGCGTAGTCGTTGGGCCCGAGCACCGGCCGGGCCTGCGACACCTGCAGCACCCACGGGTGCCGGACGTAGAACTCCCAGTGGTCCTGCGCCCACGCGGTGACGGCCGCCCGCCACCCCCGGCTCAGGTCGTAGCCGGTCGGCAGCTCGATCAGCACCTGGTCGTACATGAGATCGACCAGCTCGCTCTTGCTGGGCACGTACGTGTACAGGGCCATGGCGGTTCGGCCGAGCCGCTCGCCCACCGCGCGCATGGACAACGCCGCCATCCCCTCGGCGTCGGCGATCGCGATGCCCGCGTCGACGATCATGTCGATGCTGAGCGCGGGCTTGGGCCCGGGCCCCGTGCGGACGCTCCCCGAACCGGCCGCGCGCCACAGCAGGGCCATCGACCGGCGGGCGTCTCCCTGCGCGGCGAAAACCACCAACTTGCAACTCCTTATGCCATAAAATAACGTGGCCCAGCCGACTCTTTATGCCGTAAGGATATCAGTGCACCCCAACATCGCCGACAGTCACGACGTGATCGAGGTCCGTGGGGCCAGGGAGAACAACCTGGCGGACGTCTCGCTGGACATCCCCAAGCGCCGCCTGACGGTCTTCACCGGCGTGTCCGGGTCGGGCAAGTCGTCGCTCGTCTTCGGCACCATCGCCGCCGAGTCGCAGCGGCTGATCAACGAGACCTACACGGCCTTCATCCAGTCGTTCATGCCGAGCCTGGGCCGTCCCGACGTCGACGCCCTGCGCAACCTGAGCGCCGCCATCGTGGTCGACCAGGAGCGGATGGGCGTCAACTCGCGTTCCACGGTCGGCACCGCGACCGACGCGCACACGATGCTGCGCATCATCTTCAGCCGCCTCGGCACCCCCCACGTCGGCACCTCGACCGCCTTCAGCTTCAACAGCGCCGAGGGCATGTGCCCGGCCTGCGAGGGTCTCGGCCGGATGACCGACGTGGACGTGGCCGAGCTGGTCGACACCGAGCTCTCGCTCAACGAGGGCGCGATCACGGTCCCCGGCTTCACCGTGGGCTCGTGGTACTGGAAGGTGCTGGCCGAGTCCGGCCTCTACGACCCCGACGTCAAGCTGAAGGACTTCACCGCCGCCGAGTGGGACGACTTCCTCTACAAGCCCGCCACCAAGATCAAGCAGAGCGGCATCAACACCAGCTACGAGGGGCTGGTGGTCAAGGTGCAGCGGGTCTACCTGTCCAAGGACCGCGAGTCGATGCAGTCCCACATCAGGGCGTTCGCCGACCGCGCCGTCACCTTCACCACCTGCCGGACATGCGGGGGCGCCAGGCTCAACCAGGCCGCGCTGTCGTCCAAGATCGACGGGCGGAACATCGCCGACTGCGCGTCCATGCAGATCAGCGACCTGGCCGAGTTCGTCAGGAAGATCGACGACCCGTCGGTGGCGCCGCTGGTCGCCACGCTGCGCGCCACCCTCGACTCGCTGGTGGAGATCGGCCTGGGCTACCTGAGCCTGGACCGCGAGTCGGCCACCCTGTCGGGCGGCGAGGCCCAGCGGGTCAAGATGGTCCGCCACCTGGGGTCCAGCCTGACGGACGTCACCTACGTCTTCGACGAGCCGACGGTCGGCCTGCACCCGCACGACATCCGCCGGATGAACGACCTGCTGCTCCGCCTGCGCGACAAGGGCAACACGGTCCTGGTCGTCGAGCACAAGCCGGAGACGATCGAGATCGCCGACCACGTGGTGGACCTCGGCCCGGGTGCGGGCACCGCCGGCGGCCAGATCTGCTACACCGGCGACGTGGCCGGGCTGCGCGCCTCGAGCACGCTGACGGGCCGCCACCTCGACCACCGCGCCCGCCTGCGCGAGACGGCCCGCCGCCCGACGGGGCAGCTCTCGATCACCGGGGCGACCGCGAACAACCTCAAGAACGTCAGCGTCGACCTCCCGCTGGGCGTGCTGACCGTGGTCACCGGCGTCGCGGGATCGGGCAAGAGCTCGCTGATCCACGGCTCGCTCCCCCGCCGCGACGGCGTGGTGGTGGTCGACCAGTCGGCGATCCGCGGGTCGCGCCGCAGCAACCCGGCCACCTACACCGGCCTGCTCGACCCGGTCCGGACGGCCTTCGCCAAGGCCAACGGCGTCAAGCCCGCCCTGTTCAGCGCCAACTCCGAAGGCGCCTGCCCGAACTGCAAGGGCATCGGCCTGGTCTACACCGACCTGGCGATGATGGCCGGGGTGGCGTCGGTGTGCGAGCAGTGCGAGGGCAAGCGGTTCACCCCCGAGGTGCTCACCTACAAGCTGCGCGGCAAGGACATCAGCGAGGTGCTGGCCATGTCGGTGTCGGAGGCGCGCGACTTCTTCACCAGCGGCCCGGCCAGGGCCGTCCTCGACAGGCTCGCCGACGTCGGCCTCGGCTACCTCGGGCTGGGCCAGCCGCTCACCACCCTGTCGGGCGGCGAGCGGCAGCGGCTCAAGCTGGCCATCCACATGGCCGAGAAGGCCGCGATCTACGTCCTGGACGAGCCGACCACCGGCCTGCACCTCGCCGACGTGGACCAGCTGCTCGCCCTGCTCGACCGGCTCGTGGACGACGGCAACACGGTCGTCGTCATCGAACACCACCAGGCCGTGATGGCGCACGCCGACTGGATCGTCGACCTCGGCCCCGGAGCCGGCCACGACGGCGGCCAGATCGTCTTCACCGGGACGCCCGCCGACCTCGTCACCCACGGCGACACGCTCACCGCCCAGCACCTGCGCGAGTACGTGCGGGCCTGAGGGTTCAGAAGGCGTCCCGTGGGCCGGCGGGGGCGGTGTCGCGGCGGATGTACCACTCGGTGGTCAGCATCCGGTCGCGCTGGGCCTGCGGGAGGGCCGCCAGCATCGTCATGGTGGAGCCGCGCTCGATCTCCGACTCGTGGGCCAGGAGCGCGGCCCACTTGCGGTCGGCCCACGGCTTGACGTCCAGCGTGGTGTCGATCTGGTCGTCGGGGACGCCCGGGAGCGTCCCCGTCGGGGCGACGCCGAACAGCTCCTCCCAGATCTCCGTGACGAAGGAGCGCGGCACGGTCGCCATGGCCAGGGCGCGGGGCCGCCACGGGTCGCCGTCGTAGAGCTGGTCGTAGCCGGCCGCCTCGACGGCGGCCAGCGTCAGGCGGTGCACGTGCAGGTGGTCCGGGTGGCCGTAGCCGCCGTACGCGTCATAGGTGACCACCACGTCGGGGCGGAACTCCCTGATGTGCCCGACCAGCCGCCCCACCGCCTCGTCGAACGGCGCGTCGAGGAGGCGGGGGGCGCCCGGCGCGGACTCGGTGCCGTTGGCCTCGGCGTAGCCCAGCAGCCGGGGGGCGCCCGCGCCGAGGATGGCCAGCGAGCGCTCCAGCTCCTCGGCCCTGCGTGTGCCCTCCGCCCAGGTACAGGTGACGACCGCCGTCCTGGCGCCGGCGTCGGCGTAGCGGGCCAGGGCGCCGCCCGTCCAGATCGCCTCGTCGTCAGGGTGCGCGTGCACGCACAGCAGGCTCAGATCCGCCATCGTTCCCTCCCCGATCCAGGCATGATCAAATGCCGCACATCGTACAGCGCACGGGCGGCCCGCACCGGCCTGCGATACATTCGGCCGCAGCCGAATCCGAGGGAGGCGCATGCTCACGCTGGCGTTCTCCGCCTACGACCTGACCTCCATCAGGTTCGCCTTCTCCCCGCTCAGAGAAGTCACCGCCAGCGTCCACGCGCTGCGGACCCCTGCGGGGCGGGCGCTGCATCTGCCGTGGTTCAAGCAGGTACGCCCGCTGCTCGGCAGCGAGCTGAGCCCGCTGCTCGACCTCGTCCCCGGCGGCGACTACATCCCCGACTTCCTGGTCCCGATCCCGGCCACGCCCGTCCCGGACCTGGCCGTCGAGCTGGCAGCCCTGCGCGCCACCCCCGACGAGGTCGTCCGCGGCGATCTCGACCGCATGACCAGCCGGCCCACCTCGGGCCCGCCGGCGGGCTCGGCCAGCGAGCTGTACCGGAACCCGGCCCCGGCGCTGGACCGGCTGGCACGCACGATCGAGGCGTACTGGCAGGTCGCGATCGCGCCGCACTGGCCGCGCATGCGCAGCCTGCTCGAAGGCGACCTGCTCTACCGCACCCGGCAGTTCGCCGAGCACGGCGCGGCGGGGCTGTTCGCGGACATGCACCCGGCCGTCCGCTGGGACGGCCACAACCTCTGCCTGGAGCAGCGTCCCGAGTCGATGTCCCGGGTGCTGGCGGGCGAGGGGCTGCTGCTGGTGCCGTCCGTCTTCGTCTGGCCCGGGATCTTCTACCGCACCGACTCCCCCGGCCAGCCCATCGTCACCTATCCGGTGCGCGCCGTCGCCACCCTGTGGGAACGCGGCACGGCGCCGGCACCCGACGCGCTGGCGGCGGTCATCGGCCGCTCGCGCGCGCTGCTGCTCAGGGAGCTCGAGGCGCCGGCCTCCACCACCGACCTGTCCCGCCGCACCGGCCTGTCGCCCGCGAACGTCTCCGAACAGCTGTCGCTGCTGCTCGCGGCCGGCCTGGTCGCCAAACACCGCGTCGGCCGGACCATGCTGTACGTGCGCACCCCCCGCGCCCACTCCCTGCTGGACGTCTGAAGCTCCCCGGGCTCGACATCTCCGACGAGCGGAGGACCTCGCCTGCCACGGCGTCACCCTGGGGCAGGCGGGCCCCGACGGGCGCTTGACCTCTACTTCGGTTGAGGTGCCAGACTCGGCGGCGGACCGAGGAAGGGAGACTCACTGTGAGCAGGGCACTGGTCCTGGGGCCCGGAGGGGTCGTGGGGACGGCGTGGATGGCCGGCCTGGCCAACGGCCTGCGCCGCCACGGCGTGAACCTGGCGGAGGCCGACCTGATCGTCGGCACCTCGGCGGGGGCGATCATCGGCGCGATGCTCGCCACCGGCGAAGACCTCGACCGCCTCGCCGCCTCCCGCAGCAACCCGGCCCCCACCAACCCGAGCCCCACCAACCGGGGCGCCCCCAACGGAGCCGCTCCCACCGCCAGCGGCTCTCACGCGGCAGCCACCGGCGCGGGACGCACGGGGGCGGGCGCCACCGGCCCAGGCGGCACCGGGGCGGGCGGCACCGGGGCGGGCGGCACCGGGGCGACCGCTGGCGACGCCGTCCTGGACGGTTCTCGGGGCGGCCCCGACGCGAGGGCTCCGCTGGTGGACCACGTCCGGCTGGGGCAGGTGTTCGAGACGCTCGGCGACGCCACGCTGTCGCCCGCGGACATCCGCCGCCGCGTCGGTCGGCTCGCGCTCGACGCGGCCACCGGCCCCGAGGAGGCGCACCTCGCCCGGATGGGCCGCCTGGTCACCACGTCGGCGTGGCCGGACGGAAGACTGCTGATCCCTGCCGTTGACACCGTGTCCGGCGACCCCGAGGTCTGGGACGCCCGGAGCGGCGCCCCGCTGGCGGCCGCCGTGGCGGCCAGCACCGCGATGCCGGCGGTCTTCCCACCGATCACCATCAACGGCCGCCGGTACATGGACGGTTTCCTCCGCGCCGGCCTCAACGCCGATCTGGCCGCGGGCGCGGACGTCCTGGTCGCCGTCGAACCGCTGGCCCACCTGCACCAGTCCGGCCCCCTCGACCGGGACCTCGCGGGCACCATCGTCACGATCACCGCGGACAAGGCCGCCCAATCCGTCTTCGGCCTGGACCCGCACGACCTGTCGGCCTGGCACCCGTCCTACCAGGCCGGCCTCCGCCAGGCCGACGACGCGGCCCAGCGAGTCGCCACCGCCTGGCACAACCGCTGACCACCACCTCGCACAGCCACCGGCCGCCACCTGGCACAGCCACTGACCGCCGCCTGGCGCGGTGGCTGCGGACCCTCCCCTGGGAATCGGTGAAAAAACTTCCGCCGCACGTGTCGATCCGCACGCTCCCGAAGCGACGCGTTGATGAAAACGCACCACGACACGCCATCGATACCAGGAGAACGACCATGTTGCTCGAGAACAAGAACGCGATCATCTACGGCGCCGGGGGCTCGCTGGGCGGCGGCATCGCGAAGACCTTCGCCGAGGAGGGCGCCACGGTCTTCCTCGCCGGACGGACCCGCGACAGCCTCGAACGGGTGGCCAAGGAGATCACCGAGGCAGGCGGCCGGGCGGAGGTCGCCGTCCTCGACGCCCTCGACGAGCAGGCCGTGGACGAACACGCGAGGGCCGTGGTCGCCCAGGCCGGCAGCATCGACGTCTCGTTCAACCTCGTGACGAGGGGCGACGTCCAGGGAATCCCGCTGGTCGAGATGACGGTGGCCGACCTGCTCCGGCCGGTCACGACGGGCCTCACCGCGAACTTCGTCACCGCGAGGGCCGCCGCCCGGCAGATGATCCAGCAGGGCTCGGGCGTCATCCTGGCGCTCGACAGCGGGTCCGCCCACGCCAGCCCGATGATGGGCGGTACCGGCCCGGCCGACGGGGCGCTCGACAGCTTCGTCCGCAATCTGGCGATGGAGATCGGCCCGCAGGGGGTGCGGGTGCTGGGCATCTACACGGCCGGGGTGCCGGAGTCGTTGGCGCCGGAGAAGCTCGCCGCCGTGAACAGCGAGATGGTCTTGGACGAAGCCGCGCTCCAGGGGCTGATCGCGCAGCTCGACAGCATGCGGATGACCCGCAGGTCACCCACGCTGCCGCAGGTCGCGGCCACGGCCGCGTTCCTGGCCTCCGACCACGCCGCCGCCATCACCGGCACCTTCGTCAACGTGACCAGCGGCACCTTCCCCGGCTGACAGCCGCCGCTCCAGCTCCTCGAGATCGGCCACGAACCAGGTCTGCCGGCCGCGGTCGGCCTCGAGGACCCACGCGCGGAACGACTCACTCGCCGCGACGTGCTCCGAGACGTCCCCCACGATGGCCAGGCCGAGCCGGTACGTGGCGAACTTCTGCACGATCTCGCCCGCCACCCGGGTGCTCAGCCGCCAGAAGTCGTCGTGCAGCCGCTCGGCGGGGACCGCCACCCAGCGGGCGTGCCGCCCCATGGCCTCGCCGATCAGGTCGAGGGCGTCGCGGTCGGTGCGCAGCCGCTGCCCGCCGGGTTCGCAGACGAGGACGTGATCAAGCATGAGTCTTCTCCTTGAGGGATTCCATGACGGTCACCGTCGGGCGGCTGCTCCCTGACCAGCGCGTCGACGAGGCGGAGGACCCTGCTCGACGGCGTACTGTCACATAACTTCCTCTAACCTACCCTATCCAAGGAGGTATAAGGACGTTTAGGGAGTCGCGGTGGGAGAAGTCCCGCTAGGCCCGTGGCGAAAGCCCTGCCAGCGGGCACGGCCGTGGCGTAACTTGCCGCCCATGGACCTCGTCGAGCTACTGCCGACCCTCCACCAGCTGCGCCTCGGCACCGGCAACGCCTACCTGTGGCGCGAGCGCGACGCCCTGACGTTGATCGACACCGGCACCCCCGGCTCCGGCGACGACATCAGAGGCGCCATCGAGACGCTCGGCCGCACGCTCGGCGATCTGCGCCAGGTGATCGTGACCCACGGCCACTACGACCACTGGGGCGCGCTCTCCGAGATCGCCGCCAACGCGACGATCATGGTCCATGGGGCCGACGCCCCCGTCGTCCGTGGCGAGACCTCCCAGCAACTCCCCCTCCTGGCCGGCATGCCCGACTGGGAGCGGACCCTCTACGAGAACCTGCCGCCCATGCCCCCGCCCACCCCGGCCCGCGTCGACCAGGAGCTGGCCGACGGCGACGTCCTCGACTTCGGCGGCGGAGCCGAGGTGATCGCCATCCCCGGCCACACCGACGGCAGCATCGCCATCCACCTTCCGGCCCACCGCCTGCTGTTCGCCGGCGACACCGTCGCCAACGTCAACGGCAACACCATGCTGGGCGTCTTCAACTCCGACCCGGCGGCGGCGGCCGGCTCGTTCCGGCGGCTGTCTGAGCTGGACCTGTCGATGGTGTGCGTCGGCCACGGCGATCCGGTCACGCCCGACGCCTCGTCCCGCCTGCGCGAGGTGGCCACCCGGCTCTGAGCCCGCGGGTCAGCCGACCAGGCGCAGCGTGGCCTCCACCACCGCGCCGGGATCCTCCCTGGGCACGGCGTGCCCGATGCCCGACAGGACACGGCGCTCGTACCCGGCGGCGAACAGATGCTCCTCGCCCTCGGACGTCTCGGGCAGGCTCCCGGCGTCCTCCTCACCGTGCAGCACGATCGCCGGGACGGTGACCGGCGGCTGGCTCGCCAGTTTCTCCTCCAGCTCGCGGTAGGCCGGGTCGCCTTCCGCGTCGCCCCAGCGGTGCAGGTAGGCGTGCACGGTGACGGCGTGCCAGTCGGGGTTGTCCCAGGCCGTCGCGCTCTCCCGGAAGTCGGCCTCGGGGAAGCGCCAGCCGGGTGACCAGGTCTGCCAGAGGTATCGGCAGACGTCCCTGCGGTTCTGCTCGTAGGTGTCGCGTCCGCGCCGGGTGGCGGCCAGCCACTCGTACCAGGAGGCGCGGGCCACGTCGAGGGAGATCTTCGGGTCGGGCCCGGCGTACCCGGCGGACATCGCGACGAGGCCGCGCAGCCGTCCGGGGAAGAGCGCGCCGGCCACGTAGCCCGCGCGGGCGCCCCAGTCGTGCCCGGCCACCACCACGTCGCGCAGGTCGAGCCCCTCGGCGAACTCGGCCAGGTCGCGGCCGAGCGCGGCGACCTGCCCGCTCCGCATCCGGTCGTCCTTCAGGAACGCCGTCGGCCCGAACCCGCGCAGGTACGGTGCCAGCACCCGGCAGCCCATCCCGACCAGCTCGGGGACGATCTCCTTCCAGCAGTGGACGTCGTCCGGCCAGCCGTGCGCCAGCGTCACCACCGGCCCGTCGGGCGGCCCCCACTCCTCGTAGCCGATCTCCAGGCACGACGTCCGCACGAACTGCACCATCTGTCCCCCCGCTGCACCTGCCTCTTCCCGGCTCTACCCGATTGCAGTCATCCGTAATGTGCGGAATGGGTCAGCCGAAGACCTGGTCGAGCCAGGCGCGCCAGGCCCGGCCCTGGTCGCCGCCACCGGAGAAGCCGCCACCGGAGAAGAGGTGGTGCGCGGCGACCATCGAGCCGTCGCGCCCCTGCAGGAACCGGTAGAGCGCGTCCGCCGTGCGGACGCCGAGCGCCTGGGCGTTGGTGAAGTACACCACGCCCTCGATGGGCGCCAGCCCGGCGGGGGCGAAGCGCACCCGGTCGCCCTCGGACGGCTGCCCAAGCTCCCCGCGGAGCCTGCGCCAGGCGTCCGGCCAGTCCTCGATCTTGGGCGAGAACTCGGTGACGGGGGTCGCGACCCGTCCGGCGAAGTGCGTCAGGTACTCCACCAGCGTGGCGAAGAACATCGCCAGACCGTTGGACATGGCCTCGTACTCGGTCTCCCAGTCGTCGCCCGGCAGGAAGCCGCTGGTCACCATGCGCAACACGGTGCTGCCCCGGCCGCGGCCCTCGACGAGGAACTCGTAGGCGACGAACCGGCCGTCGTCGGCCCTGCCGCTGGTGTGCGCGAAGCGCCCCCCGGGTTCGGACGCGGTGACCGTGGACTCCGGAAGGGCAAACCCCCCGAAGACCGTGCGGACCACGCCGTCGGCCACCTCGTTGCGGCCCATGAACCACGAGTCGATGCCCGGACCGGTGGAGATGGCCTCCCACACCTCCTCGGGGGTCGCCTCGACGGTGGCCTCCTGCGGAAGCTCGAACTCGTGGCCCACGCTCAGTGCTCCTTCTTCACCGCCGGGTGCACGGCGACGATCACCCGGTGATCGCGCCCGCCCTCGGCGTCCTCGTCGTGGTACTTGCTGACCAGCCTGGTGACGGCGTCGGCCAGCTCCTCGGCGAACGCCGCGCGGTCGGCGGCCGAGGCGAAGCGGACCTCGCCGGTGATGGCGAACGTCGCCACCCGCTTGCGGGCCTTGGCGGCGCCGGTGATCAGCGCCCCGACGTCGCGCACGAGCTGGGCGGCCAGCGCGAGCAGCCAGCCCGCCGACAGCCGGTCTGGCGAGCGGCCGGGGTCGGGAGCGACGGCGTCGAGCGCGACCGGGGAGATCACGAAGGACGCGGCCGTGGCCTGCATCACCCGCTCGGTGACGTTGCCCTTCTTGCGCTCCTCGACCAGCTCCACCAGGCCGTACTTCTCCAGCGTGCGCAGGTGGTAGTTCACCTTCTGCCTGGCCAGGCCGACCTTGGCGGCCAGCGTGGTGGCCGAGCCCGGCTGCACCAGCTCGGCCAGCAGCCTCGACCGCATCGGGTCGAGCGACGCCTCCGCTGCCGCGGGGTCCTCAATCACCGCCACATCATGCATCCCGCAACGATCTCACCGAAAAAAATACCTGTCAAGAAAGTCTGGCCGCTCGGGTCTCCAGGTAGCGCTGTTCCGGCAGGCTCGTGGTGCGGCGTGCCGCCTCACGGTAGCCCGCCGCGGCGGCGTCCAGATCACCGGCCCTCTCCAGCAGGTGCGCGCGCACCGACGCCAGCCGGTGGTGCCCGGAGATCCGCTCGTCGGTGGCGAGCTTGTCGAGCAGGTCGAGCCCGGCGCGCGGCCCGTGCACCATGGCCGAGGCCACCGCCTGATTCAGCCTGACGACCGGATTGTCGTCGAGCCCCGCCAGCACCTCGTAGAGCGCCAGGATCTGGCGCCAGTCGGTGTCGGCCGCCGTCGGCGCCTCGTCGTGCACGGCCGCGATCGCCGCCTGCAGCTGGTACGGGCCCAGCACGGTGCGCGACAGCGACTCCGTCACCAGCGCGACGCCCTCCGCGATGGCCTGACCGTTCCACAGCCCGCGATCCTGCTCGTCGAGCGGGATCAGCCGCCCCTCCCCGTCCGTGCGCGCAGGGCGGCGCGCCTCCGTGAGCAGCATGAGCGCCAGCAGGCCCGCGACCTCCCCGTCATCCGGCAGCAGCCGCCGCACCGCCCTGGTCAGCCTGATCGCCTCCTGGGTCAGCTCGGCCCTGTGCAGGTCGGGGCCCGAGGTGGCGGTGTAGCCCTCGTTGAAGATCAGGTAGAGCACGTGCAGGACCACGCGCAGCCGGTCGGCCCGTTCCGGCTCCGGCGGCAGCCGGAACGGCACGCCGGTCGCCTTGACGCGCTGCTTGGCGCGGCTGATGCGCTGCGCCATGGTCGCCTCCGGCACCAGGAACGCGCTGGCGATCTGCGCCGTCGTCAGCCCGCCGACGGCCCGCAGCGTCAGCGCGAGCTGCGAGGCCTGCGACAGTGACGGGTGGCAGCACAGGAAGAGCAGCGTCAGCGTGTCGTCCTGGTCGGGCAGCCGCTCGTCGCCCGGCGCGGGCGAGACGAACGCGTCGGCGGGCTCCTGGGCGGCGACCGTCTCCTCTCTGCGCCGCCGGGCGTGCTCGCTGCGCACCTGGTCGGTCATCCGCCGCCCGGCGACCGTGATCAGCCAGGCGCGCGGGTTGTCGGGCACGCCCTGCTTCGGCCACTGCACCGCCGCGTCGAGCAGGGCCTCCTGCACGGCGTCCTCGCAGGCGTCGAACTGGCCGTAGCGGCGCACGAGCACGCCGAGGACCTGCGGCGTCAGCTCGCGCAGCAGCTCCTCGACGGCGGTCACTCCGCGACCTCGTCGATGATCGGCCGCACCTCCATCGCGCACAGCCTCGCGTCGGGCCAGCGTGCGGCGATGTCGGTGGCCCGCTCGAGGCTGTCGCACTCGACGATCAGGTACCCGGCCAGGTACTCCTTGGCCTCCAGGAACGGCCCGTCGGTGACGGCGGGGACGCCGTCGCGCACCCGGACCGTCCTTGAGTCGGCGGGCTCGGCCAGCGCCTGGCCGCCGATCAGCTCTCCGGACTCCGACAGCTCCTTCATCAGCGCGTCGACCTCGTCCATCACCTCGTCCACGGTGTCGGCGACGACCTGCTTGGAGCTGGGGTTGCTGTAGATCAGCAACATGTACTTCACGATGGCCCCTTGTAGTCCTGTCCGGGTCGGAGCCGGTGGCGGCGTCCCGACGTGCCAAGCCTCCCTATTGTCGCAGCTCAGCGGGGACGGGTGACGCGGCCGGCGGCTCCCATCAGCGAAGCGGCGCCATCGCGGAAGCAACCTTTCCGCGATACCCCTAGGCTGCCGACATGATCGAAGTGACGTGGTCCCAAGTCAGCGCGAGGCGGCTGGAGCGGCAGGCTCTGGACATCCCCTCCGAGCAGAGCAGTCCCGCCGGCGTCGTGGCGGCCATGTGCGGCGCGCACGCGCAGGTGCTGTCGGCGGCCGAGCTGTCGGTCGGACTCCGCCTCGGCGGCGTCACCAGGACGCACGTGCGCGAGGCGCTGTGGAACGAGCGCACGCTCGTCAAGACGCACGGACCGCGCGGCACCGTGCACCTGCTGCCCACCCGCGACCTGCCGATGTGGGTGGACGTGCTGTCGTCCGTGCAGGCCACGCCGGTGGCCTCCTCCCCGTCCGTCCGGATGACGCCCGACCAGACGGACGAGGTGGTCGAGGCGATCCGCAAGGTGGTCGACGGAGTGGAGCTGACGATCGACGAGCTGAGCGACGCCGTCATCGCCGCCACCGGGCCGTGGGCGGGAGACCTGGTCATGCCCGCCTTCCAGGGCATGTGGCCGCGCTGGCGGACGGCGCACGCCACGGCGGCGCACCGGGGCGCGTTCGTGTTCGGCAGGAACCGGGGGCGCAAGGTCACCTACACGAGCCCGCCGCCCGGCCTCCCGCCGGCGGGCAGCCGGGACGAGCTCGTCCGGCGGTACCTGACGGCGTACGGGCCCGCGACGCCCGAGCACTTCGCCCAGTGGCTGGGCGTGCCCGTCAGCTTCGGCAGGGAGCTCTTCGAGGCGGCCGCCCTGGAGGAGGTGCTGTTCGAGGGCGAGCCCGCCTGGGTGGTGGCGGGCGACACCGCGTTCCCGCAGGAACCACCGAGGGGTGTGCGGCTGCTGCCGTACTTCGACGCCTACGTCGTCGCGGGCCGGCCGCGCGAGCGGCTCTACCCCGGCGCGGCCGCCCGGCGGGCGCTGGCGGGCGGCCAGGCGGGCAACTATCCCGTGCTGCTCGTGGACGGCGTCGTGGCCGGGGTCTGGCATCAGCGCCGCTCGGGTACGAAGATCGAGGTCACCGTCGAGCCGCTGCGCGACCTCACCGCCGCCCAGCTTCGCGAACTGGACGAGCAGGTGGAGCGCGTCGGGATGATCCTGGAGGGCAGGCCACGGCTCACGATCGGCACCGTCACCGTGGGCGCGCACGCCTAGCCCTCGCCGATCCGGGCGAGTGCGAGCCTCGACGGCTGACGGCGGCGCTTTACTTTACTTACCGTGCTCGATCGGTTACTCGCACGTATTGTGCGGGCGTGTCCGGTCGTGCTGGTCTGGCCGCGTGATGTCTCCGCAGGACCGGCTGGCTCGTGAGCTGTGCGCGGCTGTCGCGCACGGCGCCGGCCCGGACGAGCTGGGCGAGGTGATCTCCCGGGCGATCCGTCCGCACGTGGGGCACGACGCGCTGCGGCTGGTGGGCACCAGCCCGGCCACGGGGCTCGGTCAGGGGTCGTTCAGCTTCTGGCATCGCTACGAGCCCGACCTGATCGGCGCGCTCGTCCTGCACCGCTACCGGAACGGCGATCCGTGCAGCCCGGAGGTGCTCGCCCGGCTGCCGGTGCCCGTCGCCGTGGTCGGCCCAGTGGGTGACCCAGTGGGTGGCGCGCGGGGCTGTGTGACGGGCGAGGGCGGGGCGCGGGAGTTACTGGCCGCGCACGGGGTGGGTTGCGAGCTGCGGCTGCTCCTGCGCGACTCGCACGGCGTATGGGGCGTCCTCGGGCTGCTCAGGACGGAAGGCGGCAGGCCGTTCGACGTCGACGACACGCGCCGGGCGATGCGGCTGGTCCCGGCGCTGCTGATGACGTTGCGGACCTACGTCAGGGCGGGTCCGCTGGCCCCTTCGGTGCCCGCCATGCCCGCCGGGACGATCGTCATCGGCGCCGACCACACGTCCCGGGCGATCACCCCGCAGGCGCACGCCTGGCTGGAGCAGATGCGGACCCCCGGACGATCGAGCATGACCGACGAGGTCGCCGACCTGTTCATGATCGGACTGTCGATCGACACGCGGCTGCACACGCGCGACCCGCGCGCCTGGCGTCCGCTGATCTGCGCGCCGGCGGCGGGGTTCGGCAGATGGATGGCGATCGAGGGCCAGCCGCTCGACGCCGACGGCACCGGAGACGTGGCCGTCGTCATCCAGGCGGCGACGGGCGCGCTGCTGCTGCCGTCGTTCTGCGACTGGTACGGCATCACGCCCCGCGAACGCCGCGTCGTCGAGCTGCTGTGCGCCGGAGCGGCCCCCAAACAGGTCGCCCGCCGCCTGGAGCTGTCGGTGCACACGGTCAACGACCACCTCAAGGCGGTGTTCCGCAAAACCGGCGCCAGCGGCAGGGACGAACTGACCGCCGCCCTCACCGGCTGACCCGATCACCCGCCTCCGCGCCTGAACCAGCGGCTGCGCCGGCGAGCACCACGATCAGCACCCAGGTGGTTCCCCGTCACTGGGTGAGCCACCGGGCCACGTCGGCGCGCAGGGCCGCCTTCAGGTGCGGTGCGGCGAACGACGCGTCGATCGAGGCCGTGGCCAGTTCGGCGAGGGCCGTGTCGTCGTAGCCGAACACCTCGCGAACCCGCGCGTACTCGTCCGCGAGCGCCGTCTCGCCGTCCGTGTTGAGGGTGACGGCCAGCCCGGACGCGCGCAGCAGCGGCAGCGGGTGCTCCGCCAGCGACGGGACGAGGCTGAGCAGGACGTTCGAGGTGGGGCAGACCTCCAGCGGGATGCCGCGCTCCCGCACCTCGGCGACCAGGTCGGGGTCGTCCAGGACGCGGATGCCGTGCCCGAGGCGTTCGGTGTGCCCGACGGTGATGGCTTCGCGGATGCTGTCGGGTCCGGCGGCCTCGCCGGCGTGGTGCACCAGGTGCAGCCCGGTGTCCCTGGCGGTCTCCAGCACCTCGGCGAACGGCGCCAGCGGGTAGCTCTCGTCGCCCGCCAGCCCGATCCCGATCACCTCGTCGTGGCGGGTGGCGAGCTTGAAGGTCTCCCACAGCCGTTCGACGGGACGCCGCCGCGAGTGGTCCAGCAGCACCCGGCACTCGATCCCGTACCGTTCGGCCCCCTCGGCCAGCCCCTCCAGCACCCCTTCGAGCGGCATCTCCATGTCGCCGAGCCGCTCGCCGTGCGAGGCGGCGGTGAACATGACCTCCGCGTACCGGGTGCCCTGGGCCGCCTCGTCCTCGCAGAACTCCAGCGCCACCTGTCGGAAGTGCTCGCGGGTGCGCAGCAGCCCGCGCACGAGCGCGCGGTGGTCGGCGAACTCGCGGAAGGTGGCGAACGTCCCCTGCCGCTCCGGTGGCCCGCCCAGCTCGCGCTGGGTGCCGGGCCGCACGGTGCTCTCCAGGTGGACGTGCAGGTGCGCCTTGGGCAGAAGCCGAACATCTCTCACGCGTGCACCTTAGAGGCATTCCGGACGGTCGGCATCTAGATTCAGGACCGTCCGGCGCGGTCAGGCGGAGGCTCCGCCGTCGAGGACGAGGTCCTGGCCGACGGCGTAGCCGGCCCCGTCGGAGGCGAGCCAGAGGACGGCGCTGGTGATCTCGTCGAGACTGCCGACCCGCCCCGCCGGGTTCTGCTCCTTCATGCGGACGGCACGCTCGGCCTCGCTCTCGCCGGAACGCAGCGACATCGGCGTGTCGTGCGGGCCGGGACTGACGGTGTTGACGCGGATGCCGTCGCCGACGCACTCGAGCGCGGCCGTGCGGCTCAGCGCGGTGACCGCCGCCTTGGACGCGGCGTACGCGCCCAGTCCGGGGACGCGCTTGTGCGTGCCGACGTTGGAGCTGACGTTGACGATGACCCCGCCGCCCGCCTGGCGCATGGCGGCGATCTGGTGCTTCATGGCCAGGAAGACCCCTGTCGTGTTCACCTCGAACACCCGGGTCCACTCGCTCTCAGGCAGGTCCGCGACCTCGCCGAAGGTGAACGTCCCCGCGTTGTTGACGGCGATGTCCAGGCGGCCGTGCCGGTCGACGATCCGCTGGACGAGGCGCGCCACGTCGGCGGTGTCGGTGACGTCCACGGTGATCGCTTCGGCGCGACCGTCCTCGGCCTCGATCAGCGTGACCGTCTCCTCCAGCGGGCCGCGACCGCGGCCCGCCACGATCACGGTCGCGCCTTCGCGGGCGAAGCCGCGCGCCACGGCGCGCCCGATGCCGGAGCCGCCGCCCGTGACCAGGGCGATCCTGCCGGTGAAGTTGTTCGTCATTTCAAGAACGCTCATTCCAGTATTAGACGACGAAAAAGGGGCGGCTCAGACGAGCAGCCTCAAGGCTTGACAGGTGGCGTCCCGGAGCCTGGTGGGGTCGGGGGAGCCCTTGGCCATCAGGCGCAGCCCCTGCAGGAAGACGAGCACGAACCGGGCCAGCTGACGGGGGTCGCCGTCGAGCTCGCCGAGCGCCCGCGCCCTGATCAGCGCCGACGTCAGCGCGCCCTCCAGCTCCGCCCAGTTGTTCTCGACGAACCGCGCCACCGTGTGGTCGCGCGGCAGCAGCTCGCCAGCCGCATTGACGATCATGCAACCGCGCTGGTCGGCGATCGCCTCCTCGGTGTAGCTCTCGACCAGGGCACGCACCGCGGGCAGCGCGGGCCCCGGCTGGGAGAGCAGCTCGATGGGCCCGCGCCCGTCGAGGTAGCGCCGCAGGGCACGCAGGTACAGCTCGTGCTTGCCGCCGAACGTCGCGTACAGGCTGGCCCGGCCGATGCCCAGGTGTGCCACCAGGTCGGCCATGGACGTCGCCTCGTAGCCGCGCTCCCAGAACAGCTCAAGCGCCCTGTCGAGCGCCGCGTCGGGGTCGAACTCCTTGCTCCTTGCCACACCCAGGAGCCTAGAGCAATCTAGAACGAGCGGTCAAATATCCGGACGCACAGCTGCCCGGCAGGGATGCCGGGCAGGGCGGGCGGTCAGCTCAGGTAGTCGCGCAGGGTCAGGGCCCTCGACGGGTGGCGGAGCTTGGACATCGTCTTGGCCTCGATCTGGCGGATGCGCTCACGGGTGACGCCGTAGACGCGGCCGATCTCGTCGAGGGTCATCGGCTTGCCGTCGCTCAGGCCGTACCGCATCGTGATGACGCCGGCCTCGCGCTCGGTGAGGTCGTCGAGCAGGGCGCGCAGTTGCTGCTGGAGCAGCGTGAAGGAGACCGCGTCGGCCGGGGACACGGCCTCGGTGTCCTCGATGAGGTCGCCGAACTCGCTGTCGCCCTCCTCCCCGAGCGGGGTGTGCAGGGAGATCGGCTCGCGGCCGTAGCCCTGCACCTCGATGACCTTGTCGACCGGCAGCTCGGTCTCGGCGGCGATCTCCTCCGGGGTCGGCTCGCGCCCGAGGTCGCCCTGCAGGCGGCGCTGCGTGCGCACCACCTTGTTGATCATCTCGACCATGTGGACGGGGATGCGGATCGTGCGGGCCTGGTCGGCCATGGCCCGGGTGATGGCCTGCTTGATCCACCAGGTGGCGTAGGTGGAGAACTTGTACCCGAGCCGGTAGTCGAACTTCTCAATGGTGCGGATCAGGCCCAGGTTGCCTTCCTGGATCAGGTCGAGGAAGAGCATGCCGCGGCCGGTGTAGCGCTTGGCGATCGACACCACCAGCCGCAGGTTGGCCTCCAGCATGCGCTCCTTGGCGCGCACCCCGTCGTCGGCGATCCACTCCAGGTCGGCGCGCAGCTCGCCGGGCAGGTCGCCCTCCGTCTCGAGGCGCGCCCTGGCGAACAGGCCCGCCTCGATGCGCTTGGCCAGCTCGATCTCCTGCTCGGCGGTGAGCAGCGGGACCCGCCCGATCTCCTTCAGATACGTCTTCACCGAGTCGGCGCCGAGGGCCACCCCACCGTCGGCGACGCTGTCGTCCAGTTCGAGAACCTCTGCTACGTGCGACAACTGAGCACTCTCCTCACTCGGGTAGGAGCCAACCCGGGAACTCGCGAAAAGTTCGGGCGTCTGAGCATCGGCACCTTGGGCTTGGGGGCACGGGTGTGGCGGGACCGGGTAAGCCGTCTCTGACCAAGCTACCCAACGCTGGGCGGTGCGTAGCCTCCTGCAGCCCCCGATCAGTGGCCCCGAAGGGAAGGGCCGGATGTCCAGTGCGCCATCCTCAAGGTGCCACATGCCACCGACAGTTTCCGTCGACGAGGAACGTCGCGAAAAAGGTGCCTGCCCCTGCTGAGCGGGGCCTGCATCAGGGGCCACAGCCACCGGCGGTCGTCGGCCAGGGCCGGGTGCCGGGCACGACCTGCCTGCCGTGTGGGTCGTCGGCAGGCTACGCCCTTATTGCGGCAAGTTCTCTTCCGCGACGAGCAGGTCGTCGAGGGCCTCCCGCAGGTTTCGGGCGAGCTCCCACGCGTCGGGCACCATCTTCCTGTCGGTGACCACGCCGATGTCGAGCGAGCCGTCGTAGGAAAAGGCGGTGATGTTCACCCCGCCGCTGACGTCCGTGATCACCGAGACCGGGTAGTGGGTCAGCAGCCGCGCGCCGCACACGTACAGCGGGAACTGCGGGCCCGGCACGTTGGAGACGGCCACGTTGATGGGCGGCGCGGTCTGCCCGACCAGCCCGAACGCCGACCTGGACGCCAGTCCCATCAGGGCGGCGGGCATGGACTCGCTGAACTCGCGCAGCCACCGCGCCGGGGCCAGCGCGAACCTGTCCTTGATCCGCTGCATCGCCTCCCGCACCTGGTGCAGCCGCTCTACGGGGTCGTCCACGTGGACGGCGAGCGGCGCCGTCATGAAGGCCACCTGGTTGCCGGGGCCGTCCTCCCCCACGGCGCGCAGCGAGAACGGCACCCCGGCGACCAGCGGCTGGTGCGGGACGCCGCCGTGCGCGGCGAGCCAGCGTCGCAGCGCTCCCGCGCACACGGCCATGACCACGTCGTTGACGGTCACGCCGAAGCCCTTGCGGACCCGCTTGATCTCGTCCAGCGGCAGCGAGACGAACGCGAAGCGGCGGTGCGCGGAGATCGGGCCGCTGAACGGCGTGCGCGGGGCGGCCAGCGCCGGCAGGTCGGGCGCCCGCCCCGACCCGGCGACCCTGCGGGCCAGCCCGGCCACGACGCCGCTGCCGGGGACCCAGGACACGACGGGGATCTCGTCCAGGTGCGGCATGGCCTTGGCGGCGAACCGCAGCGCCTGGGCCGGATTGCCCGCCATTCTGGCCAGGCCGCGGGCCAGCATCTCCACCCTGCCGGGCGGGGGCGCGTCGTGCTCCGGCTCCTCCGTCGGCGGCGGGGCGGGTGTGGGGCCGGTGTCGAGCAGCGCGGCCAGCACGTCGGCGCCCCCGATCCCGTCGACGGCCGCGTGGTGGATCTTGGTGTAGAGGCCCATGCGCCCGCCGGACAGGCCGTGGATCAGGTAGATCTCCCACAGCGGGTGGGACCGGTCGACGCGGCGGGCGTGCAGCCGGGAGACCTGCTCGGCGAGCTGGTGGTCGTCACCGGGCGGCGGCAGGCCGATCTCGCGGACGTGGTAGTCGAGGTCGAGGTCGTCCTCCTGCTCCCAGTACGGGTGGTCGAGGCCGAGCGGCACCGGGGCGAGCTTGCGGCGCAGCGCGGGCACGTACGGGAGCCGCTGTTCCAGCAGGGCCTGCAGGTCGGCGCGGTTGAGATCCCCCTCCAAGATCGCCAGGCCGGCGATGTTGGCGATGTTGGTCGCCGTCTCGAAGTGGAGGAACTGCGCGTCCAGGGCGGTCAGCTGCGGCATTTGCTCACACCTCCGCCCCGAACAAACCAGACTCAGGCCACCACTTCAAGGGTACGGCCCGGCGCGTCGGGCTCGGCGAAGGCCAGCAGGGCCATGCCCTCCTCTTCCAGCTCGTCCGGCGCGACGGGGGTGAAGGGGGTGAGGAGCAGGGTGGCCTTCTTCGCCGTGCGCTTGATCTGCCACGTTCCGGCCACGAAGCCGTCGACCAGGTAGGTGGCCCGGACGCGCAGGTTCTTGGTGACGACCGCGCCGCGGTGCTCGTCGGCCAGGATTCTGCGGCGGTCGGCGTGGCCGAGGACGAGCGTGTCGAAGTCGGGCAGGAACCTGACGGGGGCGGGCTCGTCGCCGTCCGGCCTGGGTGCGTCCGGCAGGTCGAGCAGCTCCCTGCCCGCCTCGTCGGCGACGGTCACGAGGCGGTCGCGCATGCCGTCCAGGACGGGTTTGAGGCCCCTCAGCCCGGACCAGGCCTGCACGTCGGCCGCGGTGGCCGGGCCGAACGCGGCCAGGTACCGCTCGACGAGCCCCTCCAGGCTCGGACGCGGGTCGAGGTCGAGGCCGGGCAGGGCGAAGGCGGACTCGCGGGGGAAGCTCCAGCGGTCCTCGGTCGGCACCATGACCAGCGGGGTGAGCATGCGGACCGCGTAGCCGAGCGCCCGGTCGTAGGCGTCGGGGAACTCCCGCTGGAGGCGGGGGCGCAGCTCGTTGAAGGTGTGCGGCCCCTCCGCCAGCAGCCGGTCGGCGGCGGCCACCACGGCCTCGAAGTCCAGCTCGTCGAAGCGGCGCGCCGCGGCGGCCAGCATCGGCCGCATCAGCGGGCGGAAGGCGGCGAAGTCCTCGGCCGTCACCATGTGCAGGGTGCCCCGGTACAGGGTGGCGCGCACCATCGTGCGCGCGTGCAGCGCCGCGTGCAGGTCGTCGCGCGAGAACCCCTCCAGCCGGGCCCACACGCCCAGGTACGGCGGGCGCGGCTCCTGCGCCTGCAACCCGGCCAGGCGGCTGACCACGTCGGCCGGGTCGCCCTTGTGCCGGTGCAGGAGGTGCTGGCGGGCCAGCGTGGCCCGGTTGAGGTCTCTCAGGCTGAGCATCTACACATCATGCACTTCCCCCTCCAATCGGTACGAACTGCTTATCCGGCGCTGGCCGACGGCCACGCCTACCTCGACGGCGCCGCCGGAACCCAGACGCCCGAGTCCGTCATCGACGCCATCGCGGACGCCTACAGCGCCGGAATCGGCAACGTCGGCGGCGCCTTCCCCGCCGGCCACCGCTCGGACGCCATCGTGGCGGCCTGCCGCGCGGCCGTGGCGGACCTGGTCGGCGGGCACCCGGACGGCGTGATCCTGGGCCCGAACATGACCACCCTCACCTACCGGCTGTCGCGGGCGCTGTCCAGGCAGTGGAGCGCCGGCGACGAGGTCGTGCTGTCGCGGCTCGACCACGACGCGAACGTCCGGCCTTGGGTGCAGACCGGGGCGACGATCCGCTGGGCGGACGTGGACCCGGTGACCGGCGAGCTGCCGGTCGGGCAGTACGCGTCCCTGATCGGCGAGCGGACCCGGCTGGTGGCGGTGAGCGCGGCCAGCAACGTGCTCGGCACCCGCCCGGACGTCGCCGCGATCACCGCGCTCGCGCACCAGGCGGGCGCGCTGACCTACGTGGACGGCGTGCACGCCACCGCGCACGGCCCCGTGGACATGCGGGCGCTGGGGGCCGACTTCTACGCCACCAGCGCCTACAAGTGGTCGGGTCCGCACGTCGGCGCGGTCGTCGCCGATCCGGCCCTGCTGGAGACGGTCTGGCCGGACAAGCTCGCCTCCTCGCCCGACACCGTGCCGGAACGGTTCTAGACGGGCACGGCGGCCTTCGCCGACCTGGCGGGGGTGACGGCCGCGGTGGACCACCTGGCGGCGATGCTGCCGGGGACGGGCGAGCGCAGGCAGCGGCTGCTGGCCTCGATGGCCGCGGCGGAGGCACACGAGCTGGAGCTGTTCGCCGTCATGATCGCGGGTTTGCAGGCGATGCCGCACGTCACCCTCTACGGCAAGCCCGCCAGGCGCACCGCGACGGCCTACTTCACGGTGGCGGGTCACCCGCCGCGCGAGGTGGCCGAGCACCTGGCCGCGCGCGGGGTGAACGTGTGGAACGGGCACAACTACGCCTGGGAGCTGACGGCCGCGCTGGGCATCCGCGACTCGGGCAGCGCGGTGCGGGCGGGGCTCGTCCACTACAACGACCGCTCGGACGTGGACCGTCTTCTGGAGGGGGTGGCCCTGCTGGGCTGACCGCGCGCCGCGCGGATCGTAAGATCGTCCGGGTGAGCCTGCCTGCCGTGACGGAACCGGTCACGCTGCCGGTCGAGCCGGCGCGCGACCCGTACCACGTCTACCTCGACTCGCTCACCAGCCCCGAGTCGCGCCGGACCATGCGCGGCTGCCTCGACAGACTCGCCAAGCTGCTCACCGGCGACGAGGCGGCCACCGGCGCCGGTCAGCCCTGGCACCTGCTGCGGTACGAGCACACGGTGCGGATCCGGACCATGCTCACCGACCAGGGCTGGTCCGCGGCGTACGTCAACAAGCACCTGGTGGCGCTGCGCCGGGTGCTGAAGGAGGCCTGGCGGCTCGGCCAGACCAGCGCCGAGGACTACGCCCGCGCCTCCGACCTCGCGCCGGTGCGCCAGAGCCGCCTGCCCACCGGGCACCACGTCCCGCCGGAGGTGGTGGGCGCGGCCCTGTCGGCCTGCGACGACTCCCCTGCCGGGGTGCGTGACGCGGCGCTGATCGCCGTCCTGTACTCCACGGGCTGCAGGCGGGCCGAGATCGGCGGCCTCACGCTGTCCGACTACGACCCGGGGGCCAGGTCGCTGCGGGTGCGCGGCAAGCGCGACAAGGAACGCCTGGTGTACCTGACCACCGACTCGATCGGGCTGGTGGAGCGGTGGCTGGCGGTCCGCGGGGCCGAGCCGGGCGCGCTGTTCAGCCCGATCAGCAGGGCCGGACGGCTGCGCCGGCGCGACGGCCGCCCCGTCGGGCTGACGGGTCAGGGCATCGCCGACATCCTGGCCCGGCGGCTGGCCGAGGCGGGCGCGTCCCGCCGCACCGCGCACGACTTCCGGCGCACCTTCATCGGCGAGCTGCTGGACGCCGGGGTCGACCTGGCCACCGCCCAGGCCCTGGTCGGCCACTCCTCCCCCGCCACCACGGCCCGCTACGACCGCCGTCCGGAGAAGACCCGCCGCGACGCGGTCGACCGCCTCCGCCTGCCGGCGGCCCGCCCGCTCGCGTGAGCGCGTCCAGCCGCCCTGGACCGCCTGCCCGGGTGCGGGCCTCAACCGTCTGAGACCGCCTGCCCGCGGCCGTTCAGTCGGCTGTGGCCGTCGCGGGGCGGCCGAGGCAGGCCGCGAGCCGGTCGATCGCCGGAGCGTCGCCGGGCACCGGGGTGGGCGGCGCGAAGGGGCTCCGGTCGGCGGGGACGCCGGCGAGCTGGTCGCGGGTGAACTCCAGCTCGCGCTCGACGATGTCGTCGGGGAAGCGGGGTTCCTGGCCCGTCGCCCGCGCGAGGTCCCAGCCGTGGACCAGCGTCTCGACCATGCGCAGGTGCAGCGCCACGATGCCGGGGGCCGGCCCGATGGGCACCGTGACCACCCTGTCCAGCACGCCCGGCTGGATGAGCGCGGCCAGCAGCGCGTCGGCGGCGGCGCGGTAGGCGGCGACGGGCTTGTCACCGAGCGCGTCCTCGGCCTGCAGGCGCCGCACGTCCTCGCGGGACAGCTCCTGGCCGCGCAGGATGGAGGCGAACGCGCGGTTGCCGACGACCAGGTGGTTGACGAGGCGGCGGACGTCCCAGTCGGTGCACGGGGTGGGATCCGCCCACTGCTCGTCCCGCACGGCCGCGACCAGCCGCTCGGTGTCGGCGAGAACCTGGGCGAGCTGCTCTACGGGAGTGGATGTCATCGGATGGACCTCCCAGGACAGCCGGTGGCGTCCGGCTACCGGCGCGGCTTCCGACTCCACGCATCAGGTTAGGCGAAGACGCCCACGATTTCGGGGCAAATGCCGCAGTTGACGCGGACGACCGGCGCGGCTCGTCAGGGGAGCATGGAGAAGGCCCGGTCGGCGGCGCGGACGGCTTCGGGCTCGACCTCCAGCAGCGGGCGGCCGTCCGACAGCGCCTGCCAGTTGCGCCGGGCCAGGACCCGCTGCGCGGCCAGGATCCGCGCCGCCAGCAGGTCGGCCGTGAGGTCGTCGGCCGTCTCGGCGAGCGCGTCGGCGAGGGCGCGCTCGTCCAGCGCCATGTGGTGGAACAGGCGGGCGACCAGGCTGGGCGTGGAGAAGACCATGCGGTGGTAGGCCACCACGTCGGGGTGGTCGTTCAGCCCGGTGACCGGGTCGCGGCGGGCCAGGCCGTCGAGGAAGTGGCGGTGCAGCGCCCGCATGGGGTCCTCGCCGGGCGCCCGCCCTCGCACCACGCGGGCCGCCTCGCCCTGGTGGTCGGCGATGCGGTGCAGGACGAGGTCCTCCTTGGTCGGGAAGTACTTGAACAGCGTCGGCTTGGACACCTGGGCGGCGGCGGCGACCTCCGCGACCGGCACCTCGTCGAAGCCGCGCTCCAGGAAGAGCGCGATGGCCGCCTCGGAGATCGCCTCGTGCACCCGCTGGCGGTGCAGCTGCCGGAGTCCTGTCATGAGGACAGCCTAGCAAATCCTTAACCTGGTTAAGACTTTAATCCAGTTAAGCGACAGGTGCGGCCCGGCCTCCGCAAGTGTTAACCTGGTTAAAATCTTAACCGAGTTAATGCTTTCTGGAGGTGCGATGTCCACGCTCGACGAGGAGAGGCAGTACGTCGAACGGTGCAAGGCGGGGCTGCGCAGGATGCTGGACTCGGCCCGCCACAACGTCATCGTCGGCGAGAGCGTCGCCGGCGACCGCTACAGCGCCGAACGGCTCGGCCGTCACCTCAAGAGCCTGGCCAAGGAGCTGAGCGAGGAGCCGGAGGGTCCGCCGTTCTTCGGCAGGCTCGACTTCGGCCCCGACGCGGCCGACCACCGCGGCCGCGCCTACCACATCGGCAGGCGGCACATCAGCGGCGAGCACGGCGGCCCGCCCGTCGTGATCGACTGGCGGGCGCCCGTGTCCCGCGCCTTCTACCGCGCCAGCGCCCGCGACCCGCAGGGGGTGGCCGTGCGCCGCCGCTTCGGCTGGCAGGACAGCACGCTCACCGGCTTCGAGGACGAGCGGCTCGGCCAGGGCGAAGAGGGCGAGAGCCGGATCCTGGCCGCGGAGATCGAGCGCCCGCGCGTCGGCCCGATGCGCGACATCGTCGCCACCATCCAGCCCGAGCAGGACGACCTGGTCCGCGCGGAGCTGGAGGAGTCGATCTGCGTCCAGGGCGCGCCCGGCACCGGCAAGACCGCCGTCGGCCTGCACCGGGCCGCCTACCTGCTGTACGCGCACAGGCAGCGGCTGGAACGCGGCGGCGTGCTGGTGCTCGGCCCCAACCGGACCTTCCTCGGCTACATCTCCGCCGTCCTGCCCGCCCTCGGCGAGGTGAACGTCGAACAGACCACCCTCGAGCAGCTCCTCGGCGGCTCCACCGGCGTGACCGCGACCGACAGCGAGGCCGCCGCGGCCGTCAAGCACGACGTCCGGATGGCCGAGGTGCTGCGCGGCGCCCTCTACGGCCGGATCCGCGAGCCGGTCGAGCCGGTCACCGTCCTCGACGGCTCCTACCGCTGGCGCGTCCACGAGGACGAGGTGCGCCGCATCGTCGACGACACCCGCCGCGACGCGCCGCCGTACGCGATCGGACGGGAGCGGGTGCGCGCCAGGATCGTCGACGCCGTGCGACGCCGGGCGGAGGCACGCGGCGCGACGCCCACCGCCGCCTGGACCCGCAAGGTCGGCAGGGCCGTCACCCCGTTCCTGGACGCCGTCTGGCCGGCGGTCCGCCCCGAGGAGGTGCTGTTCGAGGTGCTGCGCGCGCCCGCCGACCACGGCGTCCTGACCGCCGGGGAACGCGCGGCCATCACCTGGGCCAAGCCGCCGCGCACGCACAAGAGCGCCAGGTGGACGCAGGCGGACCTGGTGCTGCTCGACGAGCTCGCCGGGCTGCTGGAACGTCCGCGCGGCTACGGCCACGTCATCGTGGACGAGGCCCAGGACCTGTCGCCGATGCAGTGCCGGGCCGTGGCCAGGCGCAGCGAGCACGGCTCGATCACCGTCCTGGGCGACCTGGCGCAGGGCACCACGCCGTGGGCGGCCAGGTCCTGGCCGGAGCGGCTGGAACTGCTCGGCAAGCCGAAGGGGCAGGTGATCGCGCTGACGACCGGCTTCCGCGTGCCCGCGGCGGTGGTGGACCTCGCCAACAGGCTGCTGGCCTCGCTGGACGTGGACGTCCCCGCCACCCGCTCCTACCGGTCCGACGGCAGGCTGCGCCTCACCCGCGTCGACAGCCTGGAGCGCGGCGTCGTGGACGCGGCGCGCGAGGCGCTGACGTTCGAGGGGTCGATCGGCGTGATCGCCGCGGACGCGGCGGTCGAGCACCTGACGTCCGCGCTGTGGAACTCCGGCCTCGACGTGGGCGACCGGCTGCGCGTGGTGGGCGCCTCGCTGGCCAAAGGGCTGGAGTTCGACCACGTGGTGGTGGCCGAGCCCGCCGACATCGTGGAGGCCGAGCGGCGCGGCCTGAACCGCCTGTATGTGGCGCTCACCCGGGCCGTCTCCCGGCTGGACGTGGTGCACGCCCGCCCGCTGCCTCCCCAGCTCTCCGAACCCGCTCCAGTCGTTTCACTCGACAGCACGCTCACCTTCGGTGTGTGATGTGACCTAGGTCAACAACGGGCCGCCGCTTCGTGCGTTCCGAGAGGAGCCGAGATCATGTCCTCCCCGCAGAATCCGCAGTACGGCGACGACCCGGCGTCCGGCCAGCAATGGTCGCAGCAGCCGCCACCTCCGCCGCCGCCCTACCAGCCGCCGTACCCGCAGCCCCAGCGCCAGGGCGCCCAGGTCCTGTCGATCATCGGGTTCGTCTGCGCGGCGGTGGCGCTGCTGTTCATCCCGATCCTGTTCGGCATCGCCGGGATCGTCCTCGGCATCGTGGGCCACGTCCGCGGCGAGTCGCTGGGCAAGTGGGCCGCGGTCGCCTCGGGCGTCACGATGGTGCTCGGCATGGTCATCGGGTATCTCGTGCTGCGCAGCATGGCCGCCTGATCCACCGCTCCCCGGCCTGCCGCTCCGACCCGGGCGGCAGGCCGCGCGCGTGCCGGATCGCGCCTTGCGGCCGCGATCCGGCACGCGCGTGAGATCCTGGCCCGGTGCTTCCCCCGATCGACGAGCTGCGCGAGCTGATCAGCGCGAACCTGGCCGCCTTCGACCGCCGTGCGGCGCCTGCGGCCGAGGGGGTCCGCCGGGCCGCGGTCACCGTGTGCGTCCTGGAGGACACCGAGCGCCGCCCGTACACCGTCCTCATCCAGCGGGCGCCGCGCGGACGGAACGCGGGGCAGTGGGCGCTGCCCGGCGGGCGGCTCGACGACGGGGAGCAGCCGCTGGAGGCGGCGCTGCGGGAGCTGACCGAGGAGGTCGCGGTCACCGGGGTGGACGTGGCGGGCCTCCTGGACGACTTCGTGACCGACTCCGGCTTCGTCATCACGCCCGTGGTGGCCTTCGGCGGCCGGCAGCAGCCGGTGGGCGACCCGCGCGAGGTGGCCTCGGTGCACGCGGTGCCGCTGGAGCGGTTCCTGGCGCCCGGGGTGCCGCGCTGGCGCAACGGGCTGCTGCAGATGCCGCTGGGCCCGTCGATCGTGGTCCACGCGCCCACGGGGGCGATTTTGTGGCAGTTCGCTGAGGTGGCCCTCCGGGGGCGTGAGCTGCGGGTCCTCGACGTGGCCCAGCCCGGCTGGACGAGAACGTGACCGAATCTTGGCGGCTGGTGGAATACGACCCGCCCGATGTCCGTTAGAGTCGAAAGGCCGATGTGGTCTGTGTCCCCCGGGCCGCAAATTACCGCCTTCACGGAATACCGTTCGGCTGGAGCCGTGTTGTGCACCTCGCCGAGGAGGCGACCGCCACATCGGCCTTAATGCTTTTCAGGCGCCCCGTCCACCGGCGGGGCGCCTGCTTTATGGTGGGGTGGCCGATCGACGATCAGTCCAGGAGAGCCGTTGCTGTACGAAGTGGTCAAGTTCGCCGCGTCGCCGCTAGCGCAGGTGATGTGCCGCCCGCACATCACCGGGGCGGTGAACGTACCGAGGAAGGGGCCGGCGATCCTGGCGGCGAACCATCTGTCGGTGCTCGACTCGTTCCTGCTGCCCGCGCTGCTGCCACGGCACGTCACCTTCGTCGCCAAGAACGAGTACTTCTCCGGCAACCCGGTCTCCGGCTGGTTCATGCGCCTCGGCGGCAGCCTGCCCATCGACCGTGACAGCGCGCACGCCGCGCAGACGATGCTCGACGCGGCGGCCGACCTGCTGGAGCAGGGCGAGCTGTTCGGCATCCACCCCGAGGGCACCCGCTCCCCCGACGGCCGCCTCTACCGGGGCAAGATCGGCGTTGCGTGGCTGGCGTTGAAGACCGGCGCTCCGGTGCTGCCGGTGGCGCTCAGCGGCACCGAGAAGGTGCTTCCCGTCGGGGCCAAGGTGCCCCGTCCGGCGCGGATCGGCATCGCGATCGGCGCGCCGCTGCGGTTCGAGGGCGACCACCGCAACGCGCGTGACCGCCGCAGGGTGACGGACGAGATCATGGCCGGCATCCAGAAGCTGTCGGGGCAGGAGTACGTCCCCGCCTATGCCGCGAGTTTCAAAACCTCTAGCGATATGTCCTAATTTGCCGACTATGCTGCGGTACCTGCCGACGACCAGGGGGCTGAGCAGTGGCACGTGGCCGTACCATCGTGATCGTATCCACCGTCACCGTGCTGGCGGTGGGTGCCGCCGGCGGCGGCGCATACTTCCTGCTGCGCACGCGCGGCACGCCGGGCGAGACTGCCCAGCGCTTCGCCGCCGCCTGGCAGTCGGGCAACACGGCGGGCATGACCGCGGAGCTGGCCGCGCCGCAGTCGCTGACCGTCTATGACCAGATGAGGGCCGGGCTCGGGGTCGAGTCCATGACGGTCAAGCTCGGCCAGGTCGCCGAGCGCGACGACCGGGCCGGCGTCCCCTACACGGCGACGCTGAAGCTGAAGAACGTCGGCGAGTGGAGCTACCAGGGCAAGCTCGACCTCAAGGTGACCGACCGCACCTGGAAGGTCGACTGGACTCCCGCGTCGCTGCACCCGTCCATGACCTCGGGCGCCACCTTCGCGCTCAAGACGAGCTGGCCGCAGCGCGCCTCGATCACCGACGCCCGCGGCGGGCGCATCGACGACGGCACCGTCGGCGGGTCGGTGCAGCAGCTCGTCGGCTACCTCGACAAGGCCACCAAGAAGGACGTCGCCAAGCTCGGCGCCTCCTACAAGGTCGGGCAGGCCATCGGCAGGGGCGGGCTGCAGGAGACCTTCCAGAAGCAGCTCGCGGGCACCCCCACCACCGAGATCCAGCTCGGCGGCAAGACGCTGGAGACGATCGACGGCAGCGACGGCGAGGGCGTCAAGACCACGCTCGACCCGCGCGCCCAGGCCGCCGCGGTCGCCGCCGTCAAGGACAAGAAGAAGCCCACCTCGATGGTGGCGATCAAGCCGAGCACCGGCGAGATCCTGGCCGTGGTCAACAACCAGGGCGGCTTCAACCGGGCGCTGGACGGCCGCTACCCGCCCGGCTCGACGTTCAAGGCCGTCACCGCGATCGGGCTGCTGGAGGCCGGGCTGTCACCGCAGGACAAGGTGAACTGTCCCAAGTACGCCAACGTGGGCGGGCTGAAGATCCGCAACTCCGAGGAGGAGGAGTTCGGCTCGCTGTCGTTCCTGGACTCCTTCGCCCACTCGTGCAACACCACCTTCGCGCCGCTGGCCGAACAGCGGCTGGGCGCCGACAAGCTGCTGAAGACGGCCGAGGAGGTCGGCTTCAACCAGCCGCTCAACATCGGCCTGCCCGCCACCAAGGCCAGCTTCCCCAGGGCCCAGTCCGACGCCGAGCTGGCCGCCGAGGCGTTCGGGCAGGCCAGGATCACCGCCAGCCCGCTGTCGATCGCCTCGGTCGCCGCCGCGATCGCCGACGGCACCTGGCGTCCGCCCACGCTGGTGCCCGAGCTGAAGCAGAAGGCCACCGAACAGGCGCTGCCCAGCGGGGTCACGTCCAAGCTGCACTCCATGATGGCGGCGGTGGTGACCAAGGGGACCGCCAGAGGGGCCGGGCTGCCGTCCGGCACGATGGGCAAGACGGGCACGGCCGAGTTCGGCACCGGCGACAAGCTCGACACGCACGCCTGGTTCATGGGGTTCAAGGGGGACGTGGCGTTCGCCGTGGTGGTGGAGGGCGGTGGCACCGGTGGCAAGGTGGCCGCCCCCGTCGCCGCCGCCTTCCTGAAGGGCCTCTAGCAGGGCGGCCGCCGCCTTCCAGGAGGGCCTGCGATGACCGCCGCCCTCCTGGCCCTCGGGTTCCTCAGGCCAGGAACGGGCGCACCGCTTCCGCCACCTTGGCCGGGGCGCCGCGGAAGTCGGCGTTGCTGGTGGCGTTGTGGCCGAGGCCGGGCAGCCGCGTGCGGGTGGCGTGCGGCAGAACCCGTTCCAGGGCGTCCAGCGCCTCCTTCATGTAGGCGGGGCTCTTGGCGCCGCCGAGCAGCAGCACCTCGGCACGGACGTCGCGGTAGTCGTCGAGGGATCGGGCCGTCTCGGCGACCACCTGGGCGTCGTAGTGCACGGTGGGGGCGAGCTCACGGAACGTCGGCTCGTCACCGGCGCCGCCGCGGTCCTGGGCGGCCAGCATCCGTCCGGTGACGAACTCCAGCAACCCTCGGGGCAGGACGTTGAAGACGGGCGGCCCCATTTTGATCGCCAGCATGGCGGTCACCAGCGCGGCGGCGGTCCTGCCCTCGGCGATCTCGCGGTCGAAGCGCGGCAGCCAGCCGCTGGAGGTGGAGCCGTCGAGGTCCAACGGCGGGTCGAAGATGACCGCCTTGCGCAGGGCCGGTTGGACGAGCGCGGTGCGCAGAGTGATGATCGCGCCGGCGCTGACGCCGATGACGCGCTCCGCGCCGGTGGCGGTGAGCAGCGCGTCGAGGTCCTCGACCTCCCGCTCGACGCTGTAGTCGCCGTAGGGGCCGCTACGGCCGCGCCCGCGCCGGTCGGGCAGGTGGCAGGTGAAGCTTCCGGACAGGGCCTCGGCCAGTTCGAGCTGGCTGTGGCCGGCCTGCATCATGCCGTGCAGCACGACGACGCCGGGGCCGCGCCCGAGCGTGCGGTAGCTGATGACGGTGCCGTCGCGGGAGGTGACAGTGCTGATCTCGCTGCTGATCTTGGCGCTGGTCTTGGTGCCGGTCTTGGTGCTGGTCACAGTGCTGGTCTTGGTGCGCATGGACGTACTCCCCTTGTGGGTCTTGGTCGGGGAGCCCGGCTATCCTTACGGTTGCCAACTCGTGGCCGGGCCCCCTCACCGGGTGGTCGGTTCGAGGTCGAGGGCCTCGGCGGCGGTGTTCCAGCACCACCGCCGGGGCCCTGGTTTCGTCAGTCGCCGCCCCTTTCCGCCAGGTCCGCCAGCTCGGGCGACAGGTCGCCGGTGCGGTGGTAGGCGCGCCACTGTTCGAGGTCGGGGAAGCGCCCGGTGGTCAGCTCGTCGACCAGCTCCTGAGTCCAGGTGGCCTCCGCCTCGCCGACGGCCAGGGCGTACTCCGACTCGACGACGAACAGCCGGGGCAGTTCCGCGCGTTCGCGCGCCAGCCTCTCCCGGTCGGCCGCGAGCCGCTCACGCAGCCGGTCGACCCGCTGCCGGAGCAGCCGCACCACCTCGTCAGGGCCGAGACCGGCCATCACCGACAGGCCCGCCTCGAACGATGACGGCTCCCGCTCCGGGGTCGACAGCAGTTCCCTCGTCCAGTCGGCGAGCTCTTCGCGGCCCGCGTCGGTGACGCGGTAGACGGTCCGCTCGGGACGGCCGCCCTGCCGGGCGCTCTCGACGGCCTCGATCAGGCCGTGCTTGTCCATGTTCCGCACGACGGTGTAGAGGGAACCCCATTTGATCTTCATGTCCTGGTCCTTGTCGCGAGCACGCAGGACCGAGGCCATCTCGTAGGGGTGCATCGGGCGCTGCACCAGCGCCGACAGGACCGCGAGCGCCAGCAGGTTGCCGACCTTGCGCCGTTTCATCACCAGACCACCTCGCTTACGATTACTCGTAAGCGAGCATACGTCTGCGAGTAACGAGCGTCAAGACGGATGGGATCGCGGCACCCCATGCGCCCGGTCGCGCCACCAGCACCCGACCGAAGGGCCTCCGCGCCCTTCGCCGTCGGCCAGGCCCGGACGTGCGACCGCCGGGTCAGGACAGCCGCGCCGAGAGCGTGGCGACCGTCGAACGGTTGACCGTCGCCGGAAGCCGGGCGCGGCAGTTTCCCGGCCACCTCCGCGCCGAGCGCTCGCCGTTTTCGGGACGACGCCCACCGTCACTGATCCGACACGTTGAGCTGATATTCACCTCGCCGCACTCCCCATATCGGAAAACAATGGCATCGATCCACTTTTCCGCTATTTGCCGTACTTCTGGCACGTCATTGAGGGGCCAGGGGAAGTACGGCCCGAACCTCCCGAAACGGTGTTGATGCGCAGGTCGAACACGTGCGGCGGGCCATCAGCACGGAATGCCGCATTTCCCCCGTACACCCGGATAATTACCGACATGTAGCGATGAGCCGGAAATGAGGCTTTGCTTCTCGCCGGGAGATTCCGCCAGGTGTCGCGATTAGTCTGAGTGATGTTCAGCGCCGAAATTCGGCGTATCCCGGGATTCCGAAATCCGACGCTCGCCATCCGACCCCGGTCCGCCCGGGGCATGATCTCAGGGAGTGATCTCTGATGCTCAAGCGTCTGCTGCTCACCGCCGCGCTGGCGGCGTCCCCGCTCCTCGTCACCGGAACCATCAGCACGCCTGCACAGGCCGCCGAGGCGAGCCGATGTGCGTCCGCCGAGCAGATCACGCTCACGCCCGCCGGCACGGCCAGAAGGTGCGAGTGGAGGCGGGGCTGCTACTACTGCTACAGGAACGGACACTGGAACCGCGAGTACTGCCGGAGCGGCGGAGGCCGCATGGGCGAACACCGTTCCCGTTACGGCGAACACCGGTTCGGCCAACACCCGTTCGGCGAACACCGCTTCTACGACGAGCGCCGCACCGGCGAACGCGGCGGCCACTGAGCGGAACGCGTGTGCACCGCAACCCCGCGAGGCCACCGCCTCGCGGGGTTGTCTGCGCATAGACGGTCACGGACCGGCGTGCCACCACCCGCGACTGTGATCATCGGCCTCACACAGGAGGCGGAGGGCCCGAGGGAAGGGCCAGGACGTGACGGGTGAGCGGCCAGGCGGGGATATCAGAAGGCGGCGAGGGCGAGGGCGGCCGCCTCGTGACGGAGGACCAAGATCAGGAGAGAGGCTATCAACGTCGCGATGAGCAGCCAGCTGATCGCGATGATCACCGTCGAACGACGCGGGCGACGCCGGACGGGACGCTCCCGATGGGCTCTCGCCTCACTGCGGCGCACCCGCTCGTTGAACGACTCAAGACGCGCGACCAGTCGCGGATCGTCATCGACGAGGTGCTGCTCAATCTGCGCCAACATTCGCTCCTCGTCCTGCGACCAGGCCATAGGTGCACCTCCGGAACGCAAGCTCTGTTCGAGGTTTCTGCCCAACCCTGAAGATCATTAGCCCCCGCCTGGCCAGGTAATTGCAACCTCTTTCCATTTGCGATCAACCTCGAATATTTGTTCTAATCATGGCATGCGCTGGGACAACCTCCGTCTGGCCGATCCCGGCCCAGGCGATCCGGCCGTGCCGCTGTTCGCCCGCGGTGCGGTCACCCGCACCTTCGACACCCCCGAGTTCCGCGGGATGACCTTCTACGAGATCCAGGCCCGCTCGATCATCAACCGGGTTCCGGGCGCCAGCCGGGTCCCGTTCGAATACACGATCAACCCCTACCGGGGCTGCGGTCATCGCTGCGTGTACTGCTTCGCCAGGAAGACACACGAATACCTCGACCTCGACTCCGGGGCCGACTTCGACTCGAAGGTCGTGGTGAAGGTCAACGCCGCCGAGCTGGCCAGGAAGGAACTGGCCGCGCCGCGCTGGCGGGGCGACCACGTGGCCATGGGCACCAACGTCGACCCCTACCAGCGGGCCGAGGGCCGCTACCGGCTCATGCGCGGCATCCTGGCGGCGTTGCGCGATGCGGCCAATCCGTTCTCGGTGCTGACGAAGGGCACGCTCATCCTGCGCGACCTCGACCTGTTGACCGAGGCCGCAGACGTGACCGACGTCAGCGCCAACGTGTCGGTCGGGTTCGTCGACCCCGGCGTCTGGCGATCCGTCGAGCCGGGGGCTCCCGACCCGCGCCGCCGCCTGGAGGTGTGCGCGACGCTCAACGACAACGGCGTCGCCTGCGGCGTGCTGATGGCGCCCATCCTCCCCTACCTCACCGACTCCCCCGCCCAGCTGGAGCAGACGGTCAGGGAGATCGCCCAGGCGGGCGCGACCCACGTCGCCCCCATCGTGCTGCACCTGCGCCCCGGCGCGCGTGAGTGGTGGATGGCGTGGCTGTCCCGCGAGCATCCACGGCTGATGCCGCGCTACCTGGAGCTGTACGGCAGAGGCTCGTACGCGCCCAAGGCGTATCAGCAGCGCATCGCCGGCCAGGTCAGAGAGCTGGCGGCACGGCACGGCGTCGGCCGGGCCACCCCCGCCATGGCGCGCCGCGTCCCACCCCGCCCGGAACCCGGGCCCGAGGCCGCGCCGCAGCAGCTCAGACTCCTGTAGCGAAAATCGCTGGCCGTCCTCGCCGGGGCGGTGGCACGATGGGCGGGCACGTGCAGTCGACCTTCAGGAGCTTGTGATGCGGCGGGGCCACGACGTCTCCCAGCGCCCCATTCGCACGAGAGTTCTCGAAGGCTCACGCACGCATGCACATCCTGAACATCGGCATCCTCGCGCACGTAGACGCGGGCAAGACCAGCCTCACTGAGCGGCTGCTGTTCCAGACCGGCGCCATCGACCGGCTCGGCAGCGTCGACGAGGGCAGCACCCAGACCGACAGCGGCGACATCGAGCGGCGCCGCGGCATCACCATCCGTACCGCCGTCGCCTCCTTCACCGTGGGGGATCTTCGGGTCAACCTCATCGACACACCGGGGCACGCGGATTTCGTCGCCGAGGTCGAGCGGGCGCTCGGCGTCCTCGACGGCGCCGTGCTGGTGCTGTCGGCGGTCGAAGGGGTTCAGCCGCACACCCGGGTCCTGATGAAGACGCTGCGGCGACTGCGGCTGCCCACGCTGATCTTCGTCAACAAGATCGATCGGGCGGGGGCTCGGGAGCGGGAGGTGCTGGCCGCGATCCGGCGGTGGCTCTCCCCGTACAGCCCCGCGCTGAACACCGTCCAGCGGATCGGCACGCGCGACGCCCGCACCACCCCCCTGCCAGGTGGCACGGGGGTGGGAGGGGCAGCCACACGCAACGACCCGCAGATACCGCCGGCCGGACGCGACGACCGCGCGCTGGAGCCGCTGGTCGAGAGGGATGGCGGGCTGGCGGAGGTGCTGGCGGAGCACGACGACGGCCTGTTGGAAGTGCTCGTCGAGGGGCGGGAGCCCGGGAGGGCGCGGGTACGGGCGGCGCTGGAGCGGCAGTGTGCTGATGGCGTGCTGCATCCGGTGCTGTTCGGCTCGGCGATGACCGGGGAGGGGGTCGGCGATCTGCTCGACGCCTTCGCCTTGCTGCCCGCCGTCCACACTGAGCCCGCCGTGCACGCGGAGGCCGACGGGCGTGCGGAGGCCGACGGGCGGGCCGGGACGGCGGGAGGAGCCGAACCGACCGGGACCGCGGGGCTTGAGGGGGTGGTGTTCGCGATCGAGCGCGGAGGTGCCGGGGAGAAGCTGGCCTACGTCCGGATGCGGTCGGGGACGTTGCGGGCCCGCCAGCGCGTCACGCTGTACCGGCGGCTGCCCGGCGGGGGCGTGCAGGAGTACGGCGGGCGGGTGAGCGGGCTGCGGGTGAGCGGGTCGGAGTGGCCCGTGGCGGGCTCCGGGGACATCGCGCTGGTGTGGGGCGTGCCCGAGGTGCGCGTGGGCGACTGCCTGGGACGTCCGCCCGAGCCCGGCCGGCAGCCGTACTTCGCGCCCCCGAGTCTGGAGACGGTCATCAGGGCGCGCGTCCCGGAGCAACAGGCGCGGCTGCACGCGGCGCTGGCCGGGCTGGCCGAGCAGGACCCGCTGATCGCGACCCGCACGCTGGACGGCGGCGAGACGTCCGTGCTGCTGTACGGGGAGGTACAGAAGGAGGTCATCGCCGAGACGCTGGCAGGGCTCGGCGTGGACGCGGTGTTCGAGCCGAGCAGGCCCGTCTACCTGGAGCGTCCGATGGGCACGGCGGAGGCGGTGGCGGAGATCCAGCGCCATGGCCGCAACGACCTGTGGGCGACGGTCGGGCTGCGGGTGGAACCCGGGCCGGTCGGGTCGGGCGTCGGATACCGGCTGGGGGTGGATCTGGGGTCGCTGCCGCTGGCCTTCCACCGGGCGATCGAGGACAGCGTCCGCGACGCGCTGCGCCGGGGGCCGCACGGCTGGCCGGTCACCGACTGCCTGGTCACGCTCGTCCGAAGCGGGTACGCCAGCCCGGTGAGCACGGCGGGCGACTTCCGGGCCCGCACGCCGGTGGTGCTGGCGCGGGCGCTGCGCCTGGCCGGGACCCGGGTCTACGAGCCGTGTCACCGGTTCGAGGTGGAGATCCCGCCGCCTGCGTTGAGCGCGGTCACGGCGAGGCTGGCGGCGCTGGGCGCCGACGTCGCGGGGTGCGCGCAGCGGGACGAGGGGTGGCTGGTGAGCGGCGACATCCCGGCGAGGACGGTGCACGCGTTCGAGCGGGAGTTGCCGGGACTGACGCACGGCGAGGGCGTGTGGTGGTCGCAGCCGTCGGGCGACCGTCCCATCCGCCATGGGTGAGCCACCCCCTGGAGGAACGGCCCCGCGACCCCGGCGCGGGTGCACCACGCCCTGGCAGCGCGGGGGACGGTTCGCGTCACGGGTGAACCGCTGCGCGCCATAAGTGATATGTCGGGTTTCTGTGTCGAATGGGTATTAACGGCACTGGTGTACTCAAGGGGGGCACCGCATCTGACAGGGGGAAAGACCATGGCAGAGATGAAGAAGAAACCGTCCGCCAAGACCGGCAAGACGAAGAAGCAGTCGATGAAGACCAGCCGGCAGGTCAAGGAGACGAAGAAGGAACCCAGGAAGCCAGACGAGGCCTGATCCGGCGACCTGACCGGACAGCCGGGGCCGTCGGTCCCGGCTGTCCGGCAGGTCCGGCCGCTGGTCACCACACGTCTCCCCCGCATTCGGACGCCCCATGCAACCTTGGGGGGTTTTATGGCGTCTAAGGATCAAAGGCGGGGATAGCGTCACGGGGATGTACGGGGCACTCCGCCGAAGCGAGACAATTGCCGGTGGTGAGGAGGTCTCACCACCGGCCATGCGTATGGTGACTTACTCAACAAAGGGGACCTCTCAGTGCGCGCACTGGCACGGAAGGGCAAGGCGGCCGTCGGCCGGCTGTACAGGGGATACAACCGGCGCCGGGTGCGCAAGGCGCCGCCGCCCTCCACCCGTCAGATCAGGATCCTGCTGCTGCACGCCTACGGCATGGGCGGCACGATCAGGACGGTGTTCAACCTCGCCAGCTACCTGGCCAAGGAGCACGACGTCGAGATCGTCAGCATCCTGAAGGAGGCCGAGGAGCCGTTCTTCCCGATCGACCCGCGGGTCAAGTTCCGCTTCCTGGACGACCGGCTCAACCCCAGCCCCGACCCGCTGCGCGCGATGCTGTCGAAGATGCCCAGCCGCCTCATCCCCCCGGAAGAGAGCGCCCACCACCGCTTCAACCTGTGGACCGACCTCAAGCTGGCCCGCTACATCCGCTCCCTCGACACCGGCGTGCTCATGGCCACCCGGCCCGGACTCAACCTGGCCATGGCCCAGTTGGCGCTACCGAGCGTGATCACCGTCGGCCAGGAGCACGTGGCCCTGCGCACCCAGGCCGAGTCGGTGCAGGAGCTCATCAAGTGGCGCTACCGCCGCTTCGACGCCCTGGTCACGCTCACCAAGGCGGACCTGCGCGACTACCGCAACACCCTGCCGAAGAAGCCCAAGAAGCTGGCCCGCATCCCCAACGCGGTGCCGCCCATGACCGGTGACCTGGCCAAGCTGGACTCGAAGATCGTCATCGCCGTGGGCCGGATCACCCGGCTCAAGGGCTTCCACCGCCTCATCACCGCCTGGGAGACCGTCGCCGCCGCCCACCCCGACTGGACGCTGCGCATCTTCGGCGCCGGGCCGCAGGAGGACAACCTGCGCGCCCAGATCGCCGAAGCCGGGCTCGAGGGCAAGGTCGAGCTGCCTGGCCCCACCTCCGACGTGGGCGCCGAGCTGGAGAAGGCGTCCGTGTTCGTGCTCAGCTCCCGGCACGAGGGCTTCCCGATGACGATCCTGGAGGCCATGGCCAAGGGGCTGTGCATCGTCAGCTTCAACAGCCCGCACGGCCCCAAGGAAATGATCACGGACGAGGTCGACGGGATCCTGGTCAAGCCGCGGACCAACGCCAACCTCGCCACGTCGATCATGCGGGTCATCGAGGACGAGGAGCTGCGCCGCAAGCTGGCCGCCGGAGCCCTGGAGACCGCCCGCACCTACGACGTGGACGCCGTCGGCGCCCAGTGGGACGAGCTGCTCGACGAGCTGCTCGCCCGCCGCAACGGCACCTACGTCAAACCTCCGACCCCGACAGCTCCACCGGCTCAGCAATGACGTCCACCAGGGCGCCGTTGCGGTAGACCGTGATCGGCAGCGGCCGGCCGATCGCGTCGGCGAACATCAGCCGCTGCAGGCTCTGGGCGTCGCCCACGGGGCTGCGTCCCGCGCTCAGGACCAGGTCGCCCGCCCGCAGTCCCGCCCGATCGGCGGGCGAGGCGGGCACCACCTCCACCACCCGCAGCGCGTTGCTCTGCCCGGTGCGCAGGCGCAGCGCCTCGGCCAGCGGCGCCGGCGAGGTCACCAGCCCCAGGAACGCCCGCCGCACGCGGCCGTCCTTGATCAGCGCGCCGATGATGGAGCGGGTCGTGGTGTTGATCGGCACGGCCAGCCCCACCCCGACACCGGCCACGGCGGTGTTGATGCCGACCACGTGGGCGCGCGCGTCGGCCAGCGCGCCGCCCGAGTTGCCGGGATTGAGGGCGGCGTCCGTCTGGATGACGTCCTCGATCAGGCGGACGGCGGAGCCGCTGCGCGCGGGCAGCGACCTGCCCAGCCCGGAGACGACCCCGGCGGTCACCGACCCGACCAGCCCGAGAGGGTTGCCCACCGCGACCACGAGCTGGCCGACCACCAGCTCGTCGCTGTCGCCCAGCTCGGCGGGCAGCGGCGTGGGCCCGAGCGATCGGATCACCGCCAGGTCCGACAGCGGGTCGCGGCCCACCACCAGGAACTCGCCCGACATCCCGTCGGCGAACGCGACGCTCCCCGACCGCGCCGATCCCACCACGTGGGCGTTCGTCAGGAGGAACCCGTCGGCCGTGAACACCACCGCGGAACCGCTGCCACGATCCGTCCGCACGCTGGCCACCTTCGGCAGCAGCTCGGCAGCCACGGACGAGACGACGCTCGAGTAGGCGTCGAGGGGATCCGCCATCACGCGCACTCCTTTGCTTACAGGATTACACGGTAACTCTGTAGTACCCCCGAACGCACTCACTCACGCCAGCGCCTGCGCCAGCGCGGCGCCGACGTACGCGGCGCCCAGGCCCGCCACGACGCTGGCCGCCGCGTTGGCCACCGCGTGGAAGCGCGCCCCCTCCTCCACCAGCCGCACCGTCTCGTACCCCAAGGTCGAGTACGTGGTCAGCGCCCCGCAGAAGCCCGTACCGGCCAGCGCCATCCACCCGCCCGCCGCGGGCAGCGCCGCCAGGAAGCCCAGCACCGCCGAACCCGCCACGTTCACCGTCAGAGTCCCCCACGGGAACACCGTCTCGTGGCGGGCCTGCACCAGCCGGTCGGCCAGGTAGCGCAGCGGCGCGCCCAGCGCCGCGCCCAGCGCCACCAGCAGCACCGTCGGCACGGTCATCGCCACGGTCATCGGCACGGTCATCGGCACGGTCATCGGGCCGCCCGCACCGGACGGCCCGCGGCCAGACGGGCCAGCCGCATCCCCGCGACCACCGCCACGAGCGCCGCCGCCATCGTCGCCACCAGGTACACCAGCCCGGTGACCGGCGCGCCCAGGCCGACGACCCGCTGGATGTCCACCACATAAGTGGAGAACGTGGTGAACCCGCCCAGCACGCCCACCCCCAGGAACGGGCGCACCAGCCGGTGCGCCCGGCGCACCTCGGTGATCACCACCATGAGCACCCCGATCAGCAGGCATCCGGACACGTTCACCAGGAACGTCGGCCACGGAAACCCGGCGGGCGCCACCGGCAGCAGCGCCTGCACCCCGAAGCGCGCCAGCGCTCCCAGCACGCCGCCGGCGGAGATCGCCGCGAGGACCGGCCAGTGCAGCTCCGCACGCTGATCGGCGAAATGAAGATCGACATCAGGGTCGACAGGACGCTCCGGCACGTGACGACTCCCCACAACCGAAAGGACCAGGGACCGTTGGCGACCTGCGCGGTTCCCTCACCATGGAGGGCGGCGGGCCCCACCGCCGCAGAACGCCACCCTACCGAACCCGCCACCTTGCCCGAGCCGCCGTCTACGACCACAGCGGCGAACCACTGTGTCGAACCACGCCAGAACGGGAACTGTCCCAACAAGTGCCCAAGAAACACGGCGGAGGCATGCTTGAGCACAAAGGACGCCGTCGCCATCCTGGCCGGAGCCGTACTCGTCGTATCCCTCTTCAGCAGCGGCAAGTCCACACCCGCCACCGCGACCAGCCCCCTCGGCAACGCCACCGGCACCCGCCCGGGGCTCGCCCCCATCACCACCGACCAGGACAGGGCCGCCGCCCGCGCCCTCGTCAACCGCCTCACCGTCAAGGGCCAGGGCCCCAAGACCGGCTACCAGCGCACCCGGTACGGCGACAACTGGGCCGACACCGCCACCGGGGTCCCCTACGCGCGCAACGGCTGCCGCACCCGCGACGACCTGCTCGCCCGTGACGGCCAGGACGTCCAGTACCGCTCGGGGTCGCGCTGCGAGGTCGTCTCCATGCGCCTGGCCGACCCCTACACCGGCAGGACGATCGACTGGCGCAAGACGCGCGCGGACGCCGTCCAGGTCGACCACGTCATCCCGCTCTCCTACGGCTGGCGGATGGGCGCCAGGCACTGGCCGATGTCCAAGCGCCTGGACTTCGCCAACGACCCGCTCAACCTGCTGCCCGTGGACGGCGACGCCAACGAGGCGAAGGACGGCTCGGGCCCCGCCGGATGGCTGCCGCCCCAGCGTTCCATCCGCTGCGCCTACGTCACCCGCTTCGCCCAGGTCTCCCTCAAGTACGGCGTCCCCGTCACCAGGGCCGACAAGGCCACCATGCTCGCCCAGTGCCGCTAGCCCGGTGTCGTTAACGCATGTCCAGCCACTCGAAGCCGTGCGCGAACGTCTGCTCGGCCAGCACCTGCTGGCCGAGCGCGTTCGGGTGGAAGTAGTCCCACTTGCTGAGGTGGTCCATGGTGAACGGGAAGGAGAACACCGCGCCCCCGTCGCTGCGGCACATCTCCCCCAGCGCCGCGCACGACGCCGCCGCCGCCTGGTTGTAGTCCATCACCCGCTGCCGCACCCTGGCCCGCCGCTGCACGTCGGCCCGCTTCGTCGAGACCGGGTTGGCCAGCATGGTCTGGCAGATCCTGCCCGCCGCCCAGAACGTCCGCGCCAGCGCGTTGCCCTTGCCCACCTGCCAGAGCCGCCGCACGTCCGGGATGCTCGCCACGAACACCCGCACGTCCGGCAGCTCTGCCCGCAACGTGCCCAGCGCCTGGTCCATCCGCCGCCGGTACACGTCCACCGGCGTCATGTCCTTCTCGGCGCGCACGCAGGCGTCCTGCGCCCCGATCAGGATCGTCACGTAGCCGGCCTTCGCCGCGACCGCCCGCTTCACCTGGCCGAGCAGGTCCGCGCTGGTCGAACCCGGCACCGCGAAGTTGAGGTTGTGCCCTTGGACCGACGTGTCATGCGACAGCAGCCGCAGGTAGTGGCTGTTGACGCGCTGGTTGTCACCGGCCGCCCAGGACCGGGAGGTACACGACACGTAGAAGCCGCACGCGTTGAACCCGGCGGACACCGAGTCGCCCAGCGCCGCCATCACCTGGGGCACTGGCTGGGCGGTGACGGCATCCGCCGTACCGGAGGCGGACAGGACGACGGCAGCGACGAACAAGGGCGCCAGACGAGGGATCATGGGGCCAAGGTAGGGAGTGGATCATCGGCCCACCATGACCTTCAGGCCACCCCTGCCATCTCAGAACCGACTTCATATCACCGCTTGACAGGCCCCTCCCGGGCAGCGTCCTCCCATTTCAGCAAAAGCTCCGCCCATTGCCGTCCCATGGGCGGTTACCCGCCATTCACGGGGGTCCCAGTCGAACGTGTTCAGTTCCCGCATAGAGTGTCTCGGGTGAGTGTCGCGCTCGGAACAACCCGCCCGCTACCGGTTCGTACCACCCCCATCGGCGACCCCGGTGACCTGCTGGCATCCCTGCCACGAACCGCCCCCTACGCCTGGATCCGGCACGGCGAGGGGCTGGTCGGCTGGGGTGAGGCCGCCCGGGTGGCCGTCCCGCCCGGCCCCGGCAGGTTCGCGTGGGCCCGCGAGTGGCTCGGCTCCGTCTTCGGCGACGCCCACATCACCGATACCGTCGGCACCCCCGGCTCGGGTCCCGTCGCCTTCGGCAGCTTCACCTTCGACGAGGACGCCCCCGGCTCCGTCCTCGTCGTCCCCCAGGCCGTGCTCGCCCGGCGCGGCGGGCAGGCGTGGCTGACCACCATCGGCGACACCCACCTGGAGACCATCACCCCCATCACCGATCCCGGGCGCATCCGCTACGGCGACGGCAGTCTCGGCGCGCCCGCCTGGGAGCGGGTCGTCGCGCAGGCCGCCCGGCGCATCCGCGACGGCGAGCTGGAGAAGGTCGTCCTGGCCCGCGACCTGCTCGCGGTCGCCGAGCGCCCCATCGACGTGCGGCTCCTGCTCACCCGCCTGGCGCACCGCTACCCGGAGTGCTACACCTTCTCCGTCGCCGGGCTCGTCGGGGCGACGCCCGAGCTGCTCATCCGCCGTACCGGCCAGGAGATCGAGTCTCTGGTGCTGGCGGGCACCACGCCGCGCGGCACCGGCCCGGGCGACGACTTCTCCCGCGGTGCCGCGCTGTTCGCCTCCACCAAGGACCGGCACGAGCACGAGTGCGCCATCGCGTCCGTCAGGCAGGCGCTCGCGCCGCTGTGCTCCTCCCTCACCACGCCCGACGAGCCGGAGCTGCTCGTCCTGCCCAACGTCCAGCACCTGGCCAGCCACGTGCACGGCCGGCTGGCCGACGGCGCGTCCGTCCTGGACGTGGTCGCCGCGATGCACCCGACCGCCGCCGTCGGCGGCACCCCGACCCGCACCGCCATCAACGTCATCCGCGAGCTGGAGGGGATGGACCGGGCAGGCTACGCCGGGCCGGTCGGCTGGATCGACGCGCACGGCGACGGCGAGTGGGGCATCGCGCTGAGGTCCGGGATCATCCAGGGGCGCCGGGCGCGGCTGTTCGCGGGCGGCGGCATCATGGGCGACTCCGACCCGGCCTCCGAGCTCGCCGAGGCGCAGGCCAAGTTCCGCGTCATGCAGTACGCGCTCGAAGGGTGATCAGCCGGCGACGTGGATCTGCCTGCCGGCCTCGACGCGGGCCCGGCCGGCGGTCAGCGTCGCCACCCAGTCGGTGAAACCGGCCACCTCGTCGTCGCCCACGGCCATGGCGAACACCACGTCGGAGCCGTAGGTCACGTCCTGGACGGGGTAGCGCGACGCCCTGAGGTCGTTCTCCACACGTCCGGCCTGGTCGTGGGCCACCGCGACCCGCATGAGCCGCGCCGGCACCATGCGGACGGGCCTGGCCCGGTCGAGTGTCTCCGTCACCGCGGAGCCGTAGGCGCGTACCAGGCCGCCCGCGCCCAGCAGGATGCCGCCGAAGTACCGGGTCACCACGGCCACGACGTCGCTGAAGCCCCGTCCGACCAGCGCCTGGACCATCGGCGTGCCCGCCGTGCCGCCGGGCTCGCCGTCGTCGTCGCCCTTCTGCGCCTGCCCGTCGCCGATGACGTACGCGGTGCAGTTGTGGGTGGCGCCCGCGTGCAGGCGGCGGCGCTCGGCGATGAACGCCGCCGCCTCCTCCACCGTGGCCGCCGGGGCGACGGCGCAGACGAAGCGGGAGCGGCGGGCCTCGGTCTCGTGCTCGGTGACGGTGTCGAGGGTCAGGTAGGACGAGGGCACGGCTCCCAGGCTAGCGCCTTTACAATGTAGATCAAACACTGGAGGAAGCACCACGCACTGTTGCGGGCCGCCCGGCTGTGCACCCTGCACATGCGCCCGCGCCCGCGCCGACATACCGTTCGACGCATGACTTATCGCGTCGCCATGGACATCGGCGGTACGTTCACCGACGTCGTCTCCTACGACGAGGCAACGGGCGCCGTCGTAGCCTCGAAGGCCCCCACCACGCCGGGAGACCTCGCGGAAGGCGTCTTCGCCGCCCTGGCCAGGGTCGTGGCGGACCCGGCGGACATCTCCTTCTTCGTCCACGGGACCACGCAGGGCCTCAACGCGCTGCTCGAACGCACGGGCGCCCGGGTGCTGCTGCTGGCCGGCGAGGGCGGCAGAGACGTCTACCAGATCGCCCGCGGCAACCGCGACCGCATGTTCGACCTGCGCTACCGCAAGCCCACCCCGCTCGTCCCCCGCCAGGACGTCATGGAGGTCGCCGGCCGCCTCGACTGGCACGGCCGGGAGCTGACCCCGCTCGACGAGGACGCCGTGCGCCGGGCCGCCCGGCGGGCCCGCGACGAGGGCTTCGACGCGGTGGCCGTCTGCCTGCTGTTCTCCTACGCCGACCCGTCCCACGAGGTCAGAGCGGGCGAGATCCTGCGCGAGGAGCTCGGCGACGACGTCCTGGTGGTGCTCTCGCACGAGGTGGCCCGCGAGTGGCGCGAGTACGAGCGCACCTCCTCCGCCGTCCTGGAGGCCTACACGGGCCCGGTCGTGCGGCGTTACCTGGCCAGGATCGAGCGGCGCTTCGCCGAGCGCGGCCTGCCCGTGCCCGTGCACGTCATGCAGTCGTCCGGCGGCCTGGTCAACGCCTCGTACGCGATGCGGCGGCCCCTGCAGACGCTCCTTTCCGGGCCGGTCGGCGGCACCATGGGCGGCGTGGCCGTGTCCCGGCTGCTCGGCCGCGACAACGCGATCTGCGTCGACATGGGCGGCACCAGCTTCGACGTGTCGCTGGTCGTCGACGGCCGCCCCGACGTCAGCGCCGAGGCCCGCATCGAGGGCTTCCCCGTCCTGATGCCCGTCGTCAACCTGCACACCATCGGCGCGGGCGGCGGCTCCATCGCCTACGCCGAGGCGGGCGCGCTGCGCGTCGGCCCGCGATCCGCCGGCGCCGTCCCCGGCCCGGCCTGTTACGGCAGGGGCGGCACCCAGGCCACCGTCACCGACGCCAACGTGGTGCTGGGGCGCGTGGACCCGGCGTGGTTCGCCGGCGGCCTCATGACCCTGGACGTCGAGGCCGCCGGCACCGCCGTCGCCACCCTGGCCGACGAACTCGACCTCGACCCGCTCACCCTCGCCGAGGGCATCTGCGACGTGGCCAACGCCAAGATGGCGCAGGCCATCCGCACCCTCACCGTCGAGCGCGGCGTGGAGCCCCGCGACTTCGCGCTGGTCGCCTTCGGCGGCGCCGGCGCCATGCACGCCGTGTTCATCGCCCGCGAGCTGGGCGTCTCCGAGGTCGTCGTCCCGCGCCACCCCGGCGCGTTCTCCGCCTGGGGCATGCTCGAGGCGGAGGTCCGGCGCGACCTGACCCACCCCTACTTCAGGCCCCAGGACGCGCTCGACGGCGCCGACATGGCCGTCCGCCTCGCCACCCTGGAGCAGGAGGCCCTGGACGCCCTCGCCGGCCAGGGAGTGCCGCACGACAGGCGCCGCGTCGAGCACTTCGTGGACATGCGCTACGAGGGCCAGGACTACTCGCTGACCGTCGCGCTGCGCGACGCCGACGAGCCCGCCGAGCCCGACTTCCTCACCGAGGTCGCCGCCCGCTACGCCGAGGCCCACACCAGCCGTTACGGGCACGCCACGCCCGAGGCCCCGGTGGAGGTCGTCATGCTCCGCAGCACCGGGTTCGGCACCTTCCCCCGCACCGCCGGCACCGTCCTGGAGGCGCCCGGCCACGAGGCGCCCGCCGTGCGGGACGTGATCTTCGACGGCGCGGTGCACACCACCCCCGTGCTGCGCCGCACCGCCCTGGACGGCGAGTTCTCCGGGCCGGCGATCGTGGTCGAGGAGACCGCGACCACCGTCATCCCTCCCGGCTGCCTCGCCGGCGTCGACGACAACGGATTCCTCATCATCAAGGTGGACAGCCCCCAATGATCGACCCCGTCACCACGGAGATCATCCGCTGCGCGCTCCTACAGGCGGCGGAAGACATGAACACCACCCTCATCCGCAGCTCCTACACCCCCGTCATCTACGAGGCCAAGGACTGCGCGGTCGCCCTGCTCGACCGTGACCACAACGTCCTCGGCCAGTCGTCCGGGCTGCCGATCTTCCTCGGCAACCTGGAGGTCTGCACCCGCGAGACCGAGCGCATGCACGGACGGGAGGTGTGGCAGGAAGGCGACGTGTGGGTGCTCAACGACTCCTACATCGGCGGCACCCACCTCAACGACGTCACCGTCTACGGTCCCATCTTCGTCGACGGCGAGCTCGCCGGGTTCGCCGCCTCCCGCGCCCACTGGCTGGACGTCGGCTCCAAGGACCCGGGCGGGTCCATGGACTCCACCTCCATCTTCCAGGAGGGGCTGCGGCTCGGCCCGGTCAAGGTCTACGCGGGCGGCAGGCCCTGCCGCGACGCGCACGAGGTGATCGCCCGCAACGTCCGCTTCCCGCACGCCACCCTCGGCGACATGCGCGCCCAGGTGAGCTGCGCCATGACGGGCCAGCGCCGGCTGCACGAGATCGTCTCACGCTGGGGCCTGGACACCGTCATGGCCGCCCGCAACGAGATCTTCGCCCAGACCGAGCGGATGGAACGCGCCGCCATCGCCGCCATCCCCGACGGCGTCTACCGGGCCGGCGGCCATCTGGACAACGACGGCATCGACCTCGGCACCCCGCTGCCGGTCAACGTGACCGTCACGGTCTCGGGCGAGTCCATGCACGTGGACCTCACCGACTGCGCCGACCAGGCGACAGGCCCGGTCAACTGCGGCGCCGCCCAGGCGGTCGCCGCCGTCCGGGTCGGCTACAAGCTGCTCGTCTCCGGGGACGTGCCGCTGAACGGGGGCTCCTTCCGGCCGCTGTCGGTCGAGACGCGGCCCGGCTCCATGCTCGCCGCCCGGTCCCCGGCCGCCTGCCAGTACTACTACTCGCACCTCGGGCTGCTGATCGACCTCGTGGTCAAGGCGCTGGCCCCCGTCCTGCCTGACAAGGCCGCCGCCGCCTCCTACGGCGACTCCCTCATCGTCCAGTTCACCGGCACCGACCCGCGCACCGGCAAGCTGTACGTCTCCCAGGAGGCCACCGTCGGCGGGTGGGGCGCCTGGGACGGCGGCGACGGCGAGACCTGCCTGATCAACAACGTCAACGGCTCGCTGCGGGACATGCCGATCGAGGTGCTGGAGACGCTCTTCCCCGTGCGTGTCACCCGGTACGAGATCCGCCCGGACACCGGCGGCGCGGGCCGGTGGCGGGGCGGCAACGGCGTCGTGCGCGAGTACGCGTTCTGCGGCGACACCTCGCTGTCGCTGTGGTTCGAACGCTCGGTCACCCCCGCCTGGGGCCTGGCGGGCGGCGGCGCGGGCGCGCCCCCGCGTGTCACCCTCAACCCGGGCACGGCGGACGAGCGCGAGATGCTGAAGGTCAACGCCCTGCCGGTCAAGGCGGGGGACGTGCTGCGCTGCGAGTCGGGCGGAGGCGGCGGCTACGGCCCGGCCGACCTGCGCTCGGCCGGTGCCGTCGCCGAGGACCTGGCCCAGGGCATGATCACCCGCTGACCACGTGGCAGGCGAGGTGCAGGGCCAGGCGGGTGGGGGCGTCCTCCAGGTCGCGCAGGACGGCGCTGGCCTCGTCCTGACGGCCGCGGGCGGCCAGCCAGTACGGCGACTCGGGCACCCACGCCTTGATCGCGAACGCCCACAGGCCGGCCGCGGCGCTGGCGATGACCACCACGTGCCAGCCCAGCCGCCCAGCGCCACCGAGGCGCCGATCGCGGCGAGCATGTCGATCGGCCAGCCGATCGACAGGTAGACCGCCGCGCGGCCCCGATGCTTGGTGAGCAGCAGTTCCAGTTCCAGGAAGTACGGGAAGTTGACTTCCTCCCCCTCCTAAAGAAGGGGGAGTCCCACCCTCGCGAGTGAGGTTTCCTGCTTCACAGCCGACCGCACCCGGGAGGGCCCGGAGTGTCTCACGTCAGCTCCACAGGCGGACACCGCTTGACCAGCGGCCAGGATGTTCTTGGCGGCGTTGATGTCCCGGTCGTGCCGGGTGCCGCAGGACGGGCAGTGCCACGTCCGGGTGTTGAGCGAGAGTTCGGCGAGCAGGTGCCCGCACGCCGAGCAGGTCTTGCTGGAGGGGTACCAGCGGTCGATCACGATCAGGTGCCGCCCCTGCTTGGCGCTCTTGTATTCCAGTTGGCGCCGGAACTCGCCCCACCCGCAGTCGGAGATGACCCGCGCCAGGCGGCGGTTGCGGACCATGTTCGTCACGGCCAGGTCCTCGATCACGATCAGGTCGTGCTCGCGCACCAGGCGGGCGCTGGTCTTGTGCAGGAAATCGGCGCGGGCGTCACGGACCTTGGTGTGCGCGCGGGCAACCTTCGCCCTCGCCTTGATCCTGTTGTTCGAGCCACGCTGCTTGCGGGCCATGCGCCGCTGATAGCGCGCCAGATTCTTCGCCTTGCGTTCCAGAAGGCGCGCATTGGCGATGCGCTCTCCCGTGGAGAGGACCGCGAAGTCCTTGACGCCCAGATCCACACCGACCGCCGAGCCGGCAGCCGGGGCCTGCCCGGTCTCACCAGCGGTTTCGACGGCGAGGGAGGCGTGCCAGCGGCCATCGGGGTCGCGGGAGACGGTCACCGTCGTCGGGTTCAGCGTGGCAGGGTCCACCTCGGGCCAGGACCACACGAACGCGACCGGCGCGTCCATCTTCGCCAGGAACAGCCGCCCGTCCTTCCAGCGGAACGCCGAGCGGGTGTAGGTCGCCGACTGCTTACCGTGCCGGGACTTGAACCGGGGATAGCGGGCGCGTCCGGCGAAGAAGTTCACGAACGCCGCGTACTGGTGCCGCAACGTCTGCTGCAACGGCACGCAGGAGACCTCGAACAGGAACCCGAACGCGGGGTCGCGCTTCAACTCGGTCAGATACCGGTCGCTCTGCGCATAGGACGTCTTGGCCTGCTCGACGTGGTAGCGGTGCTGCCGCCACGCCAGCGCCTTGTTCCACACCAGGCGCACGCAACCGAACGTGCGATTCAGCACCGCAGCCTGTTCGGGAGTGGGGTAGACCCGCACCTTGTACGCCGTACGCACGTTCGCATCCTGCCGCAGCGCAGAAAGATCCGTCAGCGAAAGGGAGAAAGTCATGTGCGTTTCGCGCCCTGGGTTGTCCCGGCTCCGCCGAGACAACCCTTGCGGGGGCCGAATTCCTCCCGGCCCTAGAAGACCAGGCTTCCTTCGGAGGTCATGGTGAGCGTGTAGACCCCGGCCAGCGCCAGGCCGGAGGCCACCCGCAGCGTGACGAGCGTCGCCATGTTCGCCGCGAACGCCGACGCCGGCGCGAACACCCCGTAGGCCAGGAGCGACCAGACGCTGGTGGGCTTGCGTCCGACGCGGTCGGCGACGGGACCCCAGACGAGCACGCCGGGGATCATGCCGAAGGCCACCGCCGACAGCACCACGCCGATTCCGGCCTCGTCGATGCCGAACCGGGCTCCCAGGTCGCCGGAGACGTAGATGAGGGCGAGCTGCTCCCACGACTCGACGACGAACGCGATGAACAGCGCGAGCGCGATGAGGACGTGTCTGCGGGTGAAGGGCATCCGGTCGAACGCGGCACCGATGGGCAGGGTCCTGACGTCGCTGGCGGTCATGGAGGCTCCTCGGAGGGGGGCGCGAAGTGTTGCCGCACGATATGGCCGCCCCCCTTCCGCTCCCTTGTGCGCACCGCCCTGCCCGCCTGCCCGGCGCTGTGCGGCGTGCCCTGACCCCACAGGATAAGGCCAGGTCAGAGCGCGTTCTCACGGACGTGTCCGATCCACCGGCGGGCGCGGGGACGCTCCTCGTCCCGGGGTGGCGAAGACGGCATCTACATGACTGTGGCCCTGACAGATCGGCAGGGGTGAGCTCTACTCTGGAGGTCATGTCCGTGACGCCCCTGCGAGGAGGGCCCGCGCGCGAGGCCGAACTGCTCAACACCGTGCTGGACGTGCTGCGCGAGACCGGATACGACCGGTTGACCGTCGAGGCGGTCGTGGCCCGCGTCCGGGTCGGCAGGCAGACCGTCTACCGGCGCTGGCCGTCCAAGGCCGAGCTGGTGGTGGCCGCGTTCGCCAACGCCGCCACCCCCGCCCCCGACCCGCCCGACACCGGCAGCCTGCGCGCGGACCTGCTCGCGCTGATGGACGTGCTGCTGGGCGAGCTGGCCCGGCTCGGCGACGTCATCGCCAGGCTCGTCGGCGTGGCGCGGCACCACCCGGAGCTGGCCGCCGCGATGGAGAGGCACTACCTCGCGGCCCGCCGCCGGGCCACCCTGGAGATCTTCCAGCGGGCCTGGGACCGGGGCGAGCTGGCCGCCGCCGCGGACACCGAGCTGCTCTGGCAGCTCGGCCCCGCGACGCTGTTCTTCCGCGCGCTGGTCAGCGGCGAGCCGGTGGACGGCGAGCTGGCCAGGAGGATCGTGGACCACGTGGTGCTGCCGCTGGCCCTCCCCCGCGGCTGAGGGGCGGTCACTCCCTTTCCAGCTCGTGCGCCAGCTCCTCCAGCTCCGCTCCCCCTGCCATCAGGCTCGTCAGCTGTTCCCTGGTGATGTCGGCCTTGGCGTACTCGCCGAGACTCGTCCCGCGGTTGAGCAGCACGAAGCGGTCGCCCACGGGGTAGGCGTGGTGCGGGTTGTGCGTGATGAACACCACGCCGAGCCCCTGGTCGCGGGCCCTGACGAGGTAGCGGAGCACCACCCCGGCCTGCTTGACGCCCAAGGCCGAGGTGGGCTCGTCCAGGATGAGCACGCGGGCGCCGAAGTAGACGGCCCTGGCGATCGCCACCGACTGCCGCTCGCCGCCCGACAGCGTGCCGACCGGCTGGTCGACGTCGCGGATGTCGATGCCCATCGCCCGCAGCTCCTGCCTGGCGACCCGGCGGGCGGTGGCCACGTCGAAGGCCAGCCCCTTGCGGGGTTCGGAGCCGAGGAAGAAGTTCCGCCAGACCGACATCAGCGGGATCATCGCCAGGTCCTGGTAGACGGTGGCGATGCCGCGGTCGAGCGCCTCGCGGGGGCTGCCGAAGCGGACCTCGGCGCCGTCGACCAGGAACGACCCGGCGTCGTGCTGGTGGACCCCCGAGAGGATCTTGATGAGGGTCGACTTGCCCGCGCCGTTGTCGCCCAGGACGCAGGTGACGCTGCCCTGCTCGACGCCCATCGACACGTCCCGCAGGGCCAGCACCGAGCCGAACGTCTTGCCGATGCCGCGGGTTTCGATGATCAATGCTTCACCTCCTCGGCGTACCGCCGGACCAGGCGGTTGGCCAGCGTCGCGAGCAGCAGCATGGCGCCCAGGAAGAACTTGAACCAGTCGGCGTCCCAGCCCAGGAAGACGATGCCCTTGTCGGCCATGCCGAAGATCACCGCGCCGATGCTGGCGCCGATCGCCGAGCCGTACCCGCCGGTGAGCAGGCAGCCGCCGATGACGGCGGCGATGATGTAGATGAACTCCTGCCCGATGCCGATGTTGGCCTGCACGGACGTGTACCGCAGCGCCAGGATCGAGCCGACCAGCCAGGCCGCGAACGCCGTCGTCATGAACAGCGCGATCTTCGTCCGGGCGGCGGGGACGCCCACGGCGCGGGCGGCCTGCTCGTTGCCGCCGACCGCGAAGATCCAGTTGCCCGGCCGCGAGCGCATCAGCACCCAGGTGGCCACCGCGGTGACCAGGATCCACCACAGGATCGCCACCCGGAACGACGTGCCGCCGATCTCGATCGTCCCCGCGAAGAGCACGCGGGCGCTCTCGAACCCGGACGCCCTGCGCAGCCCGCTGACCTGGACGGTGCCGGTCAGCGCCTTGGTGACGCCGAGGTTGACGCCCTGCAGCATGAGGAACGTGCCCAGGGTGACGATGAAGCTGGGCAGCTTCGTCCTGGTGACGATCAGGCCGTTGGCGTACCCGATGGCCAGGGCCACGACCAGGCCGGCCAGCATCGCGAGCCACACGTTGACCCCGTAGCGGGTGGCCAGCGTGACCAGGATCAGCCCGGTCGTGCCGGTCAGCACGCCCGCCGACAGGTCGAACTCGCCGCCGATCATCAGCAGCGCGATCGCGACCGCCATGATGCCGAGCGTGGCGGCCGGGTCCAGCCAGTTGGCGATGCCGTCAGGCGACCTGAACACCGCCGACTGGCTCGCGAAGAACGCGAAGACCACGACCAGCCCGACCACCGCGCCCAGTTCGGGCCTGATCAGTAGCCGCCGCAGCGGGCCGACTCCGGCGATCCGCTCGTCGGCCGCGGTGGCGGTCACGACCGCCGCCCCGGACGCGGTCGAGCCCTCATCGGGTGCCCGCCTCGGCCAGCTTGGCCACCTGGTCGGCGTTGTCCTTGGTGACGAAGCCGGGGCCGGTGTTGACGGGCAGTCCGCCGCCGACGGTGTTGAGGTTGTTCTTGTACAGGTACAGGAACGTGATCGGCAGCCAGCCCTGTAGGTACTGCTGCTGGTCCACGGCGAACAGGACGTCCCCGTCCTTGATCGCGGAGACCACGTCGCCCGACAGGTCGAAGGTGGCCAGCTTGGCCTGGGAGCCGGCGTCCTTGATGGCGTCCCTGGCGGCGATCGCGACGGCCGGGTTGAGCGCGAGGACGCCGTTGAGCTGCTTGTCGGACTGGAGCTTGGCGGCGACCTTGGAGGTCACGTCGGCCAGGTTGCCGACGTCCACCTGCAGCCGTTCCACGGTGCCGCCGAGCGTCTGCTCGGCGCCCTTGCACCGCTGGTCGAGGCCGACGTTCCCGGCTTCGTGGATGACGCACAGCAGCTTGCTGACGCCCGCGGCCTTGAGCTGCTCGCCCGCGCCGCGTCCCGCCACGTCCTCCGACTGGCCGACGTGGGTGATCGCGCCGAACGCCTTGGACGAGTCGGCGCCCGAGTTGATCGTCACCACCGGGATCTTGGCGGCGACGGCCTTGCCGATGGCCTCCTTCAGCGCGTCCGGGTTGGCCATGGAGACCACGATGCCGTCGACCTTCTGCGACACCGCCTGGTCGATGAGCTGCGACTGCTTGCCCGGGTCACCGGCGCCCTGGTAGGTGACCGTGACGCCGTACTTCTTGCCGGCCGCCTCGGCGCCGTTCTTGACCACGTCCCAGAAGGAGTCGCCCGGCCCGCCGTGGGTGATCACGGAGAAGGTGCCGCCACCGGCCGCGGCCGGCGCGGAGCTCTCCGCCGCGGGAGCGCTCTGGGCTCCCGGGCTTCCTGAAGAGGAGCAGCCGCTCAAGGTCAGCGCGCCCAGCAGGGCGAGCACGATCGGGGTACGTCTCATCGGGCACCTCCAAGGCCGACGGGCTCGCCCTGGTTCTACCTCAACATCATCTCTTTGTATAGACATGCGGACTAACACGGGAAGATCTTGCAGAATAGTAGAACGGAATCATTCGTTCCCTTATGCTGGTGGCATGACTACTGCACCCATGAGTGGCCGCAAGGCGCAGGCCGCGAGGAACGACGAGCTGATCCTCGCGGCGGCTCGGGCGGTCTTCACCGCTGATCCCGGCGCGCCGATCGCGGCCGTGGCCGAGCGCGCGGGCGTCGGGATCAGCGCGCTCTACAGGCGTTACCCCAGCAAGGAAGCGCTGTTGCAGAAGCTCTGCGGCGACGGGCTCAAGCTCTACATCGCGGTCACGGAGAAGGCCATGGACGACCTGGGGGACCCCTGGGAGGCGTTCGCCGGATACATGCGCGGGATCGTCGACGCCGACACCAACTCGCTCACGATCAGGCTGGCGGGGACGTTCCACCCCACCGAGGAGCTGTACCGGGACGCCGCCAGGTCCTCCGAGCTGGCGATCCAGGTGCACGCGCGGGCCGTCGAGGCGGGCGTGCTGCGGCCGGACATCACGGTCGCCGACATCGCGCTGCTGTTCGAGCAGCTCGCCTCGATCAAGCTGGGCGACGAGGAGCGCACCACACAGCTGCGTCACCGCTACCTCACGCTGCTGCTCGACTCGCTGCGCGTGCCGCAGGGCTACCGCCCCCTGCCGGGCCCGCCTCCGGAGGACAGGGAGCTCCAGGCCCGCTGGACCCCCTAGTCCCCGGGATGCGCGGGATCAGTCCCGCGAGGCGAGCCGCTCGGCGAGGGCCGCGGTGCGGCGGGCCCTGGCGACGATCGGAGCGTCCACGAAGCGGCCGTCGGGCAGGGCGATGGCGCCCAGCCCGGCCTGCTCCGCGCGCTCGGCGGCCTGGACGATCTCGACGGCCCTGGCCGTCTCCTCCTCGGTGGGGGTGAACGCCCGCCTGATGGCGGGAAGCTGACGGGGATGGATCGCGGTCCTGCCGAAGAGCCCGAGCGCGCGACCGGCCACGCAGGAGGCGATCAGCCCGTCCTCGTCCCGGATGTCGGGGTGGACGGACATCGGCACGGGCGGCAGGCCCGCGGCGGCGGCGGCGAGCACCACCTGGAGCCTGAGGTGGTCCATGGCGCTCCCGGCGGTGATGGACAGCTCGGCGGCCAGGTCCTGCTCGCCCAGCGCCACCCCGGCGACGCGGGGGTGCGCGGCGATGGCGGGCGCGGCGACGATCCCCGCCGCCGACTCCAGCAGCGCGTACGCCGGGACGGGGAAGCCCTCCAGCACGTCCAGGCTCGCGGCCGACTCGACCTTGGGCAGCCGGACCGCGTCCAGCCCCGGCACGCCGCCCAGCGCGGCGAGGTCGTCCAGGCCGCGCCGGGTCGCCAGGTCGTTGAGCCGGACGTGCACCTCCACCTCGCCGGTGGCCTCACGGCCACGCAGGTAGGCGACGGCGTTGGCCCTGGCCTCGTCCTTGCGGGCGGGCGCGACCGCGTCCTCCAGGTCGATGATGACCACGTCCGCGCCGGAGGCCGCCGCCTTGGCGAACCGTTCCGGACGGTCGCCGGGGACGTACAGCCAGGTGACGGGGATCGTCACGCGATCACTCCGTCCTCGCGCAGCCCGGCGATCTCCTCCGGGGTGTAGTCGAGCTCGCCGAGGACCTCGTCGGTGTCGTGGCCGAGGCGGCGGCCCGGCCAGCGCACCTCGCCCGGCGTGTCCGACAGGCGGAACAGCACGTTCTGCATGGTGACCGCGCCCAGTTCCTCGTCGGGCACCTCGATGAAGGTGTCCAGCGCCGCGTACTGCGGGTCCTTGGCGATGTCGGTGACGTCGTAGATGGGGGCGACGGCGGCCTGCTCCTCCTCGAAACGGGCGATGACCTCGTCGGCGTCGCGCTCGGCGATCCAGGAGGCGACGGCCTCGTCCAGCTCGTCCACGTGCTGGACCCGGCCGCTGCCGCTGCCGAACCACGGCTGCTCGACCAGGTCGGGGCGGCCGACCAGGGTGACGACGCGTTCGGCGATGGGCTGGGCGCTGGTGGAGATGGCCAGCCAGCGGCCGTCGCGGGTGCGGTAGGTGTTGCGCGGCGCGTTGCTGCTCGACCGGTTGCCGGTACGCTGCGCGACCACGCCGAGGGCCTTGTAGGCGGTCATCTGGGGGCCGAGCAGGCCGAGGATCGGCTCGATGATGGCCATGTCGATGACCTGGCCGCGTCCCGTCCGCTCGCGGTTGTGCAACGCCACCATGATCGCGTAGGACATGGCGAGCCCGGCGATGCCGTCGGCCAGGGCGAGCGGCGGCAGTGTGGGCGGGCCGTCCGGCTGGCCGGTCATCGACGCGAACCCGCTCATGGCCTCGGCCAGCGTGCCGAACCCCGGGCGCCTGGCCATCGGGCCGAACTGCCCGAAACCGGTCATCCGTGCCACGATCAGCCGCGGGTTGAGCTCCAGGAGGTCCTCGGGTGCGAGGTCCCAGCGTTCCAGCGTGCCGGGGCGGAAGTTCTCGATCAGCACGTCCGAGCGCTCGGCCAGGCGGCGCAGGATCCGCTGCCCTTCGGCGCGGGACAGGTCGATCGCGGCGGCGCGCTTGTTGCGTGACAGGGTCTTCCACCACAGCCCCACGCCGTCGACCGAGGCCCCGTGCCCGCGCGAGGGGTCGCCCCGCCGGGGGTGCTCGATTTTGATCACGTCGGCGCCGAAGTCGCCGAGCATCATCGCGGCGGATGGCCCGGCGAACAGGGTCGCGGCGTCGATGACCCGCAGGTCTGCGAGGCTCGTCATGACTATGTAACTTATAAGAAATAAGTCATAGGTCAACCTTTGCCCAGATTGCGGGGACACTGAGGGATATGTCGATCAGCGAGCCGCGTCCGCCCATGAGCAAGGCCGACTACGTCTACACCGTGCTGCTCGACGAGATCCGCAGCGCCCGCATCCCCGGCGGCACGGCGCTACGGGCCGCGGCCGTGGCCAAGCGGCTCGGCGTGTCCGTCACGCCGGTGCGCGAGGCGCTGCGCAGGCTGGAGAAGGACCGGCTGATCAGCTACGAGGCCCACCACGGCGCGACCGTGATCGACCTGGGCGACGACGCGCTGGAGGAGTTCTACGGCCTGCGCGCCGTCGTCGAGGGCCTGGGCGCGCGCCTGGCCGCGTCCCGCGCCACCCCCGCCGAGCTGGACCAGCTGCGCGAGCTGCACGCCTCGATGGTCGAGGACGCCGAGCAGGGCAGGCTCGACCGGCTCGGCGCCCAGAGCCAGGCGTTCCACCTGCGGGTCGTCGACATCGGCGGCCCCGCCTTCCTGGGCCAGCACGCCAGGGCCGTGCGCAACGGCTTCCCCGTGCCGCCCCTGGCCTCCCTCTGGTTGGACGAGGAGCAGGTCCGCAAGCAGCTCGACGCGCACGCGCGCATCCTGAAGGCGCTGGACGAGGCCGACGGCGACACCGCGGAGCGCGTCATGATCGACCACGTCCGGCAGGCCGGCGAGTACCGCAGACGCCCCTGACCGGCACCGGACCGTACCAGCCGCGAGTCACGGTTCACCGCTCGACGGGTCGGCCCGCGAGATGCGGTTCAGCAGGCCCCCCGTTGCGGTTCGCTGGCCGGCGGGGCCGGCCGCGAGGTGTGGTTCAGCAGGCCGCCCTCGTTGCGGCCCGCTGGCCGACCGGGGCCGGTCGCGGGGTGTGGTTCGCTGTTTGGGAGGCTGGCTGTGAAGCGCGGTTCGACGTCCGATGGTCCGGCGAGCTTCACGGGAGATGCGTGGTTGTGATTGGCGGCATTCTGTTCGACCTGGACGGCACCTTGATGGACCACCGCTCGGCGGCGGACGCCGGGATCACCGCGTGGGTGTCGGCCCGCTCCCCCGGCCATCCCCGCCTGGCCGAGGCGGGAGCGCTGTGGGAGGCGCTGGAGGAGCCGCACCTGGCGGCCTGGCACGCGGGCGAGTGCTCGTGGCAGGAGCAGCGCCGCCGCCGGGTCCGGGCGTTCTGCGCGGAACTGGAGCTCGCCGTCCCCTCCGACGTGGACGCGGCGTTCGCCGACTTCGCCGAGCGCTACCGCCGCGGCTGGACCGCCTACCCCGACGCCGCGGGAGCGGTGGCCGCGTCCGCGGCGTACCGGCTGGGCGTGCTGACGAACGGCTCCCAGGCCATGCAGGAGGCCAAGGTGCGGGCGATCGGGCTCGACGGCCGGGTCGGGCCCGTGCTGACGGGCGAGGTGCTGGACGGCCACTTCAAGCCGTCGGCCGGCAGCTACACCCGCGCCGCCGCCGCGCTCGGCCTGCCGCCGGAGGAGGTGCTGCTGGTGGGCGACGACCTGGCCAAGGACGTCCTGGGCCCGGCGGCGGCCGGCATGCGCTCGGTCTGGCTCGACAGGCACGGCATCGGTCGGCCGCCCGCCGGATTCCCCCGGATCTCCTCGCTGGCGGAGCTGCCGGATCTCGTCACGTCCCTCTGAGCGGCCCGTCACGACCGCGCGCGTCACGGCCGAGCACCCCGTCACGACCGCGCGTCACGACCACGTACCCGTCACGACCGCGCGTCGCGACCACGTACCCGCCGCGCCCGCCGCGCCCGCCGAGGCCGCCGAGGCCGCCGAGGCCGCCGAGGCCGCCGAGGCCGGAGGTTATCCGGCGGAGCGCCGGGCCAGCTCCGCGATCGCCGAGTTCTCCAGGTCGAAGCCGCCGACGTGGGCCAGGTAGTCGCTCGGGACGAGCGGGTCGCCCAGGTAGACGCCGCCCGCCTGCCGCACCAGGAGGGCGCCGGCCGCCACGTCCCACGGGTTGGCCCTGGTGCCGTACGCGACGTCGGCCCAGCCCGCGGCGACGTGCGCGAGCTTGAGCGCGGCGCTGCCCAGCCTGCGGACGGCGGCGAAGGAGTCCAGCAGGCGGCCGTACCGGGCGAGGGCCTCCTCCCCCTCCTCGGTCAGGTCGCGCGGGGTGGGGTAGCTGGACAGCAGCATCGCCTCGCGGTCGGTGGCAGCGCCCGCGCTGCGGATGGGGGTGCCGTTGCACCAGGCGCCCGCGGTCGTGGCGGAGAACTCGTCGTCGCGTACCGGGTCGTAGACCACGCCCGCCACCAGTTCCCCGTGCACCGCGACGGCGATGGAGACACAGAAGAACGGCAGTCCGGCGGCGAAGTTGGCGGTGCCGTCGATCGGGTCGACGTACCACGTCAGGTCGCCCTCACCGGTGACGCCGCCTTCCTCACCGACGATCACGCTGCCGGGCCGGCGCATGTTGATCACGTTCCGGATGGTGTCCTCGGCGGCCCTGTCGTGCTCGGTGACCGGGTCGTGGAAGTCACGCTTGGTCGCCACCTGCGGCCGGGAACGGAACGCCTGGCGCAGTCGCGGGCCCACCGCCCTGGCCGCCTCGCAGGCGGTCTCGAGCAGTTCCGTCGCGTCCATGTCTCCTCCAGCGAGCTCATCGGTGCGAGGACGCCGCCGCACCCCCGGCAGGGGATCCCGTCCGCGCCCTTCGACGCCTTCAGGACCGTCATGCCCACTCCCGCGCGTTCCCCGCAGACGACGTGACAGACCCGCGGGCGTGGGCGACGACCCTCAGGGGCGTCTCAGAATATGTCCGAACATTCTCACCTTCGGATGAACGGCTGTCACGACCTGCTGGCCCACATGAGCTATTTGTCAGGACATTCTGACCTCGGTTAACCTGATCGGCATGACCGCGAACCTGGCGATCGACCTGGACCGATCCAGCCCCGTGCCCCTCTACTTCCAGGTGGCCGAGCAGATCGCCGAAGCGATCCGGCGAGGAGACCTGCCCCCGGGCTCAAGGCTCGACAACGAGATCCTGCTCGCCGAGAAGCTCGGCCTGTCGAGGCCCACCATCCGCCAGGCCATCCAGTACCTGGTCGACAAGGGCCTGCTGGTCCGCAAGCGCGGGGTCGGCACCCAGGTGGTGCACGGCCAGGTCAAGCGGTCGGTGGAGCTGACCAGCCTCTACGACGACCTGCGCAGGTCGGGCCAGGAGCCGGCCACCCAGGTGCTGGCGCTGGAGCCGCGGCCCGTCGAGGAGGACATCGCCGGGATCCTCGGCGTCGAGGCGGGCGCCGACGTCCTGTACCTGGAGCGCCTGCGCTTCGCCGCCGGGGAGCCGCTGGCCGTCCTGCACAACTGGCTGCCGCTCAACCTGGCCGCGCTGACGGCCGCCGACCTGGAGACCCGCGGCCTGTACGAGTTGCTGCGCGCGTCGGGAGTCCGGATGCGGGTGGCCAACCAGCGCATCGGCGCCCGCGCGGCCACCCAGGCCGAGGCCAGGCTCCTGGACGAACGCCGCGGCGCGCCCCTCCTCACCATGATCCGCACCACGTACGACGACCAGGGCAGGGCCGTCGAGCACGGCTCGCACGTCTACCGGGCCTCCCACTACTCACTGGAGGTCACTCTCATCGAGCGCTAGGGCGGCGCGCCGCTTCAGGTACCAGGTGGTGCCGATGCCGAACAGCACCGCCACCACCAGGCCCACCCAGGAGAACCCCTTCAGCCACTTCTCGGCGACGATGCCGAGATAGAAGATCACCGCGGTGGTGCCGCAGGCCCAGACGATGCCGCCGAGCACGTTGGCGATCAGGAACCGCCAGTACGGCATCCGCAGCGCCCCGGCGAGCGGCCCGGCGAGAATCCGCAGCAGCGCCACGAAGCGGCCCACGAACACCGCCCAGACCCCGAACCGCTCGAAGTAGTGCTCGGCCCTGGCGACGTGCCGGGGCCCGAAATGTTTGGGAAAGCGCCGCCCGACCCGCTCGAACAGCGGCCTGCCGCCTTTGCGGCCGATCGTGTACCCGATGGAGTCGCCCACGATCGCCCCCAGGGACGCGCACACCCCCACCCAGACGGGGCTCACGACCCCCCTGGCGGACAGCAGCGCGGCGCTGACCAGGACGATCTCGCCGGGCAGCGGAATGCCGAGGCTCTCCAGCCCGATCACCAGGCTCACCAGCGCGCAGAGCCACCCGGGCGGGATCGTCTGCAGCCACTCATCGATGTGCACCTGGTTACCTTAGCCGCGCCACGCGGCCCCGGGCGCCTCCCCTCAACGGCGGAATCCACCGCCCCCGCCGACACCGGCGACTACCGGCCGCGGCCCGGGAGGCGATCCTTGACCTTCGACCGCCTGACCTTCGTGAAGCGGTCGCCGTTCACCTCGACCAAGTATCGGGAGCCCGAAGTGGAGTTGCGGACAATGCGCGTCTCATGCGACGCGCGCGTCCGGCGGGACGGCGAAGACGACTCCTGAGACGACTCCTGACGAGACGCCGAGGACGACCGCTGGCGGGACGCCGATGCCGAGTCCCGATGGTCGTCGGCCGACGCGGGAGCCGTCCCGAGACCGGCGAAACCCAGGACGACGACGGCGGCGAGCAGCGATGAAGTGCGCACGAGAGATCCTTTTCGTCGTGGACTGACACCCCTTCAGCCCTTGACACAAGGTAGTCGATCAAGCGCCGGGAGTGATCGAGGCAGGGCGCCGCATCGGCGGTGATCGGTGCGCACGGGCTCGGAACCCGTCGCTCACGGCAGGATCGAGTCGACGTACCCTCCGTCGGCTCGGATCGCGCCACCGGTGGTGACCGAGGCGAACTCGGAGGAGAGGTAGACGACCACCTTGCCGATCTCGGCCGGCTCGATCAGCCGCCGGATGAGCGAGTTCGGGCGGTGCTCGCGCATGAACTTCTGCTCGGCCTGGTCCCAGGGCAGGTCGTCGCCGACGAGGTCGGCGACGAAGGTCTCGACGCCCGGGGTGTGGGTGGGGCCGACGATGACCGAGTTGACGGTGACGCCGCTGCCGGCGGCGGCCTTGGCGAAGCCGCGGGTGGCGGCCAGCAGCGCCGTCTTCGTCACCCCGTAGTGCACCATCTCGACCGGAGTGACCACCGCCGAGTCGCTGGCGATGTTGAGGACCCGGCCCCACCCTCGTTCGACCATGCCGGCCAGGTAGATGCGGGTCAGCCGGACGGCCGACAGGACGTTCACCTCGAAGTAGCGGCGCCACTCGTCGTCGTCGATCTCCAGCACCGGCCTGACCCCGAAGATGCCCAGATTGTTGACGAGGATGTCCAGGTCGGGCACCAGGTCGTAAAGCGCCTCCGCGCCGCCGGCGGTGGCCAGGTCGGCGGTCACGGCGGTCACGTCCGCGCCCGGCAGCTGGTCGGTGATGGAGGCGGCCGCGAGCCGCGTCTTGTCCGCGCTGCGCCCGTTCACGACGACGGAGGCGCCGGACCGCGCGAGCTCCGTGGCGATGGCCAGGCCGATTCCCTGGCTGGACCCGGAGACCAGGGCCCGCCGGTTGGACAGATCGATGTTCATCGCCTCGCCCCTTCGCGGATCGTCCGCACGAGCATCGGCCGCCCGGCTGATGCGTGCTGCAGGCAGGTGGTATCCGACTGCCCAGCGGCATCGGGTGAATGTCACCGGACCGTCCCGAGCCCGGCGGCACCAGACCTTTCCCCCGTTCGCGGCCCGTCCAAGCCACGCCATCGAATGACAGAGCTCGTCGGGCAGCTCCAGAAGATCATCGCTGCCGGGGTGGCCAGGGGCGAGTTCGCCGCCGAGGATCCGGCCTCTAGCGCGGCTGGACCGCGGCCAGGTAGGCGAGGATGGCGTCGCGGTTGCGGGCCAGGCAGTCGATGCGCTGCTGGATCCGCTCGGCCTCGCCGCGCAGCAGGGCGGCGGTCTCGGCGGTCAGGCACTCCGGGTGCGGATGGATCTGCTCGGGCGTGTTCAGGAACGGGAGGATCCGGCGGATGATCTCGGTCGTGAGGCCGGAGTCGAGCAAACCGCGGATCTGCCTCACCCGGTCGACCGCCGGCTCGCCGTAGGAGCGGTACCCGTTCGCACCCCGCTCCGGGTGCAGAAGGTCCTGCTCCTCGTAGTAGCGCAGCATCCTGGCGGGAACGCCGGTACGCCGCGACAGTTCGCCGATCCTCATGACGCCTCCAGAGCGGCGAGTGACGCATATCACCCTTTACCTTCACACTGATGTGAAGGTTACACGATGGCCACATGACCCTCGCCTCCACCGCGAACACGACGTCCAGGCTGCCACTGCCGGGCCTGCTGGCCCTCGCCACGGCGGCGTTCACGGCGGTCATGACCGAACTGCTCCCCGCGGGCCTGCTCCCCCAGATGAGCCGGGCCCTGGACGTCTCGGCGGCCCGCGTCGGGTTCCTGGTGACGCTCTACGCGGTCGCCTCGTTCCTGGCCGCGATCCCGCTCACCGCGGCCCTGCGCGGCCTGCCCCGCCGCCCGGTGCTCCTCGGCGCGCTGGCCGGCCTGGCGCTGTGCGACGCCGTCATCGCGCTGTCCTCGTCCTACCCGCTGACCGCCGCCGCCCGGCTGGTGGCGGGCGTGATGGGCGGGACGCTGTGGGCGATGCTCGTCGGGTACGCCGCCCGCATGGTCCCCGCCGAGCGCCGGGGCAGCGCGATCGCGATCGTCCTGGCCGGGATCACGGTCGCGCTCTGCCTCGGCATCCCCGCGGGCAGCGCGCTCGCGGGCCTGCTCGGCTGGCGGGCCGCCGTCGCCGTCCTGGCCGTGCTGGCGGTGGTCCTGGTGGCCTGGGTCAGGTGGAAGGTGCCGGGCTTCCCGGGCGAGCCGGCGGCGGAACGCGTCCCGCTGCGCCGGATCGCCGCCCTGCCGGGCGTCTCCACCGTCCTGTCGATCACCCTGCTCCTGCTGCTCGGCCACCAGGCGATGTACACCTACCTGGCCCCCTTCGCGGACAGCGCGGGCTTCGGACGCACCAGCCTGGTCCTGCTCGTCTTCGGCTGCGCCACGGTGGCCGGGATCTGGCTCGTCGGCGTCCTCGTCGACCGCCACCTGCGCCGGACGCTGCTGGCCGCCCTCGCGCTGCTCGCGGCCGCGATGCCGGCGCTGGGTCTGTGGGCGGGCTCCCCCGCGGTGCTGCTGGGGGCGGTCGCCGTGTGGGGCGTGGCCTACGGCCAGGCGCCCACGCTCCTGCAGACCGCCCTGGTGGACGCCTCGGGCCCCGCCAACGCGGACGTCGCCACGTCCATGCAGACCACCGTCTTCAACGCCGGGATCGCCGCCGGGTCGCTGACCGGCGGCCTCGTCCTGGACGGCGCCGGGGCCACCGCCCTGCCCTGGACCACGCTGCCGCCGGCCGTCGCCGCGCTGGCCATCGTCGCCGCGGCCCGCCGTCACGCCTTCCCGCTCCGGCGGCCCGCACTGTGACCCGCGCTGTGACCCGCGCTGTGAGAGGTCAGGCCTCGGCGACGGACGCCCTGATGGCCGTCTGGGCGGCGTCCCGCAGCCTGGCGTGCACCGCCACGTTGGCCTCGCGGTCCGTGCGCACCTCGACCACCCGCGGCCCCTCGCCGCGCATCGCCTTGGGCAGGTCGCCCAGGTCCTCGACCAGCGTGTAGGGGGTGCCGGTGGCCGCCGCGGCGTACCCGAGGTCCACGCCGTGCGGGGTGCCGAACACGCGCTCGAACGGGTCGCGCAGCCCGGCCTGCGGCAGCAGCGAGAAGATCCCGCCGCCGTCGTTGTTCACCACCACCAGGCACAGGTCCGGACGGGGCTCGCGGGGCCCGAGGATGAGCCCGTTCTGGTCGTGCAGGAACGACAGGTCGCCGAGCAGCGCGTACGACGGCCCGTTGTGCGCCAGGGCGGCCCCCATCGCGGTCGAGACCAGCCCGTCGATGCCGGACGCGCCCCGGTTGGCCAGCAGCCGGATGCCCCGCCGGGACCGCATCGCCTGGTCCAGGTCCCGGATCGGCATCGAGGACCCGCAGAACAGCAGCGCCCCGTTGGGCAGCGCGTCCACCAGGTCGCGGGCCAGCCGCGGCTCGCTGGTGCCCGACGCGTCGAGCACCGCGTCCAGCGCGGCCCTGGCGGCCTGGTCGGCCTGCCGCCAGGCGTGCAGCCAGCTGTCGTCGCCGGACGCCACCGGGATCTCCACGGCCTGCGCCACCTGGGTGGCCGAGCGGGTCGGGTCGGGCCAGCGCGCCAGGTCGGTGGAGACCACGATGTGCTCCTCGGCCCGCCTGAGCCACGACAGCAGGGGACGCGACAGCCCTGGACGCCCCAGCGTCACCACCACGTCGGGACGGTAGGCGTCGGCGAACTCGGGCGTGCCCAGCAGGTAGTGGTAGGTCGAGATGGCGTGGTCGCCGTACCGGCCGCCGCCGTTCGGCTCCGACAGCACGGGCCAGCCCGCCATCCCGGCCGCCGCGATGTACCGGCGGACGTTGGACGCGCCGTCGCCGACCACCAGCACGCCTCGCCGGGTCGGCGGGATGTGCAGCGCGATGGGCGGCGGCGCGACCCTGGTGCGCACCCACGGCCCGTTGGCGTCGCCGTCGAGCGACTCGCACCACGAGGTGTCGCCGTCGGGGATGAGCGGCTCCCTGAAGGCCAGGTTGAGATGCACCGGGCCGGGACCGTCGGGCCCCGCGGCCCGTTGGTAGGCCCGGCAGGCGAGCGAGCGCCAGTACGCCACCTGCCCGGGACGGTCCTCGGGCACCCCCACCTCGGCGAACCAGCGCGCCGCCGAGCCGTAGATGGCCATCTGGTCGATCGTCTGGTTCGCGCCGGTGCCGCGCAGCTCGGGCGGGCGGTCGGCGGTCAGGACGAGCAGCGGCACGCCCGACTCGCTCGCCTCGACGACGGCCGGGTGGAAGTTGGCGGTGGCCGTGCCCGACGAGCAGATCAGCGCGACCGGCCGTTCGGAGCGCTTGGCCAGCCCCAACGCCAGGTAGGACGCCGAGCGCTCGTCGATGCGGACGTGCATCCGCACCCGCGACTCGGCGTGCACCGCCAGCGCCAGCGGGGCCGAGCGGGAGCCGGGCGAGATCACCACGTCGGTGAGCCCGCAGCGCACCAGCTCGTCGACCAGTACCGTGGCCAGCGCGGTAGCGGGATTCACAGTGACGCCTCCTGCATCCGGCGAAGCCACGAGGGGGATTCAATCTCGAATTCTGACAAATACTGAAAATCGACCGAGGGACGTCGTACCGGCAGCCTGCCGTCCACCGGCACCAGCGAGTCCGCCACCACGTCACCCGACAACAGGGACATCGTGCCCAGCCCGCACGCGTACGGCAACGACGGCAGCGCCGCGGCCAGCGCGACCCCCGCCGCCAGCCCCACGGACGTCTCCACCGCGCTCGACACCACGGCCGGCAGCCCGCACGCCTCGACCACCCGCAGCGCCTCGCGCACCCCGCCGAGCGGCTGCGCCTTGACCACCGCGATGTCGGCCGCCTCGGCCGCCCTGACCTTCAGCGGGTCCTCGGCCCTCCTGATCGACTCGTCGGCGGCGATCGGGACGTCGCACGCCCGCCGCACGGCCGCCAGCTCGTCGAGCGTGGCGCACGGCTGCTCGGCGTACTCCAGGTCGAACCGGTCGAGCTGCCTGAGCCTGCGCACGGCCTCGCCGACGTCCCACGCGCCGTTGGCGTCGACCCGCAGCCTGCCCGACGGCCCCAGCGCGTCGCGGACGGCCTCCACTCTGGCCAGGTCTTCGGCGAACGGCCGGCCCGGCTCGGCGACCTTCACCTTGGCGGTGCCGCACCCGGACCGCCGCACCAGCTCGTGGGCCTGCTCCGGGCCGACTGCCGGGACGGTCGCGTTGACCGGCACGCTGTCGCGGACGGGCTCGGGCCAGCCGTCGAAGGCGGCCTCGCGCGCGCAGGCCAGCCAGCGCGCGCACTCGCGCGGGCCGTACTCGGGGAACGGGGAGAACTCGCCCCATCCCGCCGGGCCGTGCAGCAGCACCCCTTCCCTGACGGTCTGCCCCCGGAACCGCGTTCGCATCGGGATCCGGAAGACCACAGGAGAACGCGTCACGACCCTCCCTGCGCCACTGTCCGATCTATCGCCACTAACCTTACGAGCATGTGGAGGAACCAGTCGCATCCGGACCGTCCGTTGCACGCCGTGGTGCGCCCGCCGGGGGCGGAACTCTTCGCGGCCGTGCGCGACGCGCTGTCCGGCGACGGTCCCGCGGTGTTGCCGCTCGCCCCCGGCCACTCCGGCCCGGCGCTCGCGGCGCTGCGTCCCACGCACGTCGAGGGCGTGCGCCAGGACGGCGGCACGGGCGTCCCCGCGGACGTCGCCGTCGTGATCGCCACCAGCGGCAGCACGGGCGCGCCCAAGGGCGTGATGCTGTCGGCCACGGCTTTGCGGACGTCGGCGGCGGCCACGCTGCGGCGGCTGGAGGCGAGCAAGGGCGACCGCTGGCTGTGCTGCCTGCCGCCGTCCCACGTGTCCGGCCTGCAGGTGCTGGTCCGCTCCCTGCTGTGCGAGACCGAACCGGTCATCCACGAACGCTTCGACCCCGAGGCCGTGCTCCGCTCCGGGGTGGACCACCACGTCTCGATGGTGCCGACCCAGCTGCACCGGCTCGTCGAGCTCGACGCCGACCTGTCCGGCTTCCGGTCGATCGTGCTCGGCGGGGCCGCTCCCCGTCCCGGCCTGCTCGCCGAGGCGCGGGCGCTCGGCGCGCGGGTGGTCACCACGTACGGCATGAGCGAGACGAGCGGCGGCTGCGTGTACGACGGCCGGCCCCTGGACGGCGTGGACGTGAAGATCGGCGACGACGGCCGGATCCGGATCTCGGGCCCCGTGCTGTTCTCCGGCTACCGGCACGGCGACGACGCGCCGTTCGACGGCGGCTGGTTCGTCACCTCCGACCTCGGCGACCTGGCCGGGGGGCGGCTGCGCGTGCTGGGCAGGGCCGACGACGTCATCAACACCGGCGGAGAGAAGGTGGTGGCGGCGTCCGTGGCCTCGGTGCTCGGCACGCACCCCGAGGTTTCCGAGGTGGCGGTGGTGGGCAGGCCCGATGCCGAGTGGGGCGAGGTCGTCGTGGCCGTCGTGGTGCCCGCCGACCCGGCCAGGCCGCCGACCCTGGAGCAGCTCCGCGCGTACTCCGGCGACCGGTTGCCGGCCCACGCGGCACCGCGCGAGCTACGTCTGGAGTCCCGCCTTCCGCTGTTGCCGAACGGCAAGACCGATCTGGCCCGGCTCCGGGCAGGAACCTGATTGGTCGCGAATGCGTCGAATCAGGGAGAGAAGGAGGGAGCCTTCATGAACCAGTCCCGCAAGACGTGGGCGTCCGCGGCGGTCGTGGGCGTGATCCTCGTCGGCGGCGCCTCGGTCGCGGCGGCGGCAACGTCGGGCAGGCTCGCACGGGTCGGCGAGGAGACGAGGGCTGTGGTGGAGAAGGCGAAGCCGTCGGAGACCCCCACGCCCGGCAGCACCGACGGAATCGTGGTGTCGCACGAGATCAACCCCGACCCGGAGAAGGTCCTCGACTACTGGACGGACAAGCGCCTCCAGGACGCCGAGCCCATGCCGATGCCCGAGGGGAACCCCGGCGAGTTCCACATAGCGGAATAGTACGCCCCCGGGGCGGTCGCCTTTGTGGCGTTCCGCCCCTTTTTTTGGCACCCGGGAACAAATAGCGGCGAATGGCGTTATTGGTACTGGTGAGCCGTGCGGCCGTAGCCGCTCCACCACAACCTGCCTGATCGATTCGACTCCGTCATGGAGGAGGTGTCCTCATGCCCCGAACCGCCGTGGCGACCCCACCCACGACCCTCGACCAGCTGATTGAACGAGGGCGAACCCTCGGTCACCTCTCTCTCGCGGAGCTGCGTGACGCGTTCGCCGACGCCGGCATCAGCCCCGCCGACGGCCGGACGATCCTGCGTGAACTCTCGGAGGCCGGTGTCAGCCTGGCCACGGAGAACGAGCCCGTGCTGAGCAAGAAGACGCCCGCGAAGCGAACGGCCGCCAAGAAGACCACCACCAAGCGCCAGACTACCCGCAAGTCCGCCTCGACCGCCAAAACGGCCGAGTCCGAGTCCAAGGACCCCGAGGCCGTGAGCGAGGACGAGCCCGCACTCGCCGAACTCGCCGCGGACTCCGACGAGGCCGAGCTCGACAACGAGCCGCTCGACCTGGACGACAACCAGTCCGTCATGGGCGACTCGGTGCACACCTACCTCAAGTCCATCGGCCGCCGCACGCTGCTCACCGCGGCGCAAGAGGTCGAGCTCGCCCGGCGGATCGAGGCCGGCCTGTACGCCGAGTACAAGATCGAGACCGACACCGACCTGTCCCCCGCCGCCCGCGAGGACCTGCAGCTCGTCGTCGAGGACGGCAGGCAGGCCAAGGACCACATGCTGGAGGCCAACCTGCGGCTGGTCGTCTCGGTGGCCAAGAAGTACACCGACCGCGGCATGTCCCTGCTGGACGTGGTCCAGGAGGGCAACCTCGGCCTGATCAGGGCGGTCGAGAAGTTCGACTACACCAAGGGCTTCAAGTTCTCCACCTACGCGATGTGGTGGATCAGGCAGGCCATCCAGCGCGGCTTCGCCGACTCGGCCCGCACGATCCGGCTTCCCGTCCACGTGCTGGAGATGCTGTCCAAGCTGTCGCGCGTCGAGCGTGACATGCACCAGCGCCTGGGACGCGAGCCCACGCCCGAGGAGCTGGCGGTGGAGCTGGACAAGACGCCCGACCAGATCGAGGAGCTGCTGCGCACCAGCCGCCAGCCGATCTCGCTCAACGCGACGATCGGCGAGGACGGCGAGACCACGATCGGCGACCTCATCGAGGACGTCGACTCCCCCGAGGCGTCGGAGATCGTCGACCGCCAGCTGCTGGGCGACCAGCTGCGCGGCGTGCTCGACAACCTGTCGCCGAGGGAGTCGAAGATCATGGCTCTCCGGTTCGGCCTGGTGGACGGCAAGCCGCACACGCTCGACGAGATCGGCAAGTACCTCGGGCTGACCCGGGAGCGCATCCGCCAGCTGGAGAAGGAGTCGCTCTCCAAGCTGCGCCACCCGAGCAACACCCGTCCGCTGCTCGACTGGGCCAGCTGACCCGCGACGCCCGCCCGGGCCCCGCCCGACCGGTCACGAACCGGCGGAGGGCGCCCCGGCGGGCGTCGCCATGTCCGCACCCCGATCGCCGCGGAGACCAGCACGGTGGCGAGGACGCCGAAGCCCGCCGCCGTCCAGAAGAGCACGTGCCCGTCGGCGCGTTCGGCCAGGAGCCGCAGACAGGCCGAGGCCCCGCCCACGCCTCCGCCCCGCCCAGCGACGAAGCCTCCGTCTTGGCGGTTGCACCTTTGGGCGACTCGATGGGCAATATTAAATCAGTCGCTTGACTTAAGTTAACAGCCCGGCTTAACTGACCTCACAACAGGCGGTTCGGAGGAGGTCCTGGTGAGCCAAGACGACGGCGCGCAGACGCTGAGCTACCCGATCCCCAGCGAGGCGGCGCTGGAGCCGCCCGCCGAGTGGGCGCGGCTGCGGCAGCAGTGTCCGGTGGCGCGGGTGCGGCTGCCCAGCGGCGACGAGGCGTCGCTGCTCACCCGCTACGAGGACGTCAAGCAGGTGCTGGCCGACCCGCGGTTCACCCGGCAGCTGGACGCGGGCGACGCGGCCCGGATCTCGGCGAGCGAGTCGGGCGGGGTGTTCAACACCTCGCTCTCGACGGCGATCCCCCAGGCCGGCGAGGGGCACCAGCGGTGGCGGCGCATGCTCAGCAGATGGTTCACGGCCAAGCGCATGTCCGCGCTGCGGCCCGGCATCGAGGCGATGGCCGAGCAGCTCATCGACGACATGGTGAAGAGCGGCCATCCGGCGGATCTCAAGGCGAGCCTCGGCTTCCCGCTACCCGTGTGGGTGATCTGCGACCTGCTCGGGGTCCCCGACACCCATCGGGACAGGTTCGCCCACTGGTCCGACACGCTGCTCAACCTGACGCGCTACATCCAGGCGGAGATCGACGCGGCGCAGGCCGAGTTCGCCGAGTACATGACCGCGCTCGTCGCCGCCAAGCGGGAGGAACCGGGCGAGGACCTGCTCAGCGAGCTCATCACGGCCACCGACGCCGTCGGCGAGCGGTTGCCCGACGAGGCACTGGTGGCCACCGGCCAGGGTCTGCTCGTCGCCGGGCACGAGACCACGGCCAACATGATCGGGAAGATGGTGGGCATGCTGCTCGCCGACCGGCGGCGCTGGGAGGCGCTCCTGGCGGACCGGTCGCTGGTCCGCACGGCGGTGGAGGAGGCGCTGCGGTTCGACGCGAACCCCGGGTTCGGCATGCCGCGCTACATCGGCGAGGAGGTCGAGATCGCCGGCACCCTGCTCCCCCGCGGCACGACCGTGGTGTGCAGCATGGCCGCCGCCAACCGCGACGAGGCCGCCTTCGACGACGCCGCCGAGATGGACCTGAGCCGCAGCCCGAACCCCCATCTGGCCTTCGGCTCCGGGGCGCACTCGTGCCTGGGGCAGTCGCTGGCCCGCACCGAGCTGCAGGCCGTGCTCGAGGTGTTGGTGCGCAAGCTCCCCTCCCTGGAGCTCGCCGTCGCGGTGGAGGACCTCCACCGGGTCGAGGGGCTCGTCATCGGCGGACTGCGCGAAGTCCCGGTGCGGTGGTGACCATGGCCGGCAGGACCGTACGCGCCGAGCGGGTCAGCATCACGCGCGAGCAGATCCTGACGGCGGCGGAGCGGCTCTTCGCCGAACAGGGGGTGTTCGCCGTGTCCAACCGTCAGGTCAGCGAGGCCGCGGGGCAGGGCAACAACGCCGCGGTCGGCTACCACTTCGGCACGAAGGCGGACCTGGTGCGCGCGATCGTGCGCAAGCACGCCGAGCAGATCGAAGGGGTACGCCTGCGGATGCTGGCCGAGATCGGCGACTCCACCGAGGTGCGCGACTGGGTGGCCTGCCTGGTGCGCCCGACCACCGAGCACCTGGCCGCCCTGGGCAGCCCCACCTGGTATGCCCGGTTCGGAGCCCAGGTGATGACCGACCCCGCGCTCCGCGACATCATGGTCGACGAGGCTCTCACCTCGCCCAGCCTGCGGCAGATCCTCGACGCGCTGAAGCAGCGCCTTCCCGAACTCCCGGCCGACGTGCGCGCCGAGCGCGACGACATGGCACGTCAGCTGATCGTGCACATGTGCGCCGAGCGCGAGCGCGCTCTCGCCGAAGGCGCCCCCACCCCCCGCTCCACCTGGCACGACGCCGCGACCGGGCTGATCGACGCGATCGTCGCGCTGTGGCTGGCCCCTGCCACCCGCCACCCGTGACCCCGCGGCGCGGCCGTCCGAAGCAGAGAGGAACGATCATGAAAATCAGCGTGGACGAGGCCAAGTGCTGCGGCGGCGGCCAGTGCGTGCTGCTCGCACCGGAGGTGTTCGACCAGCGCGACGAGGACGGGATCGTGGTCCTGCTCGACGCGGAACCGCCCGCGCCTCTGCACGCGACGGTCCGAGAAGCGGCCAGTGTCTGCCCGGCGTCCGCGATCGAGCTCAGCGAGAACGCGTGAACGCTCCCTCCGGCGTGCTGGTGGTCGGCGGCTCCGCTGCCGGGCTCGCCACCGTGGAGGCGTTGCGGCGCAAGGGGTACCAGGGCGGCCTGACCGTGCTGGGTGCCGAGTCGCACCCGCCCTACGATCGTCCGCCGCTGTCCAAGCAGGTCCTGTCCGGCGCCTGGGACCCTGAACGGGCTCGGCTGCGGTCGCAGGCCGCCCTGTCGGCGCTGGACGCCGAGTTCATCCTCGGCGACCCGGCCGTCGGCCTGGACACAGCGCCGCGTACCGTCCACACCGCGTCCGGGCGTGCCTTGCGGGCCGGCGCCGTCGTCATCGCCACGGGGCTGCGGCCCCGCACGCTTCCCGGGCAGGCCGGACTGGCCGGGGTCCACACGCTGCGCACGCTCGACGACGCGCTGGCGCTGCGGGCGGAGCTGCGGGCCGCCTCGCGCCTGGTGGTCGTCGGCGACGGGGTGCTCGGCGCCGAGATCGCCGCCACGGCCCAGACAGTGGGCCAGAGCATGGGCCAGAACATGGGGCTGGCGGTCACCCTGACCGGCCCCCAGCCGGCTCCACTGGACAGCCGGCTCGGCCCGGCGGTCGCGGGACTGCTCGCCGAGCTGCACACCGAGCGCGGGGTCCGCCTGCGGCTCGGCTCCGGGGTCAGCGGGCTGGACGGGCACCAGGGCCGGGTCACCGGCGTGCACCTGGACACCGGCGAGGTGCTGCCGGCCGACGCGGTCGTGGTCGCGGTCGGAGCCGACCCGGCGACCGGCTGGCTCGAGGGCAGCGGGCTGCGGATCGACAACGGGCTGGTGTGCGACTCCCGCTGCCGCGCGGCCGAGGGGATCTACGCGGTCGGCGACGTGGCCCGCTGGCACCACGACGGGCTCGGCGCGTTGGTCCGGCTGGAGAACCGGACCAACGCCACCGAGCAGGCCGACCTCGTCGCGGCCAACATCCTCGGCGACGACCGCCCGTACAGCCCCGTGCCCTACTTCTGGACCGACCAGTTCGACACCAAGATCCACGTGCACGGGACACCGTCCGCCGACGCCGAGGTGACCGTCGTGGACGGAGACCTGGCGGGCCGCCGCTTCGTCGCGCTCTACCGCCGCAACGGCACGGTCACCGGCGTCCTCGGCTGGAACATGCCCAAACAGGCCCGCCTGCGCCGGCAGGAGGTCGCCGACGCTCTCTCCGGCCTCGCTCAGGCCGTGTGACGACAGCCGGTGGCAGGTCACCGGACCCAGATCTCTCCTGGAAGGACTCGTCATGACCAGTACGTCGAATCCGGCGGACATCCCGGAGTTCCCGATGTCCAGGGCGGCCCGCTGCCCGTTCGATCCGCCACCGGAGCTGCAGGCCAAGCAGGAGGAGGGCCCGCTCGCGAAGGTCCGCCTGTGGGACGACAGCACCCCGTGGCTGGTGACCCGGTACGCCGACCAGCGGGCGCTGCTGGCCGACCGGCGGGTCAGCGCCGACGTCAACCGTCCCGGCTACCCGAGCTCGGCCCCGATCAGGGGCGGGGCGTTCAGCTTCATCCTGATGGACGATCCTGAGCACGCGCGGCTGCGGCGGATGGTGACGGCGCCGTTCGCCATCAAGCGGGTGGAGGCGCTGCGCCCGGCCGTGCAGGAGATCGTGGACGAGCTGATCGACGCCATGCTGGCCGGCCCGAAGCCTGTGGACCTGGTCGACGCGTTCGCGCTGCCGGTGCCCTCGCTGGTGATCTGCGCGCTGCTCGGGGTGCCGTACGGCGACCACGACTTCTTCCAGGAGAACAGCAAGACCATCATCAACCGCACCGCGACGCCCGAGCAGCGGGCCGACGCCGCCGGCCGGCTGACCGGCTACCTGGACGGCCTGGTGGGCGAGAAGCTCGCCGCTCCCGGAGACGACCTGCTGTCGCGGCTGGCCGAGCGGGTCAAGGCCGGGGAGCTGTCGCGGCCGCAGGCGGCCCAGACCGGGGTGCTCCTGCTGATCGCCGGGCACGAGACGACCGCCAACATGATCGCGCTCGGCACGCTCGCCCTGCTCGAACATCCGGACCAGCTGGCCCTCCTGCGAGAGACGGACGACCCGAAGCAGGTCGCGGGGGCGGTGGAGGAGCTGCTGCGCTACCTGAACATCACGCACGGCGGACGCCGCCGCGTCGCGCTGGAGGACATCGAGCTCGCCGGCCAGGTCATCCGCGCGGGCGACGGGCTGATCATGGCCAACGACATCGGCAACCGGGACCCCGACGCCTTCCCCGACCCTCATCGGCTCGACCTCCGGCGCGACGCCCGCCACCACGTGGCCTTCGGATTCGGGGTGCACCAGTGCCTGGGCCAGCCCCTGGCCCGGATGGAGCTGCAGGTCGTCTACAGCACCCTCTACCGGCGCATCCCCACCCTGCGCCTGGCGACGGACCTGGACCGCATCCCGTTCAAGCACGACGGCCAGGTCTACGGGGTCTACGAACTCCCCGTGACCTGGTGATCTCCTCACATTCCACGACAATCGCAAGGGATCTCGGATGAAAATACTCCTTGACCAGGACAAGTGCGTCGCTTCCGGGCAGTGCGTGATGGCCGCCGCGGAGGTGTTCGACCAGCGCGACGAGGACGGCATCGCGGTCCTGCTCGATCCCGCCCCGCCCGCCGAGCTGGCCGCCGACGTCCGGCAGGCCGCGGCGCTGTGCCCGGCGCTGGCCATCCACGTCGACGAGTGACGGCAGGGCCCCCACGACCGGAAGCCCGGTCGTGGGCCGGCCGTGACCAGCCGGCTGTCGTGGCGGGCTCAGCCGCGCGGCGGCGAGGACGGCGCGCAGGCGCTCATCGCCCCACCTTCACCTTCTCCTCGATCCAGGCGCGCAGCTCGGGGGCCGGAGCGGCACCCGCGCGCTGCGCCACGACCTGGCCGCCGTCCAGCAGCACGAGCATCGGGATGTGCTGGACGGCGTAGCGCTCGGCGACGGCCGTCGACCGGTCCACGTCGACCTTGACGAGCTTCACCCGTCCCGCCATCTCGCGGGCGAGCTGTTCGAGGACGGGCGTCACCATCTGGCACGGCCCGCACCACGCGGCCCAGAAGTCGACGACGACCGGAAGGTCCGAGCGCTCGGCGACCTCGGCGAACGTGTCGTCGGCCGCCTCGACGATCCACGGCAGCGGCTGGTGACAGCTTCCGCAACGGGGCACGCCACCGGACGCGGCCGGGACTCTGTTCTTCTTCCCGCAGTTCGGGCAGCTCACCGTGGATGACGACATCTCAGCTCCCTGGCTCGTGGAAGGTGACGTCCAGCTCGCCCTCCTTGGCGTCGACCGTGATGGCCGAGCCCTCCGGGACGTCGCCGGCGAGCAGGGCGCGCCCGATCCTCGTCTCGACCTCGCGGGCGATGAAGCGGCGCAGCGGCCGGGCCCCGTAGACGGGGTCGTATCCCTCGGTGGCGATGAGCTGGCGCGCCTCCTCGGTGACCTCCAGGGTGAGCCGCCGATCGGCCAGCCGCTTCCTGATGTCGGTGAACATCAGATCGACGATCTGCTCGATCTCGGCCTCGGTCAGCGGCTTGAACAGCACGATGTCGTCGATCCTGTTGAGGAACTCGGGCCGGAAGTGCTGACGCAGCTCCGCCATCACCTGGGCGCGTCCCTCCGGCTTGATCTCACCGTGGGCGGTGACGCCGTCGAGCAGGTACTGCGAGCCGATGTTCGAGGTCATGACGATCACGGTGTTGCGGAAGTCGACGGTGCGGCCCTGCGCGTCGGTCAGCCGCCCGTCGTCGAGGACCTGCAACAGGATGTTGAACACGTCCGCGTGGGCCTTCTCGATCTCGTCGAACAGCACCACCGAGTACGGCTTGCGCCGCACCGCCTCCGTGAGCTGGCCGCCCTCCTCGTAGCCGATGTAGCCGGGAGGGGCGCCGACCAGGCGGCTGACCGTGTGGCGCTCCTGGTACTCGCTCATGTCGATGCGGACCATGTTGTCCTCGGTGTCGAACAGGGCGGCCGCGAGGGACCTGGCGAGCTCGGTCTTGCCCACGCCGGTCGGTCCGAGGAAGAGGAACGACCCGATGGGGCGCCGGGGATCCTTGACGCCGGAGCGGGCACGGATCACGGCGTCGGCCACGAGCCGCACGGCCTCGTCCTGTCCGATGACGCGCTCGTGCAGGATCTCGTCCAGCCGGAGCAGCTTGTCCCGCTCCGCCTCCTGGAGGCGGACGACGGGAATGCCGGTCCAGCGCGAGACGATGGACGCGATCTCGTCCTCGGTGACCACCTCGCGCAGCAGCCGGCGCCCGCTCTGCCGGGTGCCCAGCCGCTCCTCCTCGGCGCGGAGCCGCCGTTCCAGCTCGGGCAGCCTGCCGTGGCGGAGCTCGGCGGCCCGGTTGAGGTCGTAGGCGCGTTCGGCCTGCTCGGCCTCCCGCCGTACGGCCTCCATGTCCTGCCGCAGGGCCTGGACCTTGCGCAGGGCCGCGCGCTCGGCCTCCCACTGCGCCCGCATCGAGTCGGCCTCCGCCCGCAGGTCGGCCAGCTCTCGGCGCAGCTCGGCGAGGCGGGTCTGGCTCGCGGGGTCCTCCTCCTTGGCCAGCGCGGCCTCCTCGATCTCCAGCCGCATCACGCGCCGGGTCAGCTCGTCCAGCTCGGCGGGCATGGAGTCGATCTCGGTGCGGATCATCGCGCACGCCTCGTCGACCAGGTCGATGGCCTTGTCCGGCAGGAACCGGTCGGCGATGTAGCGGTGGCTCAGTTTCACGGCGGCGACCAGGGCGCTGTCCTGGATCTTCACGCCGTGGAAGACCTCCAGCCGCTCACGCAGCCCCCGCAGGATCGACACGGCGTCCTCGACGGAGGGCTCGTCGACGAGGACCGGCTGGAACCTCCGCTCCAGAGCCGCGTCCTTCTCGATGTGCTGGCGGTACTCCTGGACCGTGGTCGCGCCGATCATGTGCAGCTCGCCGCGCGCGAGCATCGGCTTGAGCATGTTTCCGGCGTCCATGGCGCCCTCGGTCGCCCCGGCTCCGACCACCGTGTGGAGCTCGTCGACGAACAGCAGGATCCGCCCCTCCGCGGCCTTCACCTCGTTCAGCACGGCCTTGAGGCGCTCCTCGAACTCGCCGCGGTACTTGGCGCCCGCCACGAGCGAGCCCATGTCCAGGCTGAAGATGGTCTTGTCGCGCAGCCCCTCGGGGACGTCGCCGCGGGTGATCCGCTGGGCGAGCCCTTCCACGATCGCGGTCTTGCCGACGCCCGGGTCGCCGATCAGCACGGGGTTGTTCTTGGTCTTGCGGGAAAGGATCTGGATCACGCGGCGGATCTCCGTGTCGCGGCCGATCACCGGGTCCAGTTTGTCCGCGCGGGCCTCGGCCACCAGGTCGCGGCCGTACTTCTCCAGCGCCTCGTAGGCCACTTCGGGCATGGCCGAGGTGACCCGCTGGTGGCCCCGGATGGAGGTGAGCGTCTGGAGGAACCGGTCCCTGGTCAGTCCCTCGCCGTGCAGCAGCCGTCCCGCCGCGGTCTCGGTTCCCTCGTCGATCAGGGCGAGCAGCAGGTGCTCGACGGAGACGTACTCGTCCTTGAGCCGTCGCGCCTCCCGGTCCGCGGCGTCGAGCAGCCGTGACAGGCGCTGGGTGATGAAGACCTGTCCGGGCGCGGCACCCGGCCCGCTGACCTTGGGACGGCGCGACAGCTCGTCCTCCAGGTCCGCGCGGAGGCGTTTCTCGTCGGCTCCCGCCTGCGCCACCAGCCGGGGGGCCAGCCCCTCGGGCTGTTCGAGCAGGGCCAGCAGCAGGTGCTCGCCGTCGACCTCGGTGTGCCCGTGGCGCAGGGCCTTGGTCTGGGCGTCGTGCAGGGCCTCCTGCGATTTCTGCGTCATCCGGTTCGGGTCCACTCCAGTCCCCTTAGTCTCGTCGTGACAGGTTCCGCAGGGTGGCCTCCAGCTCCTCGATCCGGTCGAGCAGGTCGGTCACCAGGCCGATCCCGGCGTAGTTGATCGACAGGCTTTCGCGCAGCCTCAGGATCCGGGCGGCCGCCGCCACCTGCGACGGAGGGAAGCACAGCTCCCCCCTGGCGTCCCTGGCCGGTTCGAGCAGGCCGAGCGCCACCAGCCGGCGGACGACCTCCGGATGCAGCCCGGTGGCCCGCGCGTAGGAGTGCAGGTCCAGCCGCGCCGGCCGTACGAGTGCGTACGTCGTCATGAACGCCCCCTCGGATCGAACCGTGACACGGCGGCGAGCTGCTCGAGCAGGCGCCGCTCCTCGTCGGTGAGCCGGGCCGGCACCATGATCCGGACCTCGGCCAGGAAGTCGCCGGCGGTGCCGCGCGGGTTGGGCATGCCGCGCCCGCGCAGCCGCAGGCGGCGGCCGGAGGAGGTGCCCGGCGGCACCTTGAGCTTCGCCTCACCGCCTGGCGTGTCGATGGCGACCGTGGACCCCAGCGCCGCCTCCCACGGTGCGAGGGGCAGGGTGACCTGGATGTCGCGGCCCTCCACGCGGTAGCGGGGATGGTCGGCGATCCGCACGATGAGGTAGAGGTCGCCGGGCGTCGCCCCCTCGCTTCCCTGCCCGCCCTGGCCGGCCAGCCTGATGCGCTGCCCGTTCGTGACCCCCGCAGGGATCGTGACGTCCACCCGCCGGCCGCCGGGCAACGTGAAGGAACGGCGCCCGCCGTGGTACGCCTCCTCCACCGTGAGCGTCAGCTCCGCCTCCTGGTCGGCTCCGGGCATCGGCCCCCGGCGCCGCCGGCCACGTCCGCCGAACATGCCGCCGAGCAGTTCCTCCAGATCGACGTCGGCACCCGCGCCGAACCCGAAGTCCTCGGCCCGCGCCGAGCGCCACGGGCCGCCGCCTGTGCCCGCCCCCGCTCCGGCGCGGGCACGGGCCCACTGCGCGGGATCCACGTCCGGCGGCACCTGACGGAAGTCGTGCCCGAACGCGTCGTAGCGGCGGCGGGTTTCAGGATCGGAGAGCACGGCGTAGGCCTCGGAGACCTCCTTGAACGTGTCCTCCGCCCCCGGGTCCTTGTTGACGTCGGGATGGTAGGCGCGCACCAGCTTGCGGTAGGCCCGCTGGATCTCGTCCTGGTCGGCGTTCCTGCCGACGCCGAGCACCTCGTAGAAGTCCCGTCGATCGGCCATCACTCCGCCTTTTTCGCGACGACCACCACCGCGGGCCGCAGCTGCCGCCGGCCGTCGCCGTAGCCGGGCCGCAGCACCTCCACGACGGTGCCCGGCTCGACGTCCTCCCGTTCGGTGGTCGCCACCGCCTCGTGGCGGGTGGGGTCGAAGGGCCCGCCGCTCTCGTCGTGGCGGGCGTAGCCGAGGCGCGACAGCGCGGCGACGGCCTGGTCCCGCACCGCCCGCACCCCGGCGACGACCGCGTCGGCGTCCTCGCCCGCACCCTGGGCGGCATGACTCAGCGCGAGTTCCAGGTTGTCCAGGACGGGCAGCCACTCGGCGGTCACCCTGTCCCGCTCCTCGGCCCGCAGCCGCTCGGTGTCACGGGCGATCCGCTTGCGGAGATTGTCCAGGTCCGCGACGGCACGCAGCCAGCGGTCCTCCAGCTCCGCGAGCTTGGCATCCGTGTCCGCGACTGCGTTTTCCTGCAGGTTTTCCTGGGACTGCGCTTCAACCGCCCGGTCGGTGGTGCCGGGCGCCTCTTCGTGACCGTTCATGTCACACCCGTTCACGTCACCCGTTCATGTCACTCGGAATCGGACGTGGTGAACTCGGCGTCGATCACGTCCTCGTCACCGCCCGGGGCGCCTTCCTTCCTGCCCTGTGGCGGCACGCCGGCCGCTGCCTCCGGCCGGGCGCCCGCGCCTGCCACGGCTCCGAGGCCGTGGTAGACCTGCTGGAGCTCGCTGCTGAGCGGGCGCAACCGGTCGATCGGCGCCTCTTCCTTGATCGCCTGCCGGGCGTCGCCGACGAGCTGCTCCGCACGCGCCTTCTCGTGCACGGGCACCGCGTCGCCGAGCTCCTGCAGCCGGCGCTCCACCTGGTACGCGATCGAGTCCAGCTCGTTGCGAGCGTCGACGGCCTCGCGGAGCCGGGTGTCCTCGGTGCGGTGCTGCTCGGCGTCCGCGACCATCCGCTCGATCTCCGACCTGTCCAGGTTGGAGCTCTCGCTGATGGTGATCCGCTGCTCGGCGCCGGTGTCCTTGTCACGGGCGGAGACGTTGAGTATGCCGTTGGCGTCGACGTCGAAGGTGACCTCGACCTGCGGCACCCCCCGCGGCGCGGGGCGGATGTTCTCCAGCCGGAACCGTCCCAGCACCCGGTTGTCGGCGGCGCGCTCCCGCTCTCCCTGGAGGATCACGACGTCGACGGCGTTCTGATTGTCCTCGGCCGTGCTGAAGGTCTCGGTTCTGCGGGCCGGGATCGTCGTGTTGCGCTCGATGACCTTGGTCATGAGGCCGCCGAGGGTCTCGACGCCCAGCGAGAGCGGCGTGACGTCGAGCAGGACGACGTCCTGGACCTCGCCCTTGATGATGCCCGCCTGGACCGCCGCGCCGATGGCCACGACCTCGTCCGGGTTGACCGTCATGTTGGGGTCCTTGCCCCCGGTGAGCCTGCGCACGAGGTTCTGCACGGCGGGCATCCGGGTGGACCCGCCGACGAGGATCACCTCGTCGATGTCGGCGGGCCTGAGCTTGGCGTCCTCCATCGCCTGTTCGACGGGGTGGATGCAGCGTTCGACCAGGTCGGTGGTGATCTGCTCGAACGTGGACCGCATGAGCGTGGTGTTGAGGTGCTTGGGCCCCGAGGCGTCCGCCGTGATGAACGGCAGGCTGATCGTGGTCTGGCTCACCGCGGACAGCTCGACCTTGGCCTTCTCGGCCGCCTCGAAGAGCCGCTGCAGGGCCTGCGGGTCGCGGCGCAGGTCGATGCCCTGCTGCTGCTGGAACTCGTCGGCCAGGTGGTCGACGATCCTGCGGTCGAAGTCGTCGCCGCCGAGGTGCCCGTCGCCCGAGGTGGCGCGGACCTCGATGACTCCCTCGCCGATGTCCAGGATGCTGACGTCGAAGGTGCCGCCGCCCAGGTCGAAGACCAGCACGGTCTCGTTGGTCTTCTTGTCCAGCCCGTAGGCCAGCGCGGCGGCGGTCGGCTCGTTGATGATCCGGAGGACTTCCAGCCCGGCGATGCGTCCGGCGTCCTTGGTCGCGTGGCGCTGGGCGTCGTTGAAGTACGCCGGAACGGTGATGACGGCCTCGGTCACCTTCTCGCCGAGGTACTTCGCCGCGTCGGCGGCGAGCTTCCGCAGCACGAGGGCGGAGACCTCCTCCGGCGCGTACTCCTTGTCGCCGACCTTGAAGCGGACGGCTCCCTGCGGCCCCTCCACCACGTCAAAGGAGACGGCGTTCAGCTCGCTGGTGACCTCGTCGTAGCGGCGGCCGATGAACCGTTTGGCGGAGTAGATCGTTCCCTTCGGGTTGAGGATGGCCTGCCGGCGGGCGAGCTGGCCCACCAGGCGCTCGCCCTGGTCGGTGAACGCCACCACGGACGGCGTCGTCCGGGAGCCTTCCGCGTTGGGAAGCACGTTGGGCTGGCCGTCCTCCGTGGCGGCGATCACCGAGTTGGTGGTGCCGAGATCGATGCCTACTGCTTTCGCCATGGCTCGCGCCCCCCTCGGCGCCCTGGCATGGACGCGACCGTGAAGATCCCCAGGAACACGGCTCCTCCTCTCCTCCTCAGGCGGACACCTCGTTGTGCCTGGGCTCGGCGGCCTCCGCCTTGGGGACGGTCACGACGCCGTCTGCCAGGTGCGCGGTGCATACGTCTCCGAGGCTTCTCCGGGCGCTTCGCCGCCACATCCCCCAGACGTGTAGTCATAGCCGCTCAGCCGGAGGGTCGATCCGCCCCTGTGCGACGGCGAGCCGCGTGAGCTCGACGCGGGAGTTGATGTGCAGCTTGCGGTAGATGTGCCTCAGGTGGAAGGCGACGGTGTGCACGCTGATGAACATCTGGTCGGCGATCTGCCGGTTGGTCCACCCGTCGGCGACGAGCATCGAGACGCTGTGCTCGGTCTCGGTGAGGCTGTCCCAGCCGGAGATCGGCCGTTCGGCGTAGCCCCAGTGCCGGTGGCGCACGCCCATGCCACGAAGCCGCTGGCGGACGCGCGCCGCGTCCCAGACGGAGCCGATGTCGTCGTAGATCGCCAGCGCCTGATCCAGGCTGCCGGTCGCGTCCTCGCGCCGCCCGGCCACGGCGAGCGCCACACCGAGGTCCTCCGCGGCGGAGGCGCGCGCCCACACGTCCTGCGTCTGACCGGCGGCCCGGGAGAGGGCGTCGCAGTCACCCTCCAGCAGCCCCCGGGCGTGCGCGGCGGAGGCGGCCAGCGCGGGGAAGCCCGGGTTGGCACGGCTGAGGGCCTCCGCGGTGGCCACGACGACCTCGGCCGCCGGCCGGTCGTTCACGGCGAGAGCCATGCGGACCAGCCACGCGCTCGCCGTGGGCTCCATGGTGAGCATCAGCCGTTGCCACCCGGACCGGCCGGCAAGGTCCGCGAGCAGCGTCATCGCGCACCGCGGGCCGTCGCGCATGTCCGAGACCCGCGCGGCGAGCAGGGCGTGCCGCGTACGGCCGTCGTGGGAGTCCCCGGGCACGTGCGCGGCGTGCCGGGTCGCCGCCCGGAGGTCACCGCACCGCAGCGCGACGGCGGCGAGTACCGAGCCGGCCACCGCGGCGGATCGGGGCGTGTTCAGGGAGGTGGCGAGGTCCAGGGCTCTCTCGGCCTCGGTGACGGCACCGTCGAGATGACCCGCGAGGAGCTCGGCCCGGGCCTCAAGGGCGGCGGCGTCCGCGGCCCAGGCCAGATGGCCGTTGGCGAACATGTCCTTGCGCGCCTCCCGGAGGATCGCCCGCGCCTCGTCGAGCCGGTGCACGTCGGTGAGCATCGCGGCGGAGATCAGCCGAGGCTCGTAGCGGTGCGCGACCGGCTCGTCCGCCCCGGCCAGCCGCCGGGCCTCCTCGGCGAGCGCCAGCGCGTCGGCGAGCCGCCCCTTGTCCCACTCGGTCGCCGCGAACGCCATCAGGGCCGCGACCGTGGCCGCCGCACCGTGACGGGAACGCTGTTCGAGGATCTTGCGCGCGTACGTCCGCACGGACCTGCCGCCGTTCCGCAGGGACGTCATGGCGTACAGCCGCGCCCGGATCGCCCGGTCACGCACCTGGCCGGGAAGGTCCGGCACGGCCAGCACCGTCTCGGCCTCTCGCACGGCCTGGTCGATCCTTCCGGTCAGGTACAGGATGTCCGCCAGCGCGCAGCGCAGTTCGGCCACCTCGGACGCCGGTTCATGGTCGGTGAGCCGTCCCCGGACCATCTGCTCGGCCTCCTGCAGCCGCCCCGCGGCGACGGCGGCGTCGATGCCGCCGATGCTGGGGACGTCCGGCAAGCCCGCCGGCTCGTACGCCCCTGGAACGCCGATCTGGTCCAGCAGCGCCTCCCGGACCGGTTGCGGGACCTGCGCCGCGACGACGCCCCTGACCAGCTCCTGGCGGAACGAGAGACCGTGCTCGTTGACGGCCAGGATGCCCGCTGCCATGCACTCCTCCACCACGGGGAGCAGCGCCGCCGGTGTGGTGCCGAGCAGCGACGCGGCCTGCGCCGGCGAGAACGACTGGCCGAGCACGGCGGCCGTCTCCACCAGATTCCTGGCGTCCGCGCTGAGGGAGTCGGTCCAGTGCCGCACCACCCTGCGGAAGCGGTTGGGGACGTGCGCGTGCGACAGGTGAGCGCCGTCGCCGGTGACTCGGAGCAGGCCCTCGTCGCGCAGGCCGGCGAGCAGCTCGGTGACCAGCAGCGGATTGCCGCCGGCGGCGGCCACCAGGGCCAGCGTCGCCGGATCGGGCGGCACCCCGAGCATGTCCGTGGTCAGCTCGGTGACCGCGTCCGGGGAGAGCGACGTGAGTGCCACCCTCGCGGCCCCGTTCTGCTCCAGGAGGTCGAACAGGGAGGCGGCATGGCCCTTGGCCGCGCCGGTCGAGCGGCTCAGCAGCCAGCCGACGGATCGGGGGGCGAGCAGGCCGTGGAGGGCACGCAGCGCCATCAGGGTCGCCGGGTCGGCCCACTGGAGATCGTCGAGGACGGCCAGCACCGGTGCCGCGGCCCGTTCCTCGAAGGCCGTCCGCAGGCGCTCCAGCGCCCGCGCCCGTGAGTCGAGGCGGACGGAAGGATCGTCCCGACCGGTGTCCGGCTCCGGCCGGAGATCCAGGGCTTCGAACAGCACACCACACGGAACCAGCTCACCCAGCTCCTCCGGCCTGCCCCTGAGCACGTCGATGCCCCGCTCGGACGCGGCGGCCGCGGCTTCGGCGAGCAGCCGGGTCTTGCCGGCCCCGGGCTCGCCGTCCACGAGCAGGGTTCCGCCCCCGCCCCTGCCGACCGTTCGAAGCAGGCCGTCGACCTGTCGCCACTCCCGTTCGCGTCCCCGCATGTCGCGTCCCCCGAGGGACCGCTTACCGGCCGGAGACCGCTGAATCCCATGCCTGCGGAGATCTTTCCTGCCTCAGCCCCGTCGCCGAGCGCGACTCGCAGCGGACCGGGAAGCTCGCTGGGCGGCGAGCGGCTTTCTCAGCGGGCCGCGGGGACCGGGCGGGGGACGCGCGGGATGCCCCAGAGCCGGTTGTCCTCGCGCAGCGTGCGCAGGCGCTCCACCTCGGACGTCCACAGGGCCCCGTCGGGCGTCGCCTTGGCCTTGCGGCGGGCGATGCGGTCGTCGTACGCCTTGACCCCGAACGTGGCCCGCTGGCCGCTCTCGGCCGCGCGCAGCGCGTCGGTGAGCGCCTTGTCGAACGCCTGACCGGCCGCGAGCAGCTCGATCTCGTCAGCGTCGGCGGCCCGCAGATCGCGCAGCAGCTGCTCGGCCTGCCTGAGCTTGTCGAGCAGCTCGGGGAAGCTCTTGGAGATCTCCTGGTCCGCGTGGTAGCGGACCTCGGCCTCGCGGCTCACCCGCGGACGGAAAAACGCCATCGACTCTGCCCCTTCAGCGCAATCAGTTCTTACCGCCGACCAGCGTACGCCGTCCGGCGACACGTCCCGTAATCGGACGGGCGCGACCGCCTTTACATAGTAAGCTGCCCGCATGCCGGCCAAGCGACCGCCCGTCCCTCTCTCCCGCGAGCGCATCATCGACTCCGCGCTGCACATCGCCGACACCCAGGGCCTGCGCAGGCTGACGATGCGCAGACTGGGCGACGCGCTCCAGGTGGAGGCGATGGCCATCTACCACCACCTGCCCAGGGGCAAGGAGGCGCTGATGGACGCGCTGGCCGAGCACGTGACGTCCGTCCAGGTGGAGCAGGGCCCCACCTGGCAGGACACCGCCAAGGCCTGGTGCCGGGCCGGCCGCGAGCTACTGCGGGAGCATCCCGGCGTCCTCGCGCTGGCCCTGACGAAACCCCCGAAGGGGGCCACGCTGCTGGCCATCAGGGAGCAGACCGAACAACTCGCCGACGGCGGCCTGGAGAACGCGGCCGAGGCCGTGCGGTCCCTGCGGGCGTTCGTCTTCGGCAGCGTCGCGGTCGAGGTGCAGCAGTCGGGCTGGGCCGACCCCGAGGTGGACGTGTGGACCAGGCGTGACGAGCGCGCCGACGAGGACTTCGAGCGAGGGCTCGACGCGTTGCTGAAAGGGTTGCGAATCTAGTGGGCGTGTCGAGCTTGGACCGTTATCCTGCATAAGGCACGCTGTGTCGAAGGTCACACGGACGGGCATCCTCCTCTAACAGTCCTAACGGGCTATGTCGGAACGTGTGACATAGGTCGCACACTTGTAGGAAAGAACAAACCCGAGCCGCTCCCGCCGCTCGCACGCCGGGGGCCGTCCACGAGATATCGGAGGCACGCCGATGTGCCCGCACGACCCGGCCTGTCCGTCAGCCGACGCGCCAGACCGCGAGGCCGCACGTACCCTCGCCTGCCACCCTGAGCAGGGGTGGAGTCTCCTCTGCAACGGCGTCGTCCTGTTCGAGGACACTGGGGAGCTCCTGCCGGGGGGCACCGTCATCGCCCCGCACCGCCCGGTCGTCGGCGCCGCCTGACCTCCAGGTCACAGGCGCCGGGTGACCGCACGGTCGCGGGTGCGGTCCGACAGCCCCGCACGGCCACGGACTGCCACGGACGGCCTGTCACCGCCCAACCCGCGACCATCAGCCCAACCAGGGGCAGTAAGCCCCTCGAAACCTCGGATACCACCCCGCCATCGCTCGACCACGGGCGGGGTGCCCGCCCCACAGGCGAGACCGGCGACATCACGCCACCGCCATCCGACCACAGGCGGGGCACCGCTTCGCAGACGAGCCCATGGAGAGCACGCCACTGCCGCTCGATCACGGGCGAGGCGCCGCTTCGTCAACGGCCCCGGACTCGCCTCGCCGTCGGCGGGCAGGGTGTGACCGCCTCAGGCGCCGCCCGGCCGAGCTCGTACCCGAGCCCCGTACTCCGGCCTCACATCTGACGCGACAGCCATTCGGCGACGACCTCGCCCACCCGAGCGGGGTCCTTCTTCAGATCGTGCCCCTCCCCCGGCAGCACCACCAGGCGCGCCGCATCGGCCGGGTCCGGGACGCCGAACGGGTCCCGATCCCCGTTGACCACCAGCACGTCCACCCCGGCCCCGCGCAGCTCGTCGGCCCTGGACCGGTCCGGCTTGCCGGGCGGATGCAGCGGGAAGGCCAGCGCCACCACCGCCGACGCGCCGACCGCCTTCGCGGTGCGGCACGCCACCCGGGCGCCGTTGCTCCGCCCGCCCTGGACCAGCGGCACATCGGGCCAGCGGGCCCGCAGCTTCTTCAGGACCACGCCCCACGCCTCGTCCTGCCGGACGGCCGAGCCGGGCGCCCTGGCGCCGGCCACCCTGAAGGGCTGCGTCACCCTGGCGACGGTCGCGCCGACGCCCAGCGCGGCGTCGCGGACGGCCAGGAGGTCGGGCGCGTCCACTCCCCCGGCCGACCCGTGGGTCAGCACGAGCAGCATCCGGGGCTCCGCCGCCTCGTCGACCTCGACCAGCGCCGGGCCGCGCGGGGTCACAATCCTCACGCCAGCACCGTACCTGGGGATGAGAAGAGCATGGCCCCCAGGGCGGATGACGGCGCGCCGTCATCAGGGGATGATGAGCCTCATGCCAGACACGCGTCCCATCCGTGAGGAACTGCAGGCGACTCTCGACGCCCGCCGCGACCTCGGCCCCGACTACGAAGCCGCGCTGGTCGAGTCGTTCGCGGAGCGTCTCGAAGCCACGATCGCGGCGCGCATCCACACCGAGCTCCAGCTGCGCGGCGCGGCCCCGCAGAAGACCAAGTCGAGCGGCGCCGCGATGATCCCCATCGCGCTCGGCTCGATGGGCATCGGCATCCCCCTGACGGCCATCGCCGCGGGCAACGCCGGGCTGGTGGGGCTCACGATCTCCTGGATCGCCATCGTCGCCATCAACGTCGCAGCGGCGGGCGCCATCATCCGCCGCGGCTGACCCGTCACACCCCGGTGCCCGCCCTGCGCGGTCACGCCGGACCACCCGAACAAGCCATGCGTTGCCCGTCGGCAGGCAAGCCACACGAGTCAGACAGGCCCGGCAAACAGCATGCTGGCCTGCTGACATGCCGACCGGGCGTTGCCCTGTCAGCAGGCAGGCCGGGCGAGCTGGCGCGCCTTGTGAGCCGACAGGCCCCGCCAAGAGGCGGGCCGGGCGAGCAAGCAGTACCGGCCTATAGAAGGGCCGAGCGAGCCGGACAACCCCGTGTACCGGCCCGTGGGGTAGCCGCGTATCAGCCCGTGGGGGCGTGTGGGCGGGACGTCCGTGGACGGGGGCGGGACGTCCGTAGGCGGGGGTCGCCGGTCCGTGGGCGGGAGCACCGGTCTGTGGGCGGGGCGTCCGGGGCGGGGGCGTCGGTCCGTGGGCGGCATGTCTGTGGGCGGGGGCGTCGGTCTCCGGGCGGGGGCAGGAGAGGATCAGGCGTCGCGGTTGTAGCGGAGGCGGACCTCGGCGGCGAGGGTCTCGTCCTCGTGGTTGAGGCCGTACGCCCACACGCTGTCGGCCTCCTCGTCGCGGCCGCGGAGCGGGAAGGTGCGCGCCAGCAGTTCGACGGCGAGGGCGCTGGTCTCGGCGTCGCCACCCTGCTCCAGCGCGGCCGTGAACTCCGCGCACGCCAGCTCCAGGTGCGCGATCCCGAGCTGGACGCGCAGCCGCGCCACGTCGCCGTCGGCGGCGCCCTCCAGGGCGTCGAGGAGGACCTCCGCCGCCTGCCCCGGCTCGCCGCGTTCCAGCAGCAGGTCGGCGAGCTGCTGGCGGGCGTCGACGGCGACCTCCCCATCGGACGCCTCCACGGCGGCCCGCAGCTCGCGTTCGGCCTCGTCGTAGTCCGCCGACAGCCTGGCCAGCGCGAGATGGGCCAGCGGGACGTAGGCGCGCGTGCCGAGCCCGAGCACGGCCTGCCAGGCGGCCCTGGCCTGCTCGGCCCGGCCTTCCCGTTCGAAGCCCTGCGCCAGGTGGCAGGCCGCCTGGGCGGCGAATTCGGGGTGACCGGTCGCCAGGGCGGTGCGGGCGGCGGCGCGGGCGCCTTCGACGTCGCCGCGCTCGTCGAGCACCACGGCTAAGCCGACGGCGGCCTGCGCCCTGTCGGGGCCGTCGGGGTCGGCGGCGAGGTCGGCGAGGATGGCCGCCGCCCCGTCGAGGTCACCGTCCTCCGCCAGGCGGCGGGCGGTGTCGAGGGGTGGGGTCTCCAGCTCTGAGGACGTCAAGAGAGCTCCTTAGGCGACGGACGCCCCGAGCCTAACGAGTTCTGGCGATCATGTCTGCTCACTTGACGGTGAAGGACTGGCCCGCACTCGGTTCGCCGGGTTTCGGCCCGGCGCGCAGCAGGCGCAGCGACCTGATCGCGATCACGCCGAAGGCCAGTTGGAAGGCCGCCTGTCCGAGAACGAGGTGCCCTTCGGTGCTCAACACGTAGATTCCGGACAGCACTCCGCTGCCGACCTGGACGGCGACCAGCACGACCCCGGCGGCGTCGGCGCGGGCCCACGTGACGAGCAGGATCGCCAGGATCAGCTCGTGAAGGAACAGACCGGCGCCGAATAGCCTGTGTATCCAGTGCACGGGCTCGGCCAGCGTGTAGGGCGTCAGCAGGACGCCGGTCAGTAACACGGCGAAGGAGTCTCCGGCCCGCCGCACGAACCCGGGCGAGCGCAGGTCCGGGGCGGCGGCCCGTAACGCGCGGCGGGTGAACAGCGCGGCCCCGAGGAAGCCGATCGCGTAGGGGACGATGGTCCGCCAGTGGACGCCGAAGTCGCTCATGCCGCAGTTGACCGTCAGGCAGTCCGGCATGGCGACCAGGCACGTGGTCAGCCCGCCGAACAGGCAGAGCTGGCCTTTGACGAGGTCGCCGAGCACGCCGTCGCGCATGGAGCCCTCCCGCGGTGATCCACCGCGTCCACCGTACCGACAAATGACGCGAAACGGCCCTCCCCGCAGCACGGAGAGAGCCGTGACGCGAGAAGGGCCGTGACCCACCGATGGCCGTGGCACACGAAGCACCGCGGCGCGCAGAGGGCCGCGCGCAGAGGGCCGCGTGTAGAGGGCCGCGTGTAGAGGGCCGCGTGTAGAGGGCCGCGTGTAGAGGGCCGCGTGTAGAGGGCCGCGTGTAGAGGGCCGCGGCGCCGGAAGGGCGCCGCGCGGCGGAGCCGTCAGTCCTCGTAGGCCTCCAGCGGCGGGCAGGAGCAGACCAGGTTGCGGTCGCCGAACGCCTGGTCGATGCGCCGCACCGGCACCCAGTACTTGCCGTCACGCAGCGACGGCAGCGGGTAGGCCGCCTCGGTGCGGGTGTACGGGTGCGACCACTCGTCGGCGGTGACCGAGTCGGCGGTGTGCGGGGCGTTGCTCAGCGGGTTGTCGGACCGGTCGTAGGCCCCGGACGCGACCTTCGAGATCTCGCCCCTGATCGCGATCATCGCCTCGGCGAACCGGTCGAGTTCGGCGAGGTCCTCGCTCTCGGTGGGCTCGATCATGAGCGTGCCCGCCACGGGGAACGACATGGTCGGCGCGTGGAAGCCGTAGTCGATGAGCCGCTTGGCCACGTCGTCGACGGTGACGCCGGTCTCCTTGGTGATCTGGCGCAGGTCGACGATGCACTCGTGGGCCACCAGGCCGCCGCGCCCGGTGTAGAGGACCGGGTAGTGGGGGGCGAGCCTGCGGGCCAGGTAGTTGGCCGACAGGATCGCCTGCTCGGTGGCCGCGGTGAGCCCGTCGCCGCCCATCATCCGGACGTAGGCCCACGAGATCGGCAGGATGCCCGCCGAGCCGTACGGGGCCGCCGACACGGGCCCGACCGGCGAGCCGTCGCGCAGCGGGTGGCCCGGCAGGTAGGGCGTCAGGTGGCCGCGCACCGCGACCGGGCCGACGCCGGGGCCGCCGCCACCGTGCGGGATGCAGAACGTCTTGTGCAGGTTCAGGTGCGACACGTCGGCGCCGAACTGGCCCGGCTTGGCCAGCCCGACCAGGGCGTTGAGGTTGGCCCCGTCGACGTACACCTGGCCGCCGGCGGCGTGCACCTTGGCGCAGACCTCGGTGATCGTCTCCTCGTAGACGCCGTGCGTGGACGGGTACGTCACCATGATCGCGGCCAGCGCGTCGCGGTGCTTGTCGATCTTGGCGTCGAGGTCGTCCAGGTCCACGTTGCCGTCGGAGTCGCAGGCCACGACCACGACCCGCATGCCCGCCATGACGGCGCTGGCCGCGTTCGTGCCGTGCGCCGAGGACGGGATGAGGCAGACGTCGCGGTGGGTGTCGCCGTTGGCGCGGTGGTAGGCGCGGATGGCCAGCAGCCCGGCGAACTCGCCCTGGGAGCCCGCGTTCGGCTGGATGGACACCGCGTCGTAGCCGGTGACCTCGGCCAGCCAGCCCTCCAGCGTCGCGATCAGCTCGCGGTACCCGGCGGCCTGCTCCTCGGGCGCGTACGGGTGGACGGCCGCGAACTCGGGCCAGGTGATGGGCTCCATCTCGGTGGTCGCGTTCAGCTTCATCGTGCACGAGCCGAGCGGGATCATCGACCGGTCGAGCGCGATGTCCTTGTCCTGAAGCTTGCGCAGGTAGCGCAGCATCGAGGTCTCGGAGTGGTGGTCGTGGAAGACCGGGTGGGTCAGGTAGCCGGACTCACGTGCCAGCGACGCCGGGATCACACCGGGCTCGGCGAGCTCGTGCAGCGAGACGGCGACGCCGAACGCGGCGGCGACCTGCTCCAGGTGGCCGAGGGTGGTCTTCTCGTCGCAGGAGACGGAGACGTGGTCGGCGTCGACCTGCCACAGGTTGACGCCGCGCGAGGCGGCCTCGGCCACGACCGCGGCGGCCCGGCCGGGCACGCGGGCGAGCACGGTGTCGAAGAACGCGTCGTGCACGACCTCGACGCGTCCGGCCCGCAGCACCTCGGCCAGCGTGACGGCGTGCGCGTTGACGCGGGAGGCGATGCGGCGCAGCCCCTCGGGGCCGTGGTAGGCGGCGTACATGCCGGCGATGACGGCGAGCAGCACCTGGGCGGTGCAGATGTTGCTGGTGGCCTTCTCGCGGCGGATGTGCTGCTCGCGGGTCTGCAGCGCGAGCCGGTAGGCGGGCGAGCCGTCGGTGTCGACGGAGACGCCGACCAGGCGGCCCGGCATCTGCCGCTGCAGGCCTTCGCGCACCGACATGTAGGCGGCGTGCGGGCCGCCGAAGCCGAACGGGACTCCGAACCGCTGCGAGGAGCCGATCGCGATGTCGGCGCCCAGCTCGCCCGGCGCGGCGACCAGGGTCAGGGCGAGCAGGTCGGCGGCGGCCACCACGAGCGCGCCGGACGCGTGCGCGGCGGCGGCGACCGCGCGGAAGTCGCGCAGGCGGCCCGACGCGCCGGGGTACTGCACGAGGACGCCGAAGCACTCGGGCAGCTCGCCGGTCAGGTCGCTCTCGACGAGGGTGATGCCGAGCGGCTCGGCGCGGGTGGCCAGCACGGCCTTGGTCTGCGGCAGCGCGTCGGAGTCGACGACGAACACTGCGCTCTTGGCCTTGCCCGCCCGCCTGGCCAGCGTCATCGCCTCGGCGGCGGCGGTGGCCTCGTCCAGCAGGGACGCGCCCGCGACGGGCAGGCCGGTGAGGTCGGAGACCACGGTCTGGAAGTTGAGCAGCGCCTCCAGGCGGCCCTGCGAGATCTCCGGCTGGTACGGCGTGTAGGCGGTGTACCAGCCCGGGTTCTCCAGCAGGTTGCGCCGGATGACCGCGGGGGTGATCGTGTCGTAGTAGCCGAGGCCGATCATGGAGGTGAGCACCTGGTTGCGGTCGGCCAGGGCGCGCAGCTCGGCGATCGCCTCGGTCTCGCCGATCGCGGCGGGCAGCTGGAGGCGGTCCTTGGCCCTGATGGCCTCGGGCACGGCCACCGCCACCAGATCCGCCACGGACTCGAAGCCCACGGTTTCGAGCATGCGCTGCTGCTCGGATTCCGACGGGCCGATATGCCGGGACGAGAACGGCGGTGCAGACAGGTCGGTCATGGAGGTGCCTCCCGAGGGCTTGGAGACCGGCGCCAGGGCGCGGACGAGTGCCGGATCTCCCCCTCTGTCATGGCGACCTGAGAGCTTCACCCCGAAGGGCTTGCACCGTCGGTGAGACGCGCCTGGCCGGCGCGCCTGCTTTCCAGAGTTGCCTCACCCGAGCGGTACGGGCGCCTGAGAGATTCCGGGGAGGGTTGCTCCTTCGGCGCCCCGGGCAGCAGCCCGGGGACTCTCCCGCACGGGGTCATCAGCTTTTGTCCCTAAAGGTTACTACCCAATGCGACGCGCGCGTCGCCGCTGGGCCAGCTCGTCAGTGGGATGGTCGGCCGGGACGTCGTCCGCGACCGCCGCTCTTTCCCCCGGCAGCTCCGCGAGGGAGCCCTCGACCTCGCGCCAGACCCTGCCGAGCGCGATGCCGAACACGCCCTGGCCGCCCTGGAGCAGGTCGATCACCTCGTCGGCCGAGGTGCACTCGTAGACGCTGACGCCGTCGCTCATCAGCGTGATCTGCGCGAGGTCGGCGACCCCGCGATCGCGCAGGTGCTGGACGGCGGTACGGATCTGCTGGAGCGACACTCCGGTGTCGAGCAGCCGCTTGACCACCTTGAGCACCAGGATGTCGCGGAAGCTGTAGAGCCGCTGGGAACCCGAGCCCTGCGCGGCTCTTATCGTGGGCTCCACCAAGCCGGTGCGCGCCCAGTAGTCAAGCTGCCTGTAGGTGATGCCGGCCGCCGAGCAGGCCGTGGGGCCGCGGTATCCGATGTCACCTGGCAACGTCGCGGGCCGCTCGTCGAAGAGCAGTCCCTGCTCTCCGGCACGCTGCCGCGCGCTCTCGCGCCGCACCGGATCTTCCTGGCCGGCCGTCTTTCCCTCGCCGCTGCTGACCGCCACGCGGACCTCCGGCTTTCTCTCATCCCGCGGTCTGATCTGGGGGTTCGTAAAAGGGCGACCACGGGTTTCACTTGCACCGTAGGACCGTGACCATGCTCAGTCAACGATCCGGCTCGGCGCGTCGTGAAGCGTAAATGCACTGAAATACCTACCCCGCCCTGCCGAAGTCTTCGGGAGTGATCGTGTCAAGGAACTCCCTGAACTTCTCCACCTCATCCTCTTGGTCGTCGGGGATGATGACCCCGGCCTCCTGGACGACTTCCTCGCTGGCGAAGATACGCGCTCCGGTGCGAAGCGCAAGCGCGATCGAGTCCGACGGGCGGGCGCTGACCTCCACCCCGTTGGAGAAGACCAGGTCGGCGAAGAAGATGCCGTCGCGCAGGGCGACGATGTTCACGGCGCGCAGGCCGACACCCAGGGCGCTCAGCACGTCCCTGAACAGGTCGTGCGTCAGAGGCCGCGGCGGAGGCTCCTCCGCCTGGGCCAGGGCGATGGCCGTCGCTTCGGTCATGCCGATCCAGATGGGCAGGAACCGCTCCCCGTGTGCCTCCTTGAGCAAGACGATCGGCTGATTTGTGGGCATTTCTACGCGAACACCCACGACCTCCATCTGCAACACGGGCTGCTCCGTATTCGACTGGCCGGTGACCCGGCGCAGCTATTTGCTGGTCCGCTTCTGCATTTCAACGTAACACCCGTTGGGCCCTGTACGCCCCGCCGGTCCGGTCATCGTCCCAGAACGTCGCGTACGCCGGTGCGCAGGAGGGCGGCATGGAGGTCGAGCAGCAGGTTGGACAGCTCTCTGGCCACCTCGTCGGCCTCGCCGATGGCGCCGGGGGCACGGCGCTTGAGAATGGGCGCGACCGTCTGCTCGATCAGCCCCGACTCGCGCTCGGCCGCCGCCTTGACCGCGCGCAGATGGCGGGCGTGCAGGCCGAACCGGGCCAGCGCGCCCACGCTGCGGGCGATCTTGAGTGCGTCCTCGTCGTAGCGCCTGGCCTTGGCGGCGAGCAGGCCGTAGTCCTCCAGCTCGGTGAGCGTCTCGTCGTCGAGCCCGGCGGCCTCCAGCAGTTCGGCGCGGCTCAGCCGCACCTCCTGCTTCTCCTGCACGGCGCGCGGACGGCCGAAGCTCTCGACCATCCTGTCCTTGATCACCCGCAGCGGCAGGTAGTGGTCGCGCTGCTCGGTGAGGATGAAGCGCAACTGCTCCACGTGCAGGTGGGTGAACTTGCGGTAGCCGGACGGGCTGCGCTCGGGCTCGATGAGGCCCTCGCCCTCCAAGAAACGGATCTTGGAGATGGTGACGTCGGGGAACTCGCCCTGCAGGAGCGCGAGCACCTCCCCGATGCTCATGTGCGAGCGTGCCGCCTGCGAGCTCATGCGCCTGCGGCGGTCCGCATCAGGAAGACGAGGCGGAACTTGCCGATCTGCACCTCGTCTCCGGAGTGCAGGGGCACCTCCTCGATGCGTTCCCTGTTGACGTAGGTGCCGTTGAGGCTGCCCACGTCGCGCACCGAGAACTGCCCCCCGCGGTGGCGGTAGAACTCGACGTGACGGCGCGAGACCGTGATGTCGTCGAGGAAGATGTCGCTCTCGGGGTGCCGGCCCGTGGTGGTGAGGTCCTTGTCGAGGCGGAAGCGGCTGCCCTGGTTGGGGCCCCGTGTCACGCTGAGCAACGCCGTGCCGGGCGGGAGCTGCTCCACCAGCGCCCGCTCGGCCAGGAGCATGTCGCCCGCCTCAGCCTCGTATGCCTCGATTCCCGCGATGGAGATCGTCGACGTGGTATCCCCTGAGACCTCCAGTCTGGTCAACGGTGACCCACAGCGGGAACAGAAACGGGCATCCTCGGGGTTGGCGTGCCCGCACTGCGTGCAGTAGACGCTCGGCATCGATCGGCTCGGCCTCCTACCGCGAAGACGCGGCAACGGTGCTCGGGGCGCGCCTCGCTCTTCAAGTTTGCGAATGCCGCAACTTACGCTGATCAGCGGCAAAGGTCAAGGCGGGGCGCTGGACGACAGGTTTGGACGGTGACAAAGTTACCGCCGCCCGCGCCGAAAGGTCCATGCCGCCGCGCCTCTTAACAATACGATCTTGACCCAGTCGTTCACAAACTATCTCATTTCCGATCGAATCAGGTGATCCCCAAGGGCACGCAGGGGTCCACCAGCCTCGGGGGACGCACGATCACCGATTCCACCGTCCCTCGTGTGGCACAAGTCACATGCCCCAGGTGGCGCAGGGCTCCCGTCCGGCCCTCAGGTGGTGCACTGCTCCACGACGCGTGCCCAGCGCTCGATGAGGGCGGCGGCCGTGTCGACGTCCGGCCCTTCAGCCCACAGATCGGTGACGGGCTCGGTGGCGGCGGGCAGGATGAGCACCCAGCTGCCGTCCGCCCCCTCGACGCGCACCCCGTCGGTGGTGTCGATGCGGGAGCCCTCGCCCATCGCCTCGGCCGCCTCGATGACCGAGCGCATCACCGCGCCCTTGGCCGCCCACTGCGTCGGCATGGAGCGCTTGAGCAGCTTGGCCTCGGGGATCCTGGCGTCGATCTGACTGAGCGACAGGCGCGTGCGGGCCACCAGGCCGAGCAGCCGCATGAACGCGGCCAGTCCGTCGATCGCCGGGCTGAACTCCGGCACGACGAAGCCGCCCCTGCCGTCGGCCGCGAAGATCATGTCGTGGTCGGCGGCGGCGGAGGTGAGGGCGTCCAGCGCGGTCGGGGTCCAGCGCACCTCCACGCCGTGGAAGCGGCAGACCTGCTCGGCGACCCTGGTGGTGGTGACGGGCAGCGCCACCCTGCCGCCCCTGCGCTCGGCGGCGACCAGGTCGAGCACCACCAGCAGGGCCCGCTCCTCGCCGATGAGCTGGCCCATCTCGTCCACCAGCGCGATCCGCTCGCCGACCGGGTCGAACCGGACGCCGAAGGCCGCCCGGGAGGAGCTGACCAGCTCCGAGAGGCGTTGCAGGTCGCGGCGGCGCTCGGCCAGCGTCTCGGTGGGCGAGACGTCGTCGAGGCGGGCGTTGACGGTCAGCACGTCGATGCCGACCCGTCCGAGCAGCGTGGGCATCACCAGCGAGGACGTGCCGCCCGCGCAGTCGACGACCACCTTCATGCCCTTGACGCCGGTCATGTCCACCCGGCGCAGCAGCTCGTGGGTGTAGTCCTCGACGATCCGGGCGGGATAGGCCAGCCCGGCGATCTCACCGGGGAAGGCGCGGCGGAACTCCTGGCGGGAGAAGACCCGCTCCAGCTTGCGCTGGGCGGCGGCGGGCAGGTCGGCGCCGCGGTCGTCCATGATCACGATGTCCACGCTCTGCGGGTCGCCGGCGGTGGTGCGCAGCGCGATGCCACCCGCCGCCGACTCGCGGGCCGTGTGGAAGCGGGCCACCGGCAGCGGTGACGCCTCCAGGTCGAGGACGTTGACGGCGCTGGCGGTCAGCGCCGCCACCACGGCCCGCTTCAGCGCCCTGGCCGCGAGCGAGGCGTCGCGCGAGGTGACGACGTGCTGGCCCTTCTTCAGGGTGGTGGCGTAGGCGCTGGCGAGCCGCACGCACAGCTCGGGGGTGATCTCCACGTTGACCAGGCCGCTGACGCCCCTGGGGCCGAACAGGTTGCGCTGGCCGCGCGACTCCCAGATGACGCTGGTGTTGACGACCGCGCCCGCCTCGATGGTCTTGAACGGGTACACCTTGACGCCGCTGGAGACGTACGCCTCGGCCTCGATGACGCACTCGTCGCCGATGACCGCGTTCTCCTCGATACGGGCGCCGCCCATCACGTCGGTGCTCTTGCCGATCACGCAGCCGCGCAGGTGGGCGCTGGGGCCGAGGTAGACGTTGTCATGCACGACGGCCCGGTGCAGGAACGCGCCCTCGCGGACGACCGCGTTGTTGCCGAGCACCGTGTACTCGCGCAGTTCGGCGTTCGCCTCGACCTTGGCGTAGTCGCCGATGAGCAGCGGGCCCTTGAGCACCGCGTCGGGGTCGACGGTCGCCGACTCGGCGACCCAGACGCGCGGCGAGAGCTCGAAGCCGCCGATGTCCAGCTTGACGCGCCCGGACAGGGCGTCGGCCTGGGCCTTGAGGTAGCTGTCGTGGGTGCCGACGTCCTCCCAGTAGCCGTCGGCGACGTAGCCGTAGATGGGGGCGCCGCGTTCGAGCAGCCTGGGGAAGACGTCGGCCGCCCAGTCGACGGGCTCTCCGGTGGCCACCGCGTCGAGGACCTCGGGCTCCATGACGTAGATCCCGGTGTTGACGGTGTCGGAGAAGACCTGGCCCCACGTGGGCTTTTCCAGGAAGCGCTGCACGCGTCCGAGTTCGTCGACGATGATGATCCCGAACTCGAGCGGATTCGGGACGCGTTTCAGACCGATGGTGATAAGAGCCGAATTTTCACGATGGAAACGGACCATGTCTGATAAATCGATATCGGTGAGGGCATCGCCGGAGATGACCAAGAATCGGTCGTCGCGGAGCCGGTCCTCGGCGTTCTTGACGCTGCCTGCCGTGCCGAGCGGGACGTCCTCGGTGGCGTACTGCAGGCTCATGCCCAGCTCGTCGCCGTCGCCGAAGTAGTTGCGCACGAGAGCGGCCAGGAACTGCAGCGTCACGACCGTCTCGGTGACGCCGTGCCGCTTCAGCAGGCGGAGCACATGCTCCATGATCGGGCGGTTGACCACGGGTAGCAGGGGTTTGGGCTGGTTGGCCGTCATCGGACGCAACCGCGTGCCCTCCCCGCCCGCCATGACGACCGCCTTCACCCGATCACTCCTTCTTCGCAGCGGCTACGAGCTGAACCACCTGTACTCCGTACAGCACCCCCGCCCACCAGTACAGGCCCGTTCCCCAGAGCGCGAACGCCCACCCGACAATTCGCGCAATATCGGCATACCACCCAGAGTGGGAGGCGAGGAAGAGGAGAGGGAAGGCGTACATGAGATTGAACATGGCAGCCTTGCCCAGAAAATGCACCTGGAGTGCCTTGTAACCGTTTTTACGGAGTACGGGGATGAAACAGGCGACGAAGAGTTCACGGCCGAGGATGATGGCCACCAGCCACCACGGGATGACGTCCCGCAGCAGCAGCGCCAGGATGGTGGCGAACACGTAGAGCTTGTCGGCGGCCGGATCGATGATCCGGCCGAGCCTGCTGGTCTGGTTGAACGCGCGAGCGATCTTGCCGTCGAGCCAGTCGGTGAACCCGGCGACCGCGAGGATCCCGATGGCCCAGCCGTCCTCCTGTGGGCCGAGAACCAGCCAGAGGAAGACGGGAACGCCGAGAAGTCGCAGGAAGCTCAGCAGGTTGGGAACCGTCCAGATCCGGTCCTCGGCGGAAGTTTCGCTCACGAGCCGACCCTACTGCGTGCCCTCCCCGCCCAGCGGGCGGCCCAGTGACGGATCAGTGGCGGATCAGGCGCGCAGGAAGGCGTGGGTGCGGCCGATGGGCTCGAACCCGAGCCTGGCGTAGAACTCCTTCGGCCAGTCGGCGTCGTCGGCCACCAGGAAGATCAGCTCGCTGCCCGCAGCACCGGCCTCGGCCAGCAACGCGGTCATCAGCGCGCGGGCGTGCCCCTGGCCCCGGTGCCGGCTGCTGGTGTGGACGGTCTCGATCTGCGCGACGCCGCCCTGCAGGTAGAGGTCGGCCCTGGAGGCCAGCTCCCCGTCGGCGGCCCGCACCCCGCGGAAGCCCACCTGGTCGGCGCCGCGCAGCCGCGCCTCGACCCGCGTGGCGAGCTGCTCGACGACCTCGTCGGAGGCGCTGGGCAGGGACTCGCGCCACTCCTCGCGCAGCACCGGGACGATGGTCTCCAGGTCGAGGTGCTGGGCGGGCGGCGGGTTGCGCGGGAGCTCGCCCTGGAACGCCATGAACAGGTTGGTCTCGTGGTCGTACCCCGCGGCGACGAAGGCGGGGGCGAACGCCCTGCCCAGGTCGTCGTCGTCGACCTGGACGAGCCGATGCCGCCGCGCGGCGAGCGTCTCGTCGGCCGCCGCGATCACCGTGGCGGGGTCGTCGCCCGTCCAGACGATCAGTTTGTTGTCGTCGTGCGAGCCCGGATACCGCTCGTTGAGCACGGCGAAGCCGCCGGGCACCTCGACGACCGCGCCGGCCTTGCGGCGGGCGAACGCGCGCTGGAAGGCCACCGCGCGCCCCAGCGGGCCGTGCCTGTCGGAGTCGGGGGCGCCGGCGGCGAGCCGGTGGGCGACGGGCTGGTCAGTCATGGCGGGCCGCCGTGAGGAAGTCGCGGATGAGCCGGGAGTCCTTGACGCCGGGCGCCAGCTCGACGCCGCTCGACACGTCGACCCCCCATGGGCCGGCGGCGGCGATCGCGTCGGCCACGTTGGACGGGTCGAGGCCGCCCGCGAGGAGCCAGCGGCCCGAGGGCCGGCCACGGACGGCCGCCCAGTTCCACGGTTCGCCCGAGCCCGGCCGGGGCGCGTCGACGATGAGGAGGTCCTCGTCGTAGGCGCCGCAGCGCAGGTCGGACGCCGAGTCGACGGCCCTGACCAGGGTCAGGTCGAGATCCTTCAGCGCCGTGAAGTCACCGTGCGGGTGAGCGCCGTGGAGCTGGACGCCGCGCACCCCGGCGGCCAGCGCCGCCGCGCGGACCGCCTGCTGATCCTCGCCGCGGAACACGCCGACGGTCAGCACCCGCTCGGGCACCAGGGCGGCCAGCTGCCGCGCCCGCTCGGGAGTCACCCGTCGGGGGCTCCGGGTGAGGACGAACCCGATGGCGTCGGCGCCCGCCTCGACGGCCGTCTCCACGTGCTCGGGCTCGCTCAACCCGCAAATCTTCACGTACATCCTCGAAACACTAGCGGCGGCGGGCGGCTCTCGGCGACCACGCCCAGATGAGCACCGCCGTGATGAGCCCGCACAGGGCGACCCCGTTGGGCAGGTGCGCCCCGAGCCAGAGCCAGGTGACGTGCTGCGCCAGGCCGACGACGAACAGCGCGACGCTGGCCAGCGCGGGCCAGCCCGCGCCCCGCCCCGGACGCCACACGAGCACGGCCAGCACGATCTGCACCAGCGCCACCAGATGGACGACCAGCCCGGCCATGACGTGGCTCTCGATCAGCGCGCCGCCCGCCTGCACCGCCTGGCCGGCGAGCGAGGCCGCCACGAGCAGCGCGACCGCCTGCGCGACGACCACGACGCGCAGGCCGTACAGCAGCCCGGCGGGCACCTGCCGGCCGGGCTGCTGTACGGCCACGGCTTCCTGCATGTTGGTCCTCCTTCGAACGTGAGGACCACATCGTGGCCGCCGGAGCGCGTGCCGGTCGTCAGCCTGGCGGGTTACTCGCCGGTCCGCCCCTGGGATGACTGGCGGGGCTGGCGGACGGGGCGGAAGGCCGCGTCGACCAGCCCGGTACGGTGCGCGACGACCGCCGCCTGGATCCGGTTGCGCAGGCCGAGCTTGTCCATGGCCGCGGCGATGTGGGTCTTGACCGTGGTGACGCCGACGTGCAGCTCCTCGGCGATCTCGGCGTTGGACAGGCCGGTGCCGACCAGGGCCAGCACCTCCAGCTCGCGCTCGGTCAACCCGGCGGGGGCGGGCGCGGCGGCCTGCTCCTCGGCGTCGAGGAAGCGCTCGACGACCCGGCGCAGCACCGAGGGCGCCAGGAGCTGCTCGCCCGCGGCGGCCCTGCGGACGGCGTCGACCATGCGCTCGGGGTCGTCGTCCTTGACCAGGAAGCCGACGGCGCCGGCGCGCAGGGCGGCGTAGACGTTGGAGTCCTCGGCGAACGTGGTGAGCACCACGATGCGGGTGCCCGGCCTGGCCGCGAGCACGCGTTTGATCGCCTCCAGGCCGTCGACCCTGGGCATCCGCAGGTCCATCAGGATCACGTCGGGCAGGTGCCGTTCGGCCTGCCTGACCGCCTCGGCGCCGTCCTCGGCCTCGCCGACGACCTCCATGTCGCCGGTGGCCTGCAGCAGCATGCGGACGCCCGCGCGGACCAGCGCCTGGTCGTCGGCGACCAGGACGCGGATCACGCGAGGCTCCTGACCGTGGGCAGGCTGGCCGCCAGCCGCCAGCCGCCGTCCTCGTCGGGGCCCGCCGACAGGGTGCCCCCGAGCGCGCGGACCCGCTCGCGCATGCCCGCCAGCCCCCGCCCGGAGGACGGCAGGCGTTCGACGGCGGTCGGCGGCCGGCCGTTGCGGACCTCCACGGTGAGGCCGTCGCCGGACGCGGAGACGGTGACCGAGACGGAGACGCGGACCCGGGTGCCGGGGCCTGCGTGTTTGAGCACGTTGGTGAGTCCTTCCTGGACGATGCGGGCGGCGGAGGCCCGGGCCACGAGCGGGGCCCGGTCGGTGGCCGGGTCGAGGTCGAGATCGACGAGGAGCCCCGCGGCGGACATCCGCTCGGCGGACTCCCGTACCACGTCTGAGGGGTCGGCCGGCAGGTCGGGCTGGCGGTCGGGGTCGCGGAGCAGGTCGAGGAGGCCGCGCAGGTCCTCCAGCACCTGGTGCCCGGTCTCCCTGATATCGGACAACGCCTCGGCGACGGGCCCGTCGGGCGCGCAGTAGCGGGCGGCGCCGGCCCGCAGCACCATGGCGCCGACGTGGTGGGCCACGATGTCGTGCACCTCGCGGGCGATGCGCTCGCGCTCGGCGAGCTGGTCGGCGCGCACCTGGGCGACGGCCAGCCGCGCCGACTCGCGGGAGCGCAGCCGTTCGGCCTCGACGGCGGCCTGTCTGGCGCCGAGGTAGCGGCCGATGGCGACGGGCGTGGCCACCAGCGCCATCAGCAGGACGAGGCCGTACGGCGTGATCTCGGTGCTGCTCTGCGCGACCGAGCCCGTGGCCAGCAGGGCCCCCGTCAGGTACGCGGCGCCCGTCCAGATCCAGGACGGCACCCGCATGGTGAACACGCCGAGCGCGATCAGCATCAGGATCAGGCAGGTGTTGACCACGTCGGGCAGGTACTGCTCGGCGGCGAGCAGCATCGCTCCCTGGAGGAGGAAGACGAGGCCGGGCAGCCTGCGGGCGACGCCGAGCGACAGCCCGGCGACGACCGCGAGCAGCCCGGTCGCCCAGGCCGGCGCCGAGCCCGAATGCCAGTCGGTCCAGGTGCCGAGGACCGTGCCGGTCACGCCGCCGCCCGCCAGCAGCATGTCGAGGGAGAGGTCGCCCTGCTCCAGCCGCCCGGCCGGGCCGCGCAGGTAGCCGCCGACGATCGCCGGGACGCCGGGGACGAGCAGGGAGTACAGCCACGTGTTCACGGTGAGCGCGACACCGGGGTCGGCCATGTTGATCGCGGACGCCAGGACGGCGGCGGCCAGCGCCACGCCGACGGCCCGCAGGCCGCAGCGGTTGGCGACCATGCCGACGGCGACGCACAGGAGTATCTGCGCGGTGTTGGACGTGAACGAGATGATCTGGTCGGTGAAGACGAGGAAGGCGGCGAGGTAGAGGGTCACCGGGAGCGGCCTGCTCCTGACGAACCCCATGGGCACCCCGGCCAGGACGGCCATCGGGATCCACGAGCCGGCGGGCAGCATGGGGCTCTGGCCGGGCTCGCCGGAGGTCAGCAGGTCCAGCCCGGTGCCCGAGGCCGCGAGCAGGACGTCGAGCGGCAGACCGCGCCAGCGCATGTCCCACACGCTATCCGCGCGGCGAAGGCCGGCCGTCCTCCTGGCGGAGGACCCCGCCTCCTCCAAGTGGCCGGAAGGTCGCCTCTTCGGTGGAGCAGGCAGGTCTTCGCTCCCTACTAACGTTGACTCATGCCGAACGACACCGCATTGTTCCTTGGCCAGTTCCTGCGAGCCCCTACCACGATCGGCGCGGTGGCGCCCAGTTCCAGGCGGCTCGCGGAGGCGGTCTGCGCGCCGGTGCCGGAGCGTGGTGAGCCCACCGTGGTCGAGCTCGGGCCGGGTACCGGCCCGTTCACCGCGGAGATCCAGCGCAGGCTGGAGGGGCGCGGCCACCACATGGCGGTCGAGGTCAACGAGCCGATGGCGGTGTTGCTCGCGAACCGCTTCCCCTCCGTGGACGTGATCCACGGCGACGCCGCCCAGCTGGGCCGGCTGCTGCTCGACCGCGGACTGCGCCAGGCCGACGTGGTGGTCAGCGGCCTGCCCTGGGCGGCGTTCCCCGACGCCGCCCAGCGGACACTGCTGGAGGCCGTGACGCTGGCGATGAGCCCGACGGGGGCGTTCACCACGTTCTCCTACATCCACGCGATCCCGCTCAGCTCGGCCCGCCGGTTCCGCGCGCTGCTCGCCGAGCGGTTCGAGGAGGTCGTGCCGGGCCGCACGGTGTGGCGCAACGCGCCCCCGGCGTTCGTGTTCAACGCGCGCAGACCTCGACCTTGAACAGAATCTGATTCTAGGATGGCGTGATGGATTTCACGCTTCCCGACAGCGCCCTGGCCGTTCGGCGCGGCATCGCCGACATCTGCTCGCGTTACGACCTCGGCTACTGGCAACGGTGCGAGTCGGAGAAGCGCTGGCCGGAGGAGGTCTGGGCGGAGCTGGCCAAGGGCGGCTGGCTGGGGCTGGCCGTGCCGGAGGAGCACGGCGGCGGCGGGCAGGGGCTGCTGGAGCTGGCGGTGGCGACGGAGACGCTCGCGGCGTCCGGTGCGGCGGGCGGGTCGGCGTTCACGTACGTGCTGACTCCCGGTTTCGGCGCGCTCACCCTCGCCAGGCACGGCACGGCCGAGCAGCGGGCGGAGCTGCTGCCGCGGCTGGCCACGGGCGAGGTGGAGACCTGTTTCGCGCTCACCGAGCCCGACGCCGGGTCGAACGCGCTGGCCATCTCCACCTCGGCCAGGCGTGAGGGCTCCGACTACGTGGTCAACGGGCAGAAGATCTGGATCACCGGCGTGCAGCGGGCCACCTGGATGCTGCTGGTCACCAGGACGATCCCGGCCGCCGAGGCGAAACCGCGCACGAACGGCATGACGGTCTTCCTGGTGAACGTGCCCGAGGCGGTCGCCGCCGGGCAGCTCTCGTACCGGCCGATCCCCAAGATGGGCGCCAACACCACGCCGTCCAACATGGTGTTCCTCGACGACCTGCGGGTGCCGGCCTCGAACGTGATCGGCGAGGTGGACCAGGGCGCGGCCGTCCTGTGGGACATCCTCAACCCGGAGCGGATCCTGCTGGCAGCGTCCGCGCTCGGCGTGGCGGAGGTGGCGCTGCGGGTCGCCGTCGAGTACGCCAAGGAGCGGGAGGTGTTCGGCCGTCCGATCGGCGCGAACCAGGCGATCGCGTTCCCGCTCGCCCAGGTCAAGGCCAAGATCGAGCTGGCCAGGCTGATGCTGTACAAGGCGGCCTGGTCCTTCGACCGGCGGCTGCCGTGCGGCACCGAGGCCAACATCGCGAAGCTGACGGCCTCCCAGGCGGCCTGGGAGGCGGCGGACGCGGCGTTCCAGACCCATGGCGGGATGGCGTACTCGCTGGAGTACCCGGTCGCCAGGCTCCTCACCGACGCCCGCATCGGGAAGGTGGCACCTGTGACGGAGGAGCTTCTGCTCAACTACCTCGCGACCCAGGTGCTCGGGTTGCCGCGCAGTTTCTGACTCTGCTTCTGGCGGCGTCCGCGGTGGACCTGACGGTCACCCTGATCTGCCCATCGCCTTGCGGATCATGTCCCTGGCCCTGTCCATGATCGCAACCGGTGGGCCAAGCAGCAGGTTCTTCGACACGCTCTCCATCCCCGGGTGGGGGTGGGTGGGCGCCACGGCCTCGGCGGCCCTGACTCCCGCGGCCATCGCCCGCCGCTCCTTGTCGCTGGTCTGCTGCCTCAGCCGGGGGAACTCCTCACGTTCCTCGGCCTCCGCGTGCTCCACCACCGCGGCCCGCAACGTGGCCAGGTTCGCCGCGAACTGCGGGTCGTCGACGCCTGCCTGCTCGATCCGGCTGAGCATGACCTTGGCCGCGTTCTCCTCGGCCAGGCGCTCACCGACGACCTCGTCACCGTCGTCGAGCTTGTGTCGGGTGTACGGGTGGACGATCTCCTCTTCTGCTGTCTCGTGCACGGCCAGCAGGCGCACCAGCCGCTGGAACGCCTCCGCTCTGTCGTCCGGGGCAGCGTTCTCGACCTCGGTGAACAGGCGCTTGATCTCTTCGTGCTGGTTCAGCAGCAGATCCACGACATCCTTGTCTGTCATGTGCTGCCACTACCCAGGGGCCGGGGCGTATCACCTGGTCAGGAGAACGACGGGGGTCTCTTTTCGCGCAGCGCGCGCACACCTTCGGCCACGTCGGGGCCGGTGAACCCGAGGAACTCCATCGCCAGTGACGCGTCGAAGGTGGGGCCCGCCAGGCGCAGCCAGTTGTTGAGCGCGTACTTGGTGAGCCGGATCGCCTCCTGCGAGCCCGACGCCAGCCTGACCGCGATCTCCAGGGCCTTGTCGTGCACCTGGTCGTCCTCGACGCAGAGGCTCACCAGGCCCATCCGCTCGGCCTGCTCGCCGGTGACGGGCTCGCACAGGAGCAGGTGGTACTTGGCCTTGGCCAGCCCGCACAGCAGCGGCCAGATGATCGCGGCGTGGTCGCCGGCCGCGACGCCGAGGCGGGTGTGCCCGTCGATGATCCGGGCGTTGCGCCCGGCGACCGAGACGTCGGCCAGCAGCGCGACGGCCAGCCCGGCGCCCACCGCCGGGCCCTGGATGGCCGACACGACCGGTTTGGAGCAGTTGAGGACGTTGTAGACGATGTCACGGGCCTCGGTGAACACGCGCAGCCGGGTGGCGTGGTCGCGGGTCATCTCCTCGATCATCGACAGGTCGCCGCCCGCGGAGAACGCCTCGCCCTCGCCCCTGACCACGACCGCCCTGACGGAGTCGTCGCGGTCGACGTCGCGCCAGATCTCGGCCAGCTCGCGGTGGCCGGTCATGTCGACGGCGTTGAGCCTGCGGGGCTCGCTGATCGTGATCCTCAGGACGCCGTCGGCGGGTGTGTCGGTCTTCAGCTTCTCGTACGTCACGACGCCGTCTCCTCCCATGCCTGCCGCAGCCGGGCCGCGACGTGCTCGCGGGCCTCGATGGCCTGGTCGAACAGCCCTGGCAGGCCGAAGAAGCCGTGCACGGCGCCGTCGAACCTGCGCACCTCGGCGGGGACGCCCGCCTCGGCCAGCCGCCTGCCGTACGCCTCGGCCTCGTCGCGCAGCACGTCGCACCCGGCGGTCACGACGGTCGCGGGGGCCAGGCCCGCCGCCGACGGCAGCCGCAGCGGCGACAGGCGCGGATCCGCCGGGTCGGCCCCGCCCGCGTACCGGTCGACGAACCACGCCATCTCCTCGGCGTCCAGCCCGAAGCCCTTGGCGAACTCGCGGTAGCTCGCGGTGTCCATGGCGGCGTCGAGCACCGGGCAGACGAGCACCTGGTGGGCCAGCCGCAGCCCCGCGTCGCGGGCCTGCCAGGCGGCCACGGCCGCCAGGTTGCCGCCCGCGCTGTCGCCGACGACCGCCACGGCGCCGTCGCTCTGGTAGAAGGCGGGCCGGGCGAAGATGTCGCGCACCACGGTCCAGGCGTCGTCGGCGGCGGCGGGGAACGGGTGCTCGGGGGCCAGCCGGTAGTCGACGGACACCACCACCACGCCGGTGCGGATCGCCAGATCGCGGCCGAGCGCGTCGTTGCGCTTGACGCTGCCGAACACCCAGCCGCCGCCGTGGAAGTAGACGACCACGGGCAGCGGGTCGTCGCCCCGGTCGGCCCGGTAGATCCGGATCGGCACGCCCTCGGCCGTCTCGTCACGGACGAACGGCAGCCGGGTCAGCGGCCCCCGCTGCGCGGCCAGGGTGTCCTCCCCGCGCATCTCCTGGATCTTCGCCAGGTCCAGCGTGGCGAGGTCGGTGTCGAGGTCCGACGGATGCAGCGCGACGTACTCCCGCGCCTGGGGGTGCAGCGGCATGATCGCAGCCTAGCGGGCCGCTTCCACGAGCGCATCGAACAACCGGCCGTCCTCGCCGCGCTCCGGATGCCACTGAACGCCCACGCCGAAGCGGTGCCCCTGCAGCTCGATGCCCTCGACGATCTGGTCGTCGGCCCACGCCACCGCCAGCAGCCCGCCGCCGAGCCTGCGCACCGACTGGCGGTGCGGCGCGACGACCTCCACCTGGTCGCCGACCGCCTTGCCGAGCTTGCTGGACACGCTCACCTGGATGACGTGCGGCGTGCCGGGCTCGGCGTGCCGGTCATGGTCGAGGACGTCGGGCAGCCAGGGGATCAGCGTGCCGCCCTGGGCGACGTTGAGCACGTGCATCCCCCGCTCGACGGCCAGGATCGGCACGTCCGCCTGCACGGCCGCGCGGGCCAGGGCCAGCTCGAACCGGTCGCGCTGCGCCTGCGCCTCGGCCACCCGCGCGTCCTGCTCGCCCCCGTAGGCGGCGGCTCCCACCTCGACGCCGCCGGCGAGCACGATCCCGCGCAGCTGCCGCACGTAGTCGTCGACGGCGTGCAGGTTGATCGGCGGCAGCACCAGCGGCGCCCCGCCGGCCCGTTCGACGGCCTTGGCGTAGGCGGGCGGCGACAGCACCGCCTCCCGCACCCAGTCCCCCCAGCGGGCGGCTTCGAAGTAGGCGGTGATGCCGATCAGCGGTCGGGACATGCGATCTCCAGGGGCGTGCAGGAGTTCGTGCCGCCAGAGGGGCGACAGTCACTAGCCCATCATGGCGCACAGCATTTCGCTTATGTCACATCTCCCGAAGATCCCTGCCTGAGCGCCGCCGTCAGCCGTGCAGCCGGACGGGCAGGACGGCGGCGGAGTTGGAGAACAGGGACGGGACGGGGGCGAGCTGCTCCGAGGGCACGGCCAGAGCGAGGTCCGGGTACCGGGCGAAGAGGGCGGGCAGCGCGATGGCGGCCTCGAGGCGGGCCAGCGGGGCGCCGAGGCACAGGTGCGGGCCGCCGCCGAACGACAGGTGCCTGCGCTGTTCCCGCATGATGTCGAAGCGGTCGGCGTCGGGCCCGTGCTGCCCCGGGTCGCGCCCGACGGCGCTGTACGGGGCCAGGATCGCCTCGCCGGCCGGGATGGTGACGCCCGCGATCTCGATGTCCTCCAGCGGGTAGCGCGCCATGAAGTTGCCGATGGGGGCGTCCCAGCGGAGGGTCTCCTCCACGACGGCGGACCAGGTGTGCTCACCGCCCGCCAGCGCGACGGCGCGCTGGTCGGGGTGGGTGAGCAGGGCGCGGACGCCGTTGACGATCAGGCTGAGGGTGGTCTCGTGGCCGGCCGCGAGCATGAGCCACATGGTGCCGACCAGTTCCTCGTCGGTGAGCCGGTCGGGGTCGTCCTCCTGGGCGGCGAGCAGGTCGCTGATGAGGTCGTCGCCCCGCTTGGCGTGGCGGGCCTCGACGAGCCGGTTGAGCAGGAGGTAGATGTCGCGCTGGGTGGCGATGACCTCCTCGGGCGCGGTGGTGGTGCGGAAGATGCTGTCGACCAGGGCGCGCAGTTCGGGCCGTTCGTCCTCCGGGACGCCCACCAGCTCGCAGATGACCTGCATGGGCACCGGATAGGCGAAGTGCAGGCGCAGGTCCACCGACCCGTCGGCGGCCGCGTGCCCCGGCAGCTCCTCCAGCAGGCCGGCCACGATCTCGGCGATGCGCGGCCGCATCGTCTGCACGCGGCGCGGGGTGAGGGTCTGGGTGACGAACTTGCGCAGCCGGTGGTGCTCGCGCCCGTCGGCGGTGACCATGTTGGTGACCTTGACCATGCCGATCAGCGGCCAGTCGTCGGAGATGTCGCCCTGGCGGACGGCGGTCCAGTTGCGCCAGTCCTTGCTGACCCGGCGGTCGGTCACCAGCGCGGCCAGCTCCTCGTGGCGGGTGACGGCCCAGGCGTGGATGTCCCCCGGCAGGACGACGCGCACCACGGGCCCCAGCTCGCGCAGCTTGGCGGCCTCGCCGTGGTGATCGGTCCCGGTGGGGTCGAGGGTGACGACGGGGATCATGAGCGGTCTCCAATGAGGGCGGTGCTGAAGTGGACCGGCAGCGAGGCGGGGCAGCGCGTCCACGGCGAGGGGTGCGGGGTCAGCTCTTCGGCGTCCACCGCGAGGCGCAGGTCCGCCAGCAGGTGCAGCGCAGTCTCCACGGCGGTGCGGGTGATGAGCCGGGCGGGGATCGGCGCGGGACACACGTGCGGGCCCGCGCTCCAGGCCAGGTGGGCGCGGTTGCCCAGCTCGATGGTCTGGTCGCCGTTGTGGACGCGGGGGTCGGAGTTGGCGGCCGACAGGCCGAGGATGAGCGCGTCGCCCCTCGCTATGCGCTGACCGCCCAGCTCGGTGTCGCGCAGCGCGTAGCGGGCGGGCATGTTCGTCATGGGCGGGTCGCGCCAGAGCACCTCGTCCAGGGCGTCGTCCACGCCGAGCCGCCCGCCGCGCAGCCGTCCCGCGAAGCGCGGGTCGGTGAGCATGAGCCGGAGCGTCTGCGCGATCCAGGTGGTGGTCGTCTCCTGGCCCGCGGAGATCATCACCACCATCGACTGCAGCACCTCGGCGTCGCCGCGCAGGTCGGGGTGGGCGAGGAAGCGGCTGGTGAGGTCGTCGGCGGCGGCCTGCTTGCGGGCGTGCAGGAGGCCGCCGAGGATCTCCTCGAACTTGCGGTTGCCCGCCTGGGAGTCCTCGGCGCTGCCGAACAGGGCGCGCAGCGCGGCCAGCAGCTCGTGGCCCTGGTCGGTGTCGAGCCCGAACAGGTCGGCGATGGCCAGCATGGGGATCACGGCGGCGTACTCGCCGACCAGGTCGGCGCTGCCCCGCTCGGCGAAGCCGTCGATGAGCTGCCTGCACATCGTCTCGACGGCGCGGCGCATGCGGCGCTGGTCGATGGCGGCCACGCCGTCGTCGAGGGGGCGGCGCAGGCGGCGGTGCTCGGCCCCGTCGGCGCCGATCACGTTGGGCCGCCAGAACATCATCGGGCCGAGCCCCGAGTCGGGCGGTACCACGCCTTCCTGGAACAGCCGCCAGTTGCGGGCGTCGCGCGAGTAGAGCTTCTCCTGCCGGGTGATGGTGAGCAGTTCCTGGTAGCCCATGACGAGCCAGGCGCCGACGCCGGGTTCGAGCTCCACCCAGGCGACGTTCCCCCACTCGCGGCGCAGCTGCCGGAACAGCTCGGGGCAGGAGGTGGTCGCGGAGAGCGGGATCATACGGTGGCCTTCTGTGCGGAGAGTACGTGCTGGACCAGGGCGATCAGGGCGTCCACCGAGGAGTGCCTGTTCCTGGCGTCGCAGTCGATGACGGGGGTGCCCGGTCGCAGGTCCAGGGCCTCGCGCAGCGCCTCGGAGCTGTGCCGGCCGGAGTCGGGGAAGTGGTTGACCGCGACGGCGAACGGCAGGTCGCCGCGCAGTTCGAGCTGGTCGAGCACCTCGAAGCTGCCTTCCAGCCGCCGGGTGTCGACCAGCACGAGCGCGCCGACGGCGCCGATCGCCAGGCCGGTCCACAGGTCCCAGAACCGCTGCTGGCCGGGCGTGCCGAACAGGTAGAGGGCGATGCGAGGGCTGAGCGTGATGCGGCCGAAGTCCATGGCGACGGTGGTGGTGGCCTTGCCTTCGAGCCCGGCCAGGTCGTCGACGCCGACGCTGGCCTCGGTCATCGTCTCCTCGGTGCGCAGCGGCTCGATCTCGCTGACCGAGCCGATCAGCGTGGTCTTGCCGACGCCGAAGTCGCCCACGACGAGGATCTTCACGGCCTGCTGGACCGTGTCGGGCAGGTAGCGGTCAGCGGAGCCTGCGGAGCCCATTCAGCACCTCCTGCAAGGTGTCCAGGTTGGGACGGGTGGCCTCGGGGATGCTGGAGCGGGCGATCAGATGCCCCGAGTCGACCAGGTCGGAGGCCAGGACGCCGACCACGCTCAGCGGCAGCTGCAGGTGGGCGGCCGCCTCCACCAGTGACAGCAGCCGCCCGCACATGCGCAGGAGGTCGCGCTCCTGCCGACTGGCCGAGACCGGCAGCGGCTTGTCCGTGTCGGCCGCGACGAGCAGGGTGTCGATGCCGATCGTGTTGCGGGACGGGCGGGCCCTGCCCTGGGTGAGGACGTACGGCCGCACCGCGCTGTCGTGGTACTCGCCCTGGCCGCTCATGTCCTGGCGGAGCCGCGTGCCGGGGTGCTGAAGTTCCGCTCGCCGATCCTGTTGACCTGGGCCTGCATCTGCTGCGCGATCAGCCGGGGGTCCACGACGGGATCGGTGATGACGACCAGGTGGGAGCCGGTGCCCGCCGACCGGGCGAACAGGAAGCCGCCCTCGAAGCCCACCATCAGCTCTCTGACGGCCCGGCTGTCGGAGCCGAACTCGCGGCCGACGCTCTGCGCCAGCGACTGCAACCCGGAACAGGCGGCCGAGAGACGGTCGGCGACGTCCCTGTCGGTGCCCGGGGAGCGGGCCTTGAGCAGGCCGTCGGAGCTGAGCACGACGGCGTGCCGGACTCCCGGGACCCAGATGACCTCGGCGATCATCCAGTCCTGATCTTGCTGCATCCGTTCCTCCGTCATTGATCGTTCTGCTCGCCGGTCCCATGGTCGAAGAAGGCCGCCATCCAGGCGCCCGCCTGCTCCGGGGTCGGCGGAGGCGCGGAGGCCGCGGCGCCGTCCGTGCTGTCTGTGCTGTCGCCTGTACTGCTTTCCGTGCCGCGCCGTGAGCGGCGGCGTGGCAGCGCGTCGTCGCCGCCCTGCTCCTCGGCGGGCGTGGCGGCCTCGATCGGCTGCGTGTCGTGGCGGGGGGGCGCCTTCGGCAGGGCGTGCACGGGGACGGGTTCGAGCGTCTCGACGACCTCGCCGGGCACCAGCACGACCGCGCGCACCCCGCCGTACGGGGAGGGCAGCAGGTCCGCCAGGAACCCGTGGCGGCGCACGTAGTGGCCGATCACCGCGAGCCCGGTCCGTGGGATCTCCCCCACCTCGCCCACGTCCACCGGCCTGCGCCCGGACACCACCTCGCGGGCCTGCTCCAGCTGGTGGTCGTCCATGCCGACGCCGCCGTCGTCGATCTCGATGACCGCGCCGCGCTGCACGTTGCGGACCGCCACCAGCACTTTGGTGGACGGCGGCGACGACTGGGTGCCGTTGGCCAGCAGCTCGGCCACCAGATGGATGAGCGGCTCCACCACGTGGGCGGCGACCGCGGTGTCGGGATCGCCGGACACCTCGACGCGCTTGTAGGCGACGATCCTGGACGCGGCGGCGCGAACGACGTCCACCAGGGCGAGCGGCTTGGGCCACTGCTGGCCCGGCCACTCGCCGCACAGCACGGCCAGGCTCTGCGCGTGCCGGCCCTGCTGGGCGGCGGCGTGGTCGACCTGCATGGCGGCCTCGAGCACGTCCGGGTTGTGCGAGTGCCGGTCGGCCATCAGCGACACCGTCTCCTGGACGCGGTGCGCGGACGTCTGCACCCGCCTGGCCAGGGCCAGGGTGGCCAGCCGCAGCGACTCCCGCCGTTCCCGCTCCTGCTTGGCGACGTCGGAGACGGCGTCGAGCACGTCCTCCAGGCGTGCCGCCGCGTCCTCGTCCAGCGCGCTGTTCTGACGCGGCGGGGGCACGGCCGACTCGCTGATCACGGCCGGGATCCTGGCCTCCACCAGGTACTTGATCGCCTCCTCCAGTGCCGAGGAGCGGGCGTTCACGTGGTTGCCCCACTGGGTGTTGCGCTGCTGGAGGTGGTGCTGAAACTCGGCCTCGCGCCGCTTGGTGGCGGCCTCGCGCTGGGCCAGCGCGCGCTCGGTCTCGGTGTTGCCCTGCCGGAGCCCGGCGACCGCCGCCACGGTGACCAGGGCGAGGACTCCCGCCGCCACGGACGCCCAGATGGCGCCCGGTCTGCTGTCGACGACCGTGGCGGCGAACGCACAGACGGCGACGGCCACGGGGAGGGCCAGGGCGGCGGGCCAGAGCCACTGCGGCTGCCGGGAGGTTTGGGAACGTGCCATGACTGCCTTTGCGAGATGGATTGGCGTGGCGCGGCGCGCGGCTGGACCAAGATCCGATTATGTCCACTTCACAGGATCAGTCAACTTAATCCCTGACAATCGTCAGATATATGACAAAGATGATAAATATCCTTTTTGTCGCGTTATGTAACGACTTGCACGAGCCGCCGCACCAGGGACAACCGGACCCCAACCTCGCCCCCCACAGAGACTCGAGACCGGCAGATCGCCGAAGGCAGTCCGCCGGGCGCCGTGCCCCGGAGACCGTGCCCCGGAGACGGCACGCCGGAGGCCGCGCCCCGGAGAGCGCGGCCGGAGGGCGTGCTGGCGGCACGGCATCACCGGCGCTCGGCAGCACGCCTCTACCGAGGCGACAAATGACAGAGAAAGCGAACACGATAAACATTCACTTTAGATACCGATAAGTCGTGACAGCGTGTGCACGGAAAATAACAGCGCCATTACGGAAAGTTCTTGTTCGCACCCCATTGGGGTGAAACGGTTGTGACGCCCAGGACGCGGTGTAACACTCATTTTCGAGCGTCTGGCTGAGCCGGGGCCCTCCGGACGCTCGTCACCCGGAGCCGTCAGGGAGGTGGCAAGCTCGTCCGGAATGTCATTCCGGACTATAGGTGGGGGTCGTTGGAATGTCGTTGAATCCGCGCCTGGTAAAGGAAAGCTTCTCCGTCGTGGAACCGCTGGCCGACAAGGCCGCGGCCTACTTCTACGGCCGGTTGTTCGCCGAGAGTCCGCACCTGCGGGGCATGTTCCCGCCCGCGATGGACGCCCAGCGCGACCGGCTCTTCAGAGCGTTGACCCGCGTCGTGTGGAGCCTTGACAGCCCCGACAGCCTGGCCTCCTTCCTCGGCCAGCTCGGACGCGACCACCGCAAGTACGGCGTGCTCGCCGAGCACTACACGGCGGTCGGCAACGCGCTGCTCGCCACCGTCAAACGGTTCGCGGCGGACGTCTGGACGGCCGAGATCGAGGCGGCCTGGGTCGCCGCGTACTCGGTCGCCGCCGAGCTGATGGTCAAGGCGGCCGAGGCCGACGCCGGGGTGGCCCCGGCCTGGTGGCTGGCCGAGGTGATCGACCACGAGCTGCGCACTCCCGACATCGCGGTCATCACGCTCCGGCCCACGCAGCTCCTGCCGTACAAGCCGGGGCAGTACGTGAGCGTGCAGACCCCACGCTGGCCGCGCGTGTGGCGGACGTTCTCCATCGCGAACGCGCCCCGCGCGGACAACACGGTCAGGCTGCACGTCCGCTCGGTGTCGGGGGGCTGGGTCTCGACCGCGCTGACGAGCCACACCCGTGTCGGCGACACGATCATGCTGGGCCCGCCGATGGGCACGCTGACCCTGTGCGAGCGCAGCGCCCGCGACGTGCTCTGCGTGGCGGGCGGCACCGGGCTGGCGCCGCTGAAGGCCATCATCGAGCAGGTCATCTCCTCGGGCAGGCGTCCCAACGTCCATCTGCTGTACGGGGCGCGCACCGCCGACGAGCTGTACGACCTGCCCGACCTGATCCGGATGGAGTCCTCCTACCCCTGGCTGCGGGTGCTGCCCGTGGTGTCGGGGCAGCCGTCCTACGACGGGATGCGCGGCCGCCTGCCAGAGGTCACGCAGCGCTTCCGCTCGTGGGCCGAGCACGACGTGTACGTCTGCGGCCCGTCCGCGATGGTCAACGAGACGGTGCGGCGGCTGCAGACCGACGGCGTGCCCCTGGCACGCATCCACCGCGACGTCGTCCAGTCGGAGGGCGAGCCGTGATCTGACGGACGGATCTGACGGACGGGCGGGGTCAGGACGGCCGCGGGCTCGGCTGGAAGGCCGCGGCGGTCTCCTCGTCGTTGGGCCAGAACGTCTCGATGGCCAGTTCCGAGACCGTCACGTCCACGGGCGTGCCGAACGTGGCGATCGTGGTGAACATCGACAGGATGCGGTCGCCGTGCCTGACGCGCAGCGGTACCAGGATGTCGGCGGGCCCGGGCACGTGCGCGACGTTCAGGTCCACGCCCGGGTAGGTGTAGGCGGCGAGCTCGTCGTGCAGCTCGGCCAGCTGCCCGTCGCCGGACGCCTCGGCCTGCCTGCGCAGCTGGTACAGCAGGTGGGCGCGCACCTCCGGCAGGTTCACCAGCCTGCCGCCCATCGCGTCGGGGTGCAGGGAGAGCCGCATCACGTTGATCGGCTCCTCCAGCAGCTCCGCCGGGACCCCGTCCATGAACATCGCCGCCGCGCTGTTGGCCGCCACCAGGTTCCACACGGCGTCCACGACCAGCGCGGGGTACGGCTCGTGCCCGGCGAGGATCTTGTCGAGCGCCTCCCGTACCACCTGCATCTCAGGCGCGCGCACCGCCCGCTCGGGGAAAACCGGCGCGAACCCCGCCGCCATCAGCAGCCTGTTGCGGTGCCGCAGCGGCACCCCGAGCTCCTCCGACAGCTTCATCACCATCTCGCGGCTCGGCCGGGCGCGCCCGGTCTCCAGAAAGCTGATGTGCCGGGCTGACACGTCCGCCTCGATCGCGAGGTCGAGCTGGCTCACGCGGCGGCGCTGCCGCCACGTCCGCAGCAAATCACCAAAAGTCTCGTCTTGTACGGCAACTGCTCCCATATCAGGCCACGTTAGCGAAAGCAGGGAAGCATCACGATTACCTCCCTGGTAATCAGGAGGCGCAGGTCATCAGCGGACCGTGGGGCGAGGGGAGCCAATCCAGGCAGCACCAGGACGCAATCTTGCCCGACCCTTTACGCTCACATTGACGATAAGGGGGTGAGGTGTGAGCCTCACGTGGACCGAGATTCTCGGGTTCGTCACCGGAGCGCTGTGCGTCTGGCTCGTGGCCCGCCGGCACATCGCCAACTGGCCGGTCGGCATCGCCAACAACGTCTTCTTCATCGTCGTGTTCACCCAGGCCGGGCTGTACGCCGACGCCGGCCTGCAGATCGTCTTCATCGCCCTGGCCTGCTTCGGCTGGTGGACCTGGGCTCGCGGCGGCAGCCCCGGCCAGACGCTCCCGGTGCGCCGCACCAGCCGCGTCGAGTGGGTCTGGCTCCTGGTCTCCGGCGCCGCCGGCACCGCCGTCCTGACCGTGTTCCTCACCCGGGCCACCGACTCCACGGTGCCCTTCTGGGACGCCCTCACCACGTGCCTGTCGCTGGCCGCCACCTACGGCCAGTGCCGCAAGCGGCTGGAGTCCTGGTGGCTGTGGATAGCCGCCGACGTGGTCTACATCCCGCTCTACGCGTACAAGGAGCTCTACCTCAACGCGCTCCTGTACGTCGGCTTCCTGACGCTGTGCGTCCTCGGCCTGCGGAGCTGGCAACGCGACATGGCGCCCCCGCCGCTCCCGGTGACCGCCCCGGCCCCCGGGGGCGCCAGGTGACCCGACGGTTCGGCCACGGCCTGGTGCTCGGCAAGTTCTACCCGCCGCACGCGGGCCACCACCACCTCGTGACGACCGCCGCGGCCCGCTGCGAACGGCTCACCGTGCTGGTCTGCGCTGCCACCGTCGAGTCGATCCCGCTCGGCGACCGGGTCGCTTGGATGCGGGACGTCCATCCCGACGTCAGGGTCGTCGGCGCCATGGACGACCACCCGGTGGACACGGGCGACCCGGCTGTCTGGGACGCGCACATGGCCGTCTTCCGGCGGGCCGTCCCCGAGCCGGTCGACGCGGTCTTCACCTCCGAGGACTACGGAGAGGAACTCGGCAGGAGGTTCGGCGCCAGGGCGGTGTGCGTGGACCCCGAGCGCCGCACCCAGCCGGTGTCCGGCACCGCGGTGCGCCGCGACCCCGCCGGCACCTGGCACTTCCTCGCTCCCGCGGTCCGAGCAGGGCTCGCCCGCCGCGTGGTCGTCCTGGGCGCGGAGTCCAGCGGCACCACCACCATGGCGCGGGCACTCGCCGGGCACTACCGGCGGCGCGGCGGCCCGTGGGCGGCTACGGCGTGGGTGCCGGAGTACGGGCGGACGTTCAGCGCGGAGCGACTGGCGGCGCTGAAGGCCGTCCGGCCCGACGCGCGATGGACCGACGTCACCTTCGCCTCCGACGACTTCCTGCTCATCGCCCACCGCCAGCAGTGCGATGAGGACGCCGCCGCCCGATCCGGGGGCCCGGTGCTCTTCTGCGACACCGACGCGTTCGCCACCACCATGTGGCACGAGCGCTACCTCGGCGGGAGCCATCCGGAGGTGGCCCGGATCGCCGGCCGCGGGCGGCAGCACCTGTGGCTGCTGACCGACCACGAGGACGTGCCGTTCGAGGACGACGGGCTGCGCGACGGGGAACACCTCCGGCCCTGGATGTCTGGGCGCTTCCAGGACGAACTTGAGCGCACCGGGCGTCCCTACGTCAAGCTCAGCGGCTCCCACGAACAGCGGTTGACGGCGGCCGTTGCCGCCGTCGACGCACTGCTGGCCCGGGGCTGGAACCTCGCCGATCCACTCCCTGAACGGCGCTCCAGCGGCCGGCGACCGTTGGAACATCCGTAGCAGCGGCCGGGCAGGCGGTCATCGGAGGCTGTCGCGCAGGTGGTCTTCCACCTCGGCCGCCGCGCCGATCTCCTGCAGGCCGAGCAGCGCGGCGCCCACGGCCGGGGGGACGTCCACCACCAGCGTCTCGGCCTTCGGAGCGGTCTGACGGCATCCGGTGCGGATTCGGTCGAGCAGGTACTGATCGCCCGCCGCGAGGATGCCGCCCCCGAGCACGATGTCGACCGGGACGTCCAGCAGGTCCAGCCGACGCAGCGCCGCCGACGCGAGCAGGACCACCTCCTCGGCGAGTCGATCGACCACCTTCGTGGCCACGGCGTCCCCGGCTCGGGCGATGGCGAGCAGTTGCGGGTTGAGCTCCTGCAGCCGGGTCCGGCGGACCTCCCCGAAGTGGAGCTGTTCGACGAGCTCGGCCACGGTGGACACGCCGAAGTGGGCGAGCACCGCCGGCCGCAACGCGGTGTCGGGGCCTCGGCCGTCTTCGGCCCGCACGGCCCGCCACAGCGTCTCGTCCCCCAGGAACAGGCCGCCGCCCCAGTCACCGGACAACCGGCCGATCGCCGGGAACCGCAGGGTTCTGCCGTCCGGCGCCACGGCGACGCAGTTGATGCCCGCCCCGCAGACCACGGCCACCCCGTGCCCGCGACGGGTGCCGGCGCGCAGCAGTGCGAAGGTGTCGTTGTCGACGGTGATCCCTTCGGACCAGCCCAGCTCGGCCAGCGCCCGTGTCAGCGCCTCCTGCTCGCGGCCGAAGTCGACTCCGGCGAGGTACGCCGCCGTATGCCGGACGTACGGAGGCCGCGCTTCGGGATCGACCTGTCGGACCGCCTGCTGGACCAGCCCGTCAAGGATGGCGGCACTGGCGGCGACGCCCACACTCTGCGCCGACGCCCCCGGACCGCGCACCTGCGACAACACCGTGCCGTCCGCCGCGACGAGGAGCACGTCCGTCTTCGAGTTGCCGCCGTCGAGCGCCAGTACCGCGTCGATCACTCCGCCGCCCAGGGCAGGAAGTGGCGGTTGACCGCGACCAGCCGGTCGGCCAGGGTCGCCGCCTGCTCGATCTGGCCGATGAGCGGGTGCGCCATCAGCGCGTCGAACACCCGGTCACGGCCGCCGCGCAGCGCCGCCTCCAGGGCCAGGTTCTCGTACGCGGTGACGTGGGCGACGAGACCCGCGATAGCCGGTGGAAGCGGAGCCATCGGCAGTGGCTCCGGGCTCGCGCCGGTGATCCGCGCGGGGACCTCGACGACGGCGTCGGCGGGCAGGAACGGCAGGGTGGAGCCGTTGCGGGTGTTCACCACCTGCACATCTCCCCGGCCGCTCAGCAGGGACGCGACCAGTTGCACCGCCGCCTCCGAGTAGTAGGCGCCGCCCCGCCGCTCCAGCAGGGCCGGCTTGGCGACCAGGCTCGGATCGCGGTACAGGTCGAGGAGGTCGTGCTCCAGCGCGGCCACGTCCTCGGCCCGTGGCGGGCGGACTCGCTCCTCGGCCACGATCTCGTCGTGACGGTAGTAGTACTTCAGGTAGTACGACGGCACCGCGCCGAGCCGGCGCATCACCGCGGCGGGGAGCCCGACGTGCTCGGCGAGCTGGTCGGCATGGTCGGCCAGCAGCCGGGGGAGCACGTCCACGCCGTCGACCCGTACGGCACGCACCCAGGTCAGATGGTTGAGCCCGACGTGCTCCAAGGCGACCGCGTCCGGGGCGACGCCGAGCCGCCCCGCCACCCAGCGCTGGAAGGTGATGGCGACGTTGCAGAGCCCCACCGCGCGGTGACCGGCGTTGAGCAGCGCCCGGGTGACGATCCCGACGGGGTTGGTGAAGTCGACGATCCAGGTCTTCTCGCCGGCGATCCGCCGGACCCGGTCCGCGACGTCGAGGACCACCGGGACCGTGCGCAGCGCCTTGGCCAGGCCTCCCGCGCCTGTGGTCTCCTGGCCGACGCACCCGCACTCCAGTGGCACCGTCTCGTCGGTCGCGCGGGCGGCTTGGCCGCCGACGCGCAGTTGGAGCAGTACGGCGGCGGCACCGTCGACACCTGCCTCCAGATCGGAGGTGAGGCGCAGCTCGGCCGGATGACCCGCGTGATCGAGGAGGCGGCGCGCGAACCCGCCCACGACCTCAAGACGTTCCATGTCGGGGTCGACCAGCGCGATCTCCTCGATGTCGAGGCCGGCGTGCCGATCGGCGATCCCGCTTACCAGTTCCGGGGTGTAGGTGGAACCACCCCCGATGACGGTCAGTTTCAACCCTTGACTCCTGTGAAGGTGATGCCTCTGACGAAGGACTTCTGCGCGAACACGAAAAGGAGGATGACCGGCAGCATGACCACCACCGTCGCGGCCATGGTGAGGTTCCACTGCACCTGGTGCGCCCCTCGGAAGGACGCCAGCGCCAGCGACAATGTCCAGTTCTCCGGGTTCTCCCCGGCGTACAGCAGTGGACCGAAATAGTCGTTCCAGGTGTACATGAAGCAGAACAGGGACACCGCGGCGATGCCGGGCCGGGTCATCGGGAGCAGGACGCGCAGCAGCGTCCGCAGGTCGCCGCAGCCGTCCACCCGCGCGGCGTCCAGGTAGGACTGCGGGATCGTGAGGAAGAACTGCCGCAGCAGGAAGATGCTGAACGCGTCGACCAGGAAGTACGGCAGGATCAGCGGCCACAGGGTGCCGGTGAGGTGCAGACGCGCCCACAGGACGTAGAGCGGCACGGCCAGGACCTGCGGCGGGATCATCATGGCGGCGATCACCACCAGGAACGCCGCCTCGCGGCCCCGCCAGCGCATCCGCGCCAGGGCGTACGCGGCCGGCACGCTGGAGACCAGCATCCCGGCCGTGGCCAGCAGCGAGTACATCACGCTGTTGCCCAGATACTTCAGCAGCGGCGCGGTGTGGAACACCTCCGCGAAGTTCTCCGGATGCCAGGAGCGCGGCCACAGATCGGCCGTCAACGCCTGCCGGTCGGACATGAACGCGGTGAGCGCGACGAAGACCAGGGGCAGGACGAACATCACCCCGATCGCCAGCGCGATGCTGTGCGTGGCGATCCAGCGCAGGACGCCGCGCCGCCGCGGGCCTCTCGTGGCGGTGCCGCCGGTGGTGAGAGCGGCCATCACGCCATCCCCTCGGCGTGCGACCCTCGGCGCAGCCGGTGGACGAAGAACAAGGTGAACACCGTCGAGACCGCGAACAGGACGATCGACATGGCTGATGCGTAACCCATGTTGTAGTAGTGGAAGCCCTGCTGGTACAGCCAGACGGGGAAGGTCAACGTCGAGTTGTCGGGGTAGCCGATGACCCGCTGGCTGCCGGCGATGTCGGCAGAGCCGGAGGCCACCGAGGCCGCCACCACCGCCTGGGTGAAGTACTGCAGCCCGAGGATGATGGAGTTGATCACCCCGAAGACGAGGACCGGCGCGATCGACGGCAGGGTGATGTGCCAGAACCGTCGCAGCGAACCCGCACCGTCCAGGCCCGCCGCTTCGTAGAGCTCACCGGGCACGTCGAGCATCCCGGCCAGCAGGATGATGATCAGCTCACCTGAGACCCACAGGGTGAGCAGGGTGAGCCCGGGTTTGGCCCAGGCGGGGTCGCTGAACCACAGCGGCCCCTGCACGCCGAACCAGCTCAGCACCGCGTTCACCGGCCCGGTGCCGGGATTGAAGAGGAAGGTGAAGACCAGGGTGGCCGCCACCGGAGGGGCCAGCGCGGGCAGGTAGATCAGCGTCCGGAACAGCCCCGCGCCGTTCCTGATCCGGGCCAGCACGGCGGCCACGCCGGTCGCGAAGACCAGGCGCAGCACGGTGATGACGACGACCAGCCACACGGTGTTGTAGGCCGCCTTCCTGGCCAGCGGGTCCTGTGCGACGAGGAAGACGTAGTTGCGCAGCCCGACCCACACCGGATCGTTGAGCAGGTCGTAGCGGGTGAAGGAGTAGTAGACGAGCGCGCCGAGAGGGTAGGCGAAGAAGACCGCGAAACCGATCAGAGCAGGTGCCATGAAGGCCAGCGGCCGTACCCAGTGGCCCGGCCGTGGCCGGGTCCACACGGCGAGGACGGACCCGGCCGCGCGCGCAGCCTGTGGCTTGGTGGTCATCGGCGGTCAGCCGCCGAGTTGCGCGTCGGCGTCGATCTGCGCGGCGGCCTTCGCCAGGCCCGCCTTCAGGTCGGGCACGCTGCCGCCCTGGTAGGCGCTGCCGAAGTCTTCAGCGGTCTTGAGGTAGGCGCCGCCGTTCGAGCTGGCCGGGTTGGTGGCGAGGTTCGGGTTGGCGAAGATCCCCAGGAAGGTCTTGAAGTGCTCATCCTGCTGCAGCGTGGGGTCCTGCAGCGCGGGGATCGTGGAGGGGACGTTCTTGAGCCCCTGGGCCAGCCCCTGCAGGGCGGCGGTGTCCGTCGACAGGTACTTGACCAGCTCCCACGCCGCGCCAGGGTTCTTGGCGCCCTTCGGGACCCCGATGATCGTGCCTGTGGTGTAGCCGCCTCCGTACAACTCGGGCTTGTCGTCCGCGACCGGGAACGGCGCGGTCGCGTAGTCCAGGTCCGGCGCCTCGGTCGCGATGAAGGCGGTGCGATACTCGCCGTCCATCGCCATGGCGATCTGGCCCTTCTCGAAGGCGTGATCCGGCGAGTACTCCTGGCCGAGACCGGCCGTGAACTTGGCCAGCTTGTCGCGGCCGTAGAAGTCGGTGAACTTCTTCGCCCATTCGAGCATCGCCTGCCACTGGGGGTCCGTGCCGAGGGCGGACTTGCCGTCCTGGCCCTTCCACTGCACGCCCCAGTTGGCCGCCCACATCTGCACGTGGTTGGAGTAGAAACCGATCGTGGGCACGAACCCGGCGACCTTGATGGACCCGTCGGGGTTGAAGACCGTGAGCTTCTTCGCGTACTCGAACAGCTCCGACATGGTCTTCGGGGGCGTGGTGATGCCGGCCTTGGCGAACATCGCCTTGTTGTAGTAGAGGCCGTACACGTCGGCGAGCAGCGGCATCGCGCACCGCGTCCCCTTGAACTCGGTGTAGGCGCGGGTGGCGGCGGGAAGCTGGTTCAGATCGAGCTTGTCGCGGGTGATGTAGGGCTTGAGGTCCTGCCAGGCTCCGCTGGAACAGAACTGGCCGATGTTGTCGGTGGAGAAGGAGATGGCGACGTCGGGCGGGTTGCCTCCCCGGATCGCCTGGGCGACCTTGTCGTCGTCCTGGCTTCCGCGGTTGTCGACGGTGATGTTGGGGTGCTTTCCGTGAAAGCCGTCCAGTGCCTTCTGGAGCAGTCCCAGCTCGCGACCGCTGAACTTGCTCCAGACGCTGAGGGACGCTTTCTCGTTGGCGGCCGGCGCGTCCGCCGTGCCTGATGCGCTTGTCACCGCGCCACACCCGCCCGTGATCAGGGCGAGTGCCAGGCACGCCGTCGCGACACCGATTCGTCGCATTGAACCCTCCAAGGGGGTGAGACTGCCGACCCGCCACCGTGGCCGGGTCAGGGGGGCGAGGCAGGCCATCAGGAGGGGATGGCGAATACCTCTTCACGCGCTTGGGCCAAGGCCAGCCGCAGCGCGCCTGAGCGGACCGGGTTGCCGGTCACCAGGCTTGGTTGGATGTCCGGTCGGGGCAGGACGAGTTCGGCCAGTTCCTCGGCGACCAGGCCACACAGGGCGCTGCCGCCGGCTCTGCCGACATCGCCCGCGAGGACCACGAGTTCGGGATCGACGACGGACACCACTCCTGCCACCGCCAGCGCCACCCGGCCGGCCACGTCGCGCCGGAAGGCGGCACAGGCCGCAGGGTCCGCGCCGTGATCCCCTGCGAGCAGCTTGTCCAGCTCGTCTCCGGCCAGGCCGTGCGTCCGGGCCAGCTCCGTCAGCGCGTTGCTGCTCAGCACGTCGCCGACCCGCTGCCGGTGCGCCACGGCTTGGCCGCCGGTCGCTCGCGGAGCAGGGCAGGGCATCCAGTCGATCTCACCGGCGCCGCCGGACGCCCCTCGCAGCAGGCGTCCCTCGGAGACCACCGCGGCGCCGGTTCCGCGTCCGATCCAGATCAGCACGAAATCGTCGAGGCCCACCGCCCGGCCGACCGCCATCTCGTCGAGCGCGACCAGGTTCACGTCGTTCTCGACCGTCACCGCCGTGCCAAGCGATCCGGCCAGCCGTTCCAGCACGTCGAACCCCTGCCATCCGGGCAGATGCGGGGCGAAGCCCAGGGAGCCGGTCCGCCTGTCCACGGAACCGGGCAGCCCCACGACGACCCGCCGCAGTTGCCCGGTGGCCAACCCCACCTCGCCGGCGGCGATGGCGACCGACTGGCGCAGGTCGTCCATGCCGAGACTCGCGTCCTTCTCGGCGCGGTAGCGGTACTCGGCGACGATCTCCCCGCAGATGTCGGACACCGCGACGTCCAGAGTCTGAGGGGTGAGGTCGACGGCCGCCACGTAGGCCTGCGCGCCGTTGACCGACCAGAGCTGTGCGCGCGGCCCCTTGCCGCCCTCTCGGAATCCCGCGCGTCGCACGTGGCCGCTCTTCTCGAGGCGGAGCAGCAGGTCGGCGGTCGCCGGCTTCGACAACCCGATGTGCGACTCGAGCTCCAGACGGGTGAGTGGCCCTCGCTCGAGCAACGCCAGCAACGCCACGCGATCGTTGATCTGGCGCAGCAACTGGGGGCTTCCCGCGCGCTGTCCCACAGCCTTCTCCTCTACTGTCTGGGAACTTCCCAGATAATTTCGAGGAACGTACTTCCGCGCATCGACCCACGTCAAGGGGTTCCGGTTTGGCCTTTGCCCCCGCAGCGGAAGCGTTATAAACGCGGAGGGCGGCGCTCCGTGCCCGCACCTCGACCAGGGAGTGCGCGACGCCGCCGCCGTGGTGGCGGCGCCCACGCGGCGGAGGAATGCGGTCGCTCAGTCGCCTGGCCTCCCTGGACGGTCGTCACTCGTTTCTGTCGGCGGCTGCGGCGGGCGACCGGCCGGCGTGAGTCGACTCCCCTGGATCGCTTCCGCCCGCCCGCGACAATCGCCGCAGGTCACCCCATTCCTTATCGAGTCCCCCCGCCCTGTTGCGCTCACCGGTCCTAGCTCCCTGGCAATCGGTCAGCAAATCGCCCAGTCCTCAGCGGTGCCCGCCGCCGCGTGTCACGATGGCGAGAAGCGAACATGGGAGCGATGGGAGCTTGTATGAGCGACACGATGCTCGCGATCGGCACCCGCAAGGGCCTGTTTCTCGCCCGCTCGACGGACGGCGGCCCGTACGAGGTCGAGCCGATCCGGTTCTCCACGGTCGCGGTGCCCTCGGTGGCGATCGACACGCGTGGCGCCACCCCCCGGCTGCTCGCCGGCATCGAGTACGGCCACTTCGGCCCGTCCGTGATGTACTCCGACGACCTCGGCGAGAGCTGGCAGGAGGCGGAGCAGCCGCCCATCGCCTTCCCTGAGAAGAGCGGCGCCACGCTGACCAGGGTGTGGCAGCTGCTGCCCTCGCCGTCGGAGCCCGGCGTGGTGTGGGCCGGGGCCGAGCCGGGCGCGCTGTTCCGCTCCGAGGACGGCGGCGTCACCTACCGCCTGGTCGAGGGGCTGTGGGAGCACCCGCACCGGAAGCGGTGGCAGCCGGGCGGCGGCGGGCTCTGCCTGCACACGATCGTCAGCCACCCGACCGACCCCGCGATCATGGGGGTCGCGGTCTCGGCGGCGGGCTTCTACCGCACCACCGACGGCGGCCTGACCTGGGAGGCGGCCAACCAGAACATCCGCGCGCCGTTCCTGCCGGAGGGCAGCCAGTACCCGGAGTTCGGGCAGTGCGTGCACAAGGTCGGCATGGACCCGTCACGGCCCTGGCGGCTGTTCCTCCAGCACCACTTCGGCGTCTACCGCAGCGACGACTTCGGCGGCACCTGGCAGGACATCGGCTCGTCGCTGCCGTCGGACTTCGGCTTCCCGATCGTGGTGCACCCCTCGCGGCCCGACACCGTCTACGTGCTTCCGCTGCAGGCCGACATCGACCGCACTCCGGTCGGTCACCGCTACCGCGTCCACCGCAGCGACGACGCGGGCGAGACCTGGCAGCCGTTCGACCGCGGCCTGCCCGAGGGCCCGGTGCACGCGTCGGTGCTGCGCGACGCGATGACCGCCTCGGAGGCGGGCGTGTTCTTCGGCACCCGCGACGGCGAGGTGTACGCCTCCCACGACGACGGCGAGAGCTGGTCGCCGGTGGCCAGGCACCTGCCGGACGTGCTGACCGTCCGCGCGGCGGTGCTGTAGTCGATGAGCGAGTCCTTCGCGGTGCCGTTCTCGATGCCCGTCACCATGGTGGTGTTCGTCCTGCCCAGTTCGCTGCGCCGCTGGGTGAGCGGTAGGAGCGAGGTGAAGGTCTTCGCGGTCGGCGCCGACCGTGACACCCCGCCCACCCTGGGCTCGGCCCTCGACCGGCTGCGCCGCGCGCATCCGCTGCTGGAGGAGCGGTTGCGCGACGACTACGGCCGGATCCGCCGCCACATCAACATGATCGTGTGCGGCGAGAACGCGCGCGGTCTCGCCGACCTCGACTGCGCGCTGCCACCCGGCGCCGAGGTGTACGTGCTCCCCGCCCTCACCTAGACCGATGCCGAGCCCGGCGCCCAGACCGGCGGCGCGCTCGCTAGACCTTGCGCCAGCCGGGGATCCAGGCGCCGTCCTCGACGACGTAGTCGCCGAAGAGGGCGGGGGCCTCCTTGCGCATCAGCTCGCCGATGCGCTGGAACAGCAGGCGGATCTCCTCCTCCGCCCCGACCGCGGTGCGGGCCTCGATCGTGTGCCGCAGGGTGCGGACGTTCGCGGTCCACACCAGCCCGGTGGCCAGCCCCTCCGGCGCGAACCTGCGCATGAACGAGGTGCGGTGCTTCTTCTCGGAGAAGGACACGCCCTCCTCGTCGAGGCCGAAGTGGTCGGCCATCCAGAGCTGGAACTGCTCCAGCTGCTCCAGGACGGCGGTGGCCCGCTTCATCAGCTCGGGGTCCTGCTGGGCCCACTCGGGGAACCAGAACGGCAGCTCGTCGAGCCGGACGAAGCGCAGCGACTCCTGGGAGATGGCCACGCCGGGACGGTGCCGCACCAGCTCGTGCGTCAGGACACGGCTGACGTTGTGCAGCACGAAGCTGAAGCTGACGTGTTCCAGGACGGAGCCGTGGGCGCTGGCCAGGATGTTGCGGAGGTAGTCGTCCTGCTTTTCCCTGATCTTGACCACGTTCGGGTTGAGGCCGGGCTCGAAGGATCGGTAGCAGAGCCTGCCGGCGAACTCGGCGAGGTTCTGCGCGTCGAGGTCGCCCCTGTCGAGGCGTTCCAGCCAGCTCTGCCCGCCGACCTCGCCCAGGTAGCGGGCGAGCTCGTCGTAGTCCAGCTCAGGACGGGCGACGATGAAGACCTCGGGTTCGACGGTGCGCATGGCGAGCCCCCGCTCGGTGATGGGTGATGTGACGGCCCAAGCAAACCAGGTCCCGCGACCGGGCGCGACTCGGCCCCCGGGTGATGGCGCGACGCGGCGTCGCGAGCGCTGCTCTCCCGGGCTTGACGACCGTGCCACCCAGCGTCGCGAACGGCCTTGATGAGCGTGCCGCGCGGGCCCTTCGGAGGTCAGAGGCGGTAGATCCGGCGGGCGCTACCGGAGCCGATCATGTGCGCGATCCTGGCCGCGTCGGCGGCGCTCCACTCCCCCGCCTCGATGCGCCACTTCAGCGCGCCGGCCAGGGCCCGGCGGAAGGTGAGCGCGCCCAGCAGGCAGGTCTCGGCCACTCCGTGGCAGTCGGAGCTGTAGAGCAGCTTGTGGAACGGCGTGAGCTCCAGCAGCTCGTCCATGACCCGGGCCGAGCCCGCCGCGGTGTGGGTCAGCGCGAGGCCGACGTCCGCGTACACGTGCGGGTACGCGGCGGCCAGATAGGCGGCCTGGCGGTGGAACGGGTAGCAGTGCAGCAGGACCACCGGCACGCCGATCGGCTGGAGCGCCCTGATGAAGCCGGTCATCCTGGCCGGGTCGGCGCGGTGCAGGTCGACGTCGGGGTCGCCGCCGAGGCCGGTGTGGAACTGCACCGGCAGGCCGCGCTCCCTGGCCACGTCCACGGCGGCCCAGAGCAGGTGGCGCAGGAGGATCGGGTCGGTCAGCCGCGCCTTCGGGTCGGACAGCCGCTGGTTGGCGGCGGCGATCGCCGCGCCCCGGGTCGGCCTGGACGGGTCGAAGCCGAGCCCGCACCGGTAGGCGATGACGGTCGTCATGCCGACGGACCTGGCGGCCCTGGCGGCCAGCTCCTCGGCCAGGCTGTCGAGGTAGTCGACGGCGGCCTGCGCCATCTCGGCCACGTCCTGCTCGATCTGCTCGATCCTGACGATCTCGTCGATCGCCGCGCCGCTGTGGCGGCCCATCTCGGCGGCCGACAGCAGCTCGGCGCTCTCCAGGCCGGTGTCGACCAGGATCGCCATCACCCCCGCGGCCCGCAGCAGCCGCCGGTTGGCCTCGTCGGCGCCCAGCTCCGCCCGGCGCGAGAGGTAGACGGCCGCCGAGGTGTGCGGCTCCAGGTCGAGGACGGGGGCGCACCAGCGGCGGATGGCCGCGCCGAGCGGGGTGTCGAAGTGGGTCGTTCCCGGCGGAGCGGGAGCGCCGCTCGGGCTGATCAGCAGCTCGAACCCGGCCCTGGACAGCTCGTCGCGGCGCACCCCGTGGCAGTGGTGGTCGACGAGCGGGGCGAGCAGGGCGTCACGCACCGTGCCTGGCAGGTCTACGGGGAGCATGCGGAGACTCTAGGTGCTCCCCGCACGCTCCCGTGGACGTTTTTACCGACGCGAGAGGCGCAGCGCGTCGCTCACCGGCGCGACAGGCGCAGCACGTTGCGGATGACCTTCGCGCCCGCGTCGCCCTCGACCGTCAGGATCGACTCGGGGTGGAACTGGACGCCGAAGCGGCGCTTGGCGGTGTTCTCGACGGCCATCACGTTGCCGTCGGGCGTGAGCGCGGTGGCGGTGAAGCCGACCACGCCGGGCCGCTTGGCGTGCAGCGAGTGGTAGCGGGCCGCGACGAACTCGCCGGGCAGGCCGTCGAGCAGCGCGCTGTCGCCGAGCCTGGACACCAGGCCGCGCTTGCCGTGCTCGGGGTAGTCGAGCAGTTCGAGGGAGCCGCCCGCGTGCTCGACCATCGCCTGCAGACCGAGGCAGACGCCGAAGACGGCCAGGTCGCGGGCGTAGATCTCGTCGATCAGCGCCGACATGCCGAAGTCGGACGGCCAGCCCGGGCCGGGCGACAGCACGACCAGGTCGGGCCCGATCTCGTCGATCATGGCCGGGGGGAAGCCGTGGCGCAGCGTGACGACGTCGGCGCCCTCCTGGCGGAAGTAGTCGGCGAGGGTGTTGACGAAGGAGTCCTCGTGGTCGACGAGCAGCACCTTCATGCCCTGGCCCGGCTGCTCGCGGACCACCGCGACGGGCTCGGCGTCGGGCTCGTTGACGGCCGCGAGCGCGCCGAGCAGGGCGCTGGCCTTGAGCTCGGTCTCGCGCTCCTCGGCCGCCGGGTCGGAGTCGAACAGCAGCGTGGCCCCGGCCCTGACGGTGGCGACGCCGTCCTTGATCTGGGCGGTGCGCAGGGTCAGGCCGGTGTTCATGGAGCCGTCGAAGCCGATGAAGCCGATGGCGCCGCCGTACCACCTGCGGGTGGTGGCCTCGTGGTCCTCGATGAACTGCATGGCCCAGGTCTTCGGCGCGCCGGTGACCGTGACGGCCCACATGTGGGTGAGGAAGGCGTCGAGGGCGTCGAACTCGGGGCGCAGGCGGCCCTCGATGTGGTCGACGGTGTGGATCAGGCGGCTGTAGAGCTCGATCTGGCGGCGGCCGATGACCTGCACGGAGCCGGGGACGCAGATGCGCGACTTGTCGTTGCGGTCGACGTCGGTGCACATGGTCAGCTCCGACTCCTCCTTGACGCTCGTCAGGAGGGTGCGGATGGCCTCGGCGTCCTCGACCGGGTTGCTGCCGCGCGCGATGGTGCCGGAGATGGGGCAGGTCTCGACGCGGTCGCCGTTGACCCGGACGTACATCTCGGGCGACGCGCCGACCAGGTGCTCGCCGTCGCCGAGGTTGATGATGAACTCGTACGGGGCCGGGTTGCTCTGGCGCAGGCTGCGGTAGAACGCGGACGGGTCGGCGCAGGTGGAGTGGAAGACCTGGCCGGGGACGACCTCGAACAGGTCGCCGCGCTTGAACTTCTCCTTGGCGGCGGCGACGACCTTGGCGTACTCCCCCTTTTCCGGATTTTTGGGCACTTCGCCGGGTGCGGCCGCCGGGGTGGCGGTGCCGGTGCGGTCGAGCCCGCGCGTGGTGGCGCCGTCGACGGTGAACTCGTAGCGGAACTCGACGCTGGTCTCGCGCTGCCTGTCGATCACGACGAGCCTGTCGGGCAGGTGGAGGACGAGGTCGCGCTGGTCGTCGGGGCGGACGAGCTCCTGCCTGATCGGCTCGAACTGGAAGGCCAGGTCGTAGCCGAACGCGCCGTACAGGCCAAGGTGCGGGTCGTCGCCCTTGAAGGCGGCGATGACCTCGCGGATCGCGGTGAACACGGTGGGCCTGCGGCTGCGCATCTCTTCGGGCAGCAGGCCCTCGGACTCGGGGACGTGCACCTCGACGTGGTCGGCGGTGGGCTCGGAGACCGGCTTGCCCGCGGCCAGCAGGCAGGAGGCGACGGCGGGCAGCACGACCCGGCCGCGCGCGTTCAGCGCCCTGGCGGAGATCACGCGCCCCTTGGCGACCAGCTCCAGGCAGGGGTCGACGTACCCGAAGGCCCATCGGCTGTAGCGGCCCGGGTAGTCCATACCGGACGAGAACGCGCCCCCGCGCCTCTCGGAGAGGGCGGTCACGATCTCCTCGAGCGCCTCCTCTGGCACATCACGCGCCTCACGCTCGACGCCGATGCCCCCGGCCGTCGTGTACCCGCTGGTATATCCGCTCGTCTCCACCACTGCCCCTTAGTCACATGAAGAGCCCCGAGGGCGGGCAGAAGAATGGCCGCCTTCCGGGGACGGCCGTCTGTCGAAGAATGCGAGATCGCGCGCCGCCTAGGAGCGGCGCCACCAGGAAGGCTGCAGGCTGATTCGCACGTGGTCAGGTTAACCGCCACAGTGGTGATCTCGCAACGCGACTACAGCCAGCCCTCGCGCTGGGCGTGCATGCCCGCCTGGAACCGGGTGCGCACGCCGAGCTGGTCCATCAGCCGCCGCACGCGCCGTTGCACGGTGCGCGGGTGCCAGCCGAGCTGCCGGGCGATCGCCTCGTCGGTCATCCCGGCGGCGAGGAGTGTCAGGAGCCGCCCGTCGTCCCCTCCCAGCGGGCTGCGCCCGCCGGGCGTGCCGGTCAGCCGGGAGTAGGGCGAGGCCCGGTTCCACACCGACTCGAACAGCGCTCGCAGGGCGGTGAGCAGGGAGGAGTCGTGGATGATCAGCACGCTGTCGGCGGCGGCGGGCCGCCTGCGCGAGATCATGCCGAGGGCGTCGTCCGCCAGCAGCATCTTGACCGGCACGTCCGAGGCCACCCGGGCCTGCTCGCCCTGCCCGATGTGCGCCTCGATGTCGGCCAGCCGGCCGGGGACGGCCAGCGCGGCGGTGTCGTAGACGACGCGGTAGCCGATGCCCTGGGCGTGCCGCTCGGGCTGCACCGGGTTGGCGTGCGTGAGGTACGGCGGCCGGTCGAGCACGCAGATCTCATGTCTGGCCCCGCGCTGGATCTGGTTCCACCGCTGGCGCACCGCGTCGGGGCCTTCGACGGTCTCGACGACGCCGTCCCGACCTCCGGCGCCGTCCTGGCGGTGCGCGGCGCGGAAGCGTTCCGCCAGCCGCAGCGTGTCCAGCCGGACCCGTTGGAGCTCCTCTTCGCGGGAACGGACCAGCAGTTCGAGCGCGACCTCCGGAGGTGCGGCCGCGTAGCGCGCCGGGTGGCCGGCCAGCCGGACGGCCAGCCCCTTGGCCTGGAGCGCGGCTAACGTGCGGGCGCTGGCGCCGAGGTCGCGCAACTCGGCGGCGGTCACTGCCGGACGGTCGAGAAGGGCCTGGTAGGCGGCCTCTTCCCGGCCACTCAGGCCGAGCGCCTCGAGCATGCGACCTCCCCGCCCCCGATGTCGGGCTCGTTGTCGGATTTGCGTCAATGTCCGCTATTGGGCAAAGCGAAGTGTTCCGTGCCGGCTCGCCGCTGTGCAAACCTCCGATCCGTCCCCGACTGATCTCTGCTTGGAGCCTGCATGCGGTCCTCCCCCCGACCACTCCTCGCCCTGCTGGCGACGGCCCTGGCGGCCGGTCTTCTGCAGGGCGGTCCCGCCCGGGCGGACGCCGCCCCACCGCCTGGAGCCGTCACCCTGATCACCGGCGACCAGGTGCTGCTGGACGTGCTGCCCGACGGCTCCCCCGGAGTGAGCTTCCTGTCGGCCCCGGGCCGCGAGGGCATGCCGTACACCCAGGAGGTCAAGGACGGGCACGTCTCGGTCGTCCCGTTCGACGTGCGCCGACTGGTCGACACCGGCGCGCTGGACCCGGCGCTGTTCGACGTGACCGGGCTGATGGCGAACTGGAGCGCCGGCGGCGACACGCTGCCGCTGATCGTCGGCTACGCCTCCCCCACCGCCGTCAAGGCGGGCAAGGACGCGTTGCGCGCCGACGGCGCGCAGGTCAGGCGGGAGCTGCCGTCGGTCAACGCGGCGGCTGTCACCGTGGCGCGGGCGCGCGCGGCGGAGTTCTGGAAGGGCGTCAACCCACACGCTCCCGCCCAGGCGGACCGGCTGGCCGACGGGATCCAGAAGATCACGCTGGACGGCACGGCCAAGCCGCTGGACGTGGAGAGCACCGGCCAGATCGGCGCGCCCGCGGCGTGGCGGCGCGGCCTCACCGGCGCGGGCGTGACGGTGGCGGTGCTCGACACCGGCATCGACGCCACACACCCGGACCTGGCGGGCAGGATCGGCGAGACGCGCGACTTCACCGCGAGCGCGACCGGCGTCGCCGACACGGTCGGCCACGGCACACACGTCGCGGGCATCATCGCCGGATCCGGCCCGTACCCGGGCGTGGCCCAGGGCGCCACGCTGATGATCGGCCGGGTCTGCGTCAACACCGGCTGCCCCACCTCGGCGATCATCGCCGGCATGGAGTGGGCGGCCGCTTCCGGCGCCAAGGTGGTCAACCTCAGCCTGGGCGGCGGCTACACCGACGGCACCGACCCGATGTCGCAGTCGCTCAACGCGCTGAGCGCCAGGTACGGCACGCTGTTCGTGGTCGCCGCGGGCAATGACGGCGGCAAGGGCACGGTCACCGCGCCCGGCACCGCCGACTCCGCGCTCACCGTCGGCAGCGTCACCAAGGACGGCCAGCTCAGCTACTTCTCCAGCCGCGGCCCCCGCGCCGGGGACAACGCGGTCAAACCGGAGATCTCCGCGCCCGGCTACTCCATCACCGCCGCCCGCGCCACCGGCACCACGATGGGCCTGCCGATCGACGACCGGTACACGCTGGCCAACGGCACCTCGATGGCGACCCCGCACGTGGCGGGCGCGGCGGCGATCCTGGCCGCCCGGCACCCCGACTGGCCGGCGACCCGGCTCAAGGCGGCGCTGGTCAGCACGGCGCACCCGATCGACGGGGCGAGCGTGTTCGAGCAGGGCACCGGCGTCGTGGACCTGGACCGGGCGACCGGCCGCCACCTGCTGGCCGAACCCGCCACGCTCAACCTCGGGGCCGACCACACCTCGGCGATCACCTACCGCAACGACGGCGACCGGTCCGTCCGCCTCGCCCTGGACGCCCCGAGCGGGATCACCCTCGACCCGCGCCACGTCACCGTGCCCGCCGGAGGCGAGGCGAAGGTCACGGTGACCGCCGGGACGAGCGGCCTCATCACCGCCAGAGGCGGCCGCGACCTGGTCAGGGTCGCCGTGTCAGCCGTGCCGGCGACGCCCGTGCGGCAGCTGACACTCACCACGATCGACCGCGACGGCGTGGCCAACGGCGCGACCTACGGCTTCGCGGTCTACCTGGCCAACCACGACACCGGCACGTACTACAGCGGTTCCACGTTCGGCAGGCCCCTCAAGGGCACGCTGCCGCAGGGCCGCTACACCGCGTTCTCCTGGATCCCGACCAGGAACCCGGAGCGCGAGCCGTGGATCCCGTCCTTCACCCTGGTCGCCCAGCCCGTGTCGCTGGACCGCGACGCCGAGGTCACGCTGGACGCCCGCGCCGGGGTGAAGGTCGCGGCCACCCTGAACGGCACCGAGGCCACCGGGACCTCGGGCACCGCTGTCGGCCTCGCGGGGACGGGCCGGGCCTTCGCCGCCCAGGCGGTCGAGGCGTACGTCGTCCCGGCGCGGACCCCGGGCCTGGTCTACACCGCCTCGCAGTACCTGCGCGGGGTCGCGGGCAGCACCGCCTGCGGCCCGGACGGCGCGGCGGTCTGCAACCTGGCCGTGGCCGCCGCGACCGGGCCGGTCGCCACCCACCCAATCCTCACGGACGCCGACCTGGCCAAGGTCGTGGCACGCTACGGCGCCTCCGGCGGACGGGGCGGCGGCGACCGGATCGACTACGCCGTGCAGCCGGGCTCGGCCGCGCCCCCGGCGGAGCCGATCAGGGCCGACGAGGTCAGCCTGCCCGGCACGCTCACGTCCTACTTCCACGGCTCCGGGCCGGTCGGCTGGAGCTCACTGCTCTACCAGACCAGCCCGCGCCTGGCGCAGTCGCAGAACCAGGCCTGGCGCACGTACGAAGCGGGCAAGGAGTACGCGGAGACGTGGAACGCGGGCGTGGCGGGCCCCGCCGTCACCTCGACCTCCTCCGTCCGTGACGGCAACGTCATCTCCGCCTCGCTGCCGATGCTGTCGGACCCGGCCCCCGGCCACTACGCGCACGCCACCTGGACCGGCGGCACGGGCCGGACGGCCCTCTACCGCGACGGGAAGACGGTCTCGGGCGGTCTCACCCCGAACGGGGGCCTCTTCCAGGTGCCGCCGGGCGGCGCCCGGTACCGCCTGGAGACGTCCGCGCTGCGTCCGTCGGCCGCGCTGTCCACCAGGGTGGAGGCGGTGTGGGAGTTCGACTCGCGTGCGGAGCGCGAGGCCGCCGCGCTTCCCCTGCTCGCCGTCCGCTTCTCTCCCCCGCTCGACGACGACGGCGGGGCGCCGGCAGGCCGGGAGTTCACGATCCCGTTCCAGGTCGACCGGACGGCCACGGCGGGCAAGGTCCGCGCGGTGACCGTCGAGGCGTCCTTCGACGACGGGGCCACCTGGACCAGGGCCGCGGTGCGGACCGGTCAGGAGGGGGGCGACGCGACGGTCCGGCATCCGGCCGGCGCCGGCCACGTGTCGCTGCGCGCCACCGCCCGGGACTCCCGCGGTGACACGGTGACGCAGACCATCGTGCGCGCGTACGCGGTGCGCTAGTGTCCGCCGGCCGCCCGGGGTCCACTCGGCCCCGGGCGGCTGCGGCGTGGGGGCACCGCGCGCCGCCCTGAGCGGATATCGTTCGTTTGTTGACTGACGGGCCAGATATCACCAGGAGGCAGGATGCCGCGTCCGAGCGTGGAGGCCGAGCGCCGCGAGCAGATCCTGCGGGCCGCCTGTGAGGTGATCGCCGAGGTGGGGCTGCGCTCGCTGCGCGTGTCGGACGTGGCCGCGAGGGCCGGCACCAGCAACGGGACGGTGCACTACTACTTCGCCAACAAGCGCGAGGTCGTGCACGCGGCGTTCGAGTACAACTTCCAGCGCTCGATCGAGCGGCGCAGGCCGATCTTCGAGGCGGAGGACGACCCGCGCGACAGGCTGCTCGCGTTCGTCCGCTCCTACCTGCCCGAGGGCGAGGAGACGGTGCGGGCCTGGCGGGTCTGGATGGAGCTGTGGAGCGAGGCGTTCCGCGAGCCGGAGCTCCAGGAGCTGAACGAGCGCGTCTACGGCGAGTGGCGCAGGATCGTGGCGGCGGTGATCCGCGACGGGCAGACGCAGGGGCTGCTGCGCGAGGGCGACGCAGTGGGCTACGCGAACCGGCTGATCGGGATGATCGACGGGCTGGCGATCCAGGTGCTGGTGGGGTCGAGGAACATGACCGTGGAGCGGATGAGCGCCGTCTGCAGGGAGTTCCTGCTGGAGCTCCAGAAGTAACCGTTGACAATTCACCGTGATTCACGCCACAGTCCTTCATTAATAACTGGCTCGCCAGTCAGCTATTCGCGGCTCGGCGAAACCCGGCTGATGGAGGCGGCATGCCACGCAGAGGTCTCGTACTCGCGGTCACGGGGTTGCTCGCGCTGACAGCGTGCGGCGGCGGCAGGGCCGCGTCCGGCGGCGACAAACAGCTCACCGTCGTCATGTGGGGCGGCGACGACCAGAAGAAGGCGGTGGCCGCCTACGTCGAGCCGTGGGCCAGGCAGAACGGCGTCACGGTCAAACAGGACTCCCCCACCGACTACGCCAAGTTCCGCGCCCAGGTGGAGTCGAAGAAGGTGAGCTGGGGCGTCGTCGAGGTCGAGCCGAACTTCGCGGTGAACGCCTGCAAGAACGGCTGGGCGGTCAAGCTCACCGAGGTCGACACCTCGCCGGTCAAGAAGGACCTGGTCGGCGAGTGCGCGGTGCCCACCCTGGAGTACGCCTTCACGATCGGCTACAACACCAAGACCTTCAGCGCCGCCGACCACCCGAAGACCTGGGCCGAGTTCTTCGACACCAAGAGGTTCCCCGGCAAGCGCGGCTTCTGGAAGTACGCCACCGGCGCCATGTTCGAGGCCGCGCTGCTGGCCGACGGCGTCCCGGCCGACAAGCTGTACCCGCTGGACATCGACCGGGCGTTCAGGAAGCTCGACACGATCAAGAAGGACATCGTCTGGTACGAGACCGGCGAGCAGCAGCAACAGCTCGTCTCCAGCGGTGAGGCGCCGCTGATCCAGGCGTGGAACGGACGCGTCTTCGCCGCCGCGAACGAGGGCCAGCCGGTGGCCAACGAGTGGAACCAGCACCTGCTCTCCTACGACCAGCTGATCATCCCCGCCGGTTCCAGGAGCGCCGGCCTGGCCCAGCAGTGGCTCGACGCCTACCTCAAGGACACCAAGGGCCAGGCCGAGTACGCCAACCACAGCGCGTACGCGCCGGTCAACGCCGAGGCGCTGGAGCTCGTCAAGCCCGAGGTGCGCAAGGAGCTGCCCGCGGTGCACGAGGCGCAGCGGGCGGCGATCGTGGACTACGGCTACTGGGCGGAGAACTACGACAAGGTCACCGAGCGGATGAACGAATGGATGGCCCAGTGATCGGCAGGGTGATCGGCAGGGTGACCCGCAGGCTGACGGACGGGTGGGGGCTGCTGATCCTGCCCCTCACCGCCTTCCTGCTCGCGGTCTTCGTCTACCCGCTGGCGGGGATGCTGGCGCGCAGCCTCACCGACCCGGAGCCCGGCCTGGGCAACTACGCGGCCTTCTTCGGCTCGCCCGTCTACACGTCCGTGCTGGTGAACACGTTCGTCACGGCCGGGCTGGTGACGCTGGTGACGCTGCTGCTCGGCTTCCCGTACGCGTACCTGATGACGCTGGCCAGGCCGGTGTGGCGGGGCCTGCTGATGGCGGCGGTGCTGGTCCCGTTCTGGACCAGCCTGCTGGTGCGGACGTTCGCCTGGGTGCTGCTGCTGCGCGACACCGGCGTGATCAACGACCTGGTTCCCGGCGACCCGGTGCCGCTGCTGCGCAACCTGCCCGGCGTGCTGATCGGCATGGTGCAGGTGATGCTGCCGTTCGCGGTACTGCCGGTCTACGCGACCATGCGGACCATCGACCGCCGCCTGCTCCAGGCCGCCGAAGGGCTGGGCGCGCGCCCGGTCTTCGCGTTCTGGCGGGTCTACGCGCCGCTGACGCTGCCCGGTGTCGCGGCGGCGACGCTGCTGGTGTTCGTCTCCTCGCTGGGCTTCTACGTCACGCCCGCGCTGCTCGGCGGCCCGAAGAACGTGATGATCGGCGAGCTGATCGTGCAGCAGCTCTCCGGCGTGCTGCGGTGGGGGTTCGCCTCGGCGCTGGCCGTCATCCTGCTGCTGGTCACGGGGGCGCTGCTGCTCGTCGCGTCCCGGCTGGTGGACCTGCGCAAGCTGGTGGGAGGCGGGTCGTGAGGAGGGCCGCGAGGACGGCGCTGTGGGCGCTGGCCGCGCTGACCGCGCTCTACCTGGTGCTGCCGGTGTTCATCGTGATCCCGACGTCGTTCTCCGACAGCGCGTTCCTGGAGTTCCCGCCGAAGGCGTGGTCGCTGCGCTGGTACGAGAACTTCTTCACCGATCCGGCCTGGCTCGACAGCGGGCTCGACAGCCTCCAGATCGCGGTGCAGGTGACCCTGGTCTCCCTCGTCCTCGGCACGGCCGCCGCGCTGGGCATGGTGCGGGGCCGCTACCCGCTGCGGGCGCTGGTGTCGGCGCTGGTGATGGCGCCCGTGCTGGTGCCGTACGTGATCATCGGGCTGGCCGTGTACGCGGTGTTCCTGCGGGCGGGGCTGACCGAGACACCGCTGGGGTTCGTCCTCGTGCACACCGCGCTCGCGGCGCCGTACGTGGTGATCACGGTGTCGTCGGCGCTGATGTCGTTCGACCGGCGCCTGGAGCAGGCGGCGATGAACCTCGGCGCCGGGCCCGTGACGACGTTCACCCGCGTGACGCTGCCGCTGATCGCGCCGAGCCTGGCCAGCGGGGCCGTGTTCGCGTTCGTCACCTCCTTCGACGAGGTGGTGACCAGCGTGTTCCTGTCGGGCCCCGACCTGACGACGCTGCCGGTGCAGATGTGGTCGGGCGTGCGGGTGCAGATCGATCCGACGGTCGCGGCGGTGTCGAGCATGCTGCTGCTGGTCACGCTGTCGCTGTTCGCAGCCGCCGGGCTGGCCCGGCTGATCCGACGGAGGAAGGCATGACGGGAACCGTGGACGTGCGCGGGGTGTCCAAGCGCTACGGCGAGGCGGTCGCGCTGGACGAGGTGACGCTGCACGTGCGGGCCGGGGAGTTCATGACGCTGCTGGGCAGCAGCGGGTCCGGCAAGTCGACGCTGTTGAACGTGATCGCCGGGTTCACCGAGCCGACCTCGGGCCGGGTCGAGGTCGACGGCGGCGACATCACCGGCGTCCCGCCGTACCAGCGCGACCTGGGGATGGTGTTCCAGCACTACGCGCTCTTCCCGCACATGTCCGTCTTCGAGAACGTGGCGTTCCCGCTGCGCAGGCGGCGGGTGCGCGGGGCGGCGCTCGAACAGCGGGTGGCGGAGGCGCTGGAGATCGTCGAGCTGGGCGCGCTGCGTGACAGGCGGCCCGCGCAGCTGTCCGGCGGCCAGCAGCAGCGGGTGGCGCTGGCCAGGGCGATCGTGTTCCAGCCGCGCGTGCTGCTGATGGACGAGCCGCTCGGCGCGCTCGACAAGCGGCTGCGGGAGCAGCTCCAGCTGGAGATCAAGCGGCTGCACAGGGAGCTGGGCATCACGTTCGTGTTCGTCACGCACGACCAGGAGGAGGCGCTGACCATGTCCGACCGGATCGCGCTGCTGCGTGACGGGCGGATCGTGCAGGTCGGCACGCCGTCCGACCTCTACGAGCGTCCCGAGTCGCGGTACGTCGCCGAGTTCCTCGGCGAGTCCAACCTGCTGCCGGGGAACGTCCTGGTCCGCCCCCAGAGCGTGCGGCTGAGCCCTCCCGGCGCTGAGCTGCCGTCCGAGCACGAGGCGCTGGACGGGAAGGTCCGCGAGGTCATCTACCTCGGCAGCGGCCTGCGGGTCGAGGTGGAGCTGCGTGACGGGACCCGCCTGGTGGCCCGCACGCAGACCAGGCTGGACCCGCTGCCCGCGCCCGACGACCCGGTCGTCGCCCACTGGAGCCCGCTCGACAGCGTCACCGTTCCTGCCTAGGAGACTGCATGCGCGCCATCCGCAACGCCCTCGACCTGAGCGACGAGCAGCGGGAGTTCGTCGCGCTCGCCCGCGACTTCGCGCTGCGCGAGATCCGGCCCCGGGCCCGCGAGGTCGACGACGCCGACCACGCCTCGCCCCTCGACCTGTGGGACAAGGCCGCCAAGCTGGGCCTGACCTCGTTCATGCTGCCCGCCCGCCACGGCGGCGGGGGCGTCGGCGACCTGGTGACGCAGGCGCTGGTGACCGAGGAGCTGTGCTACGGCGACATCGGCATCGGCAACCTGCTCACCTCCAACGGGTTCTTCGCCGGGCCCGTGGAGGCGCTGGGCACCCCCGCCCAGCAGGAGCGCTGGCTGACCCCGCTCTGCTCGGACGACCCGCCGCTGACCGCGCTGGCGGTGACGGAGCCGGGCGTCGGCTCCGACGCGGCCGGCCTGCGCACGCGGGCCGTGCGCGACGGCTCCTCGTACGTGCTCAACGGCCAGAAGACGTGGATCTCCAACGCCCCCTACGCCCGGTGGATCGTGGTGTTCGCCACCGTGGACGCGTCGCTGCGCTCGCGCGGCGTGACCGCGTTCGTGGTGGAACGCGACACACCGGGGCTGCGGATCGGCCGGGCGCTGCCGAAGATGGGCCAGCGCGCGATCGTCAGCGCGGAGGTGTTCCTGGAGGACGTGCGGGTGCCGCAGGAGAACCGGCTCGGCGAGGAGGGGCAGGGCTTCTACGGGCTGATGCGCACCTTCGACGCCTCGCGCATCCTCATCGCGGCCGCCTGCACCGGCCTGTCACGGGCCGCGCTGGACACGGCGCTGGACTACGCGCGGCAGCGCGAGCAGTTCGGTAAGCCGATCATCGAGCACCAGGCGGTGGCGTTCCGGCTCGCCGACATGGCCGCCAAGACCGACATCTCACACCTTCTGACCATGCGTGCCGCCGCGCTCTTCGACGCGGGCGATCCCGCCACCGAGGAGTCGTCGATCGCCAAGCTGACCGCGTCCGAGAACGCCATGTGGTGCACCTGGGCGGCGCTGCAGACGCACGGCGGCTGGGGCTACTCCCGGGAGTTCCTGCTGGAGAAGTGGATGCGCGACGCCAAGCTGGAGGAGATCGAGGAGGGCACCTCCGACATCCAGCGGCTGATCATCTCCCGGTCGCTGGCGAAGTCCGCATGAAGGTCTTCTCCGACCCCGCCTCGGTGGCCGTGGTCGGCGCCTCCGCCGACCCGGCGAAGTGGGGGTACTGGCTGGCCAGGGGCGCGTTGCGCGGGTCGCGGCGGCGCAAGGTCTACCTGGTGAACCGCTCGGGCGCGGTGGTGGACGGCGTCGCGGCCGCCCCCGCGCTGCGCGACCTGCCCGAGCCGCCGGAGCTGGCCGTCCTGTGCGTGCCAGCGCCGTCGCTGCCCGCCGTCGTGGACGAGGCCCTGGAGCTGGGGGTGCGCGGTTTCGTCGGCATCACGGCCGGGCTCGATCGCGCGGCCGAGGCCGAGCTGGCGCGGCGCGTGCGCGCGGCCGGGGCCCGGCTGATCGGGCCGAACTGCCTGGGCGTCTACGACGCGTCCACCTCGCTGGAGCTGGCGTGGGGCCACTTCACGCCGGGGGCGCTCGGCATCGTGTCGCAGTCGGGCCAGCTGGGGCTGGAGCTGGCGGGGCTGGCGGGCGAGGCGGGCATCGGGGTGTCGCGTTTCGTGTCGGTCGGCGACCAGGCCGACGTCACGGCCTCGGACGTCCTGGCCGACCTGACCGGGCACGAACGCACCCGGGTGGTCGTGCTCTACCTGGAGAGCTTCCGGAGCGGACGGACGCTGGTGCGGGAGCTGGCCCGGCTGCGCGAGCGCGGCAAGCCGGTGATCGTGCTCACCGTCGGCACCAGCCAGGCCGGACGGGACGCGGCGCGCTCGCACACGGGCGCGCTCACGTCCGGGGCCGAGGTGGTGGAGGCGGCCTGCCGGGCGGCGGGCGCCATCCTCGCCCAGACCCCCGCGCAGGCCGTGGACGTGGCGCAGCTCCTCCTGGACGCGCCCCGGCCGGTCGGGCGGCGGGTCGCGGTCGTGGGCGACAGCGGCGGGCAGGGCGCGGTCGCCGCCGACGTCCTCACCCGGCAGGGGTTGCGCCTTCCGGCCCTCTCCGCGGCGCTGACCGGCCGGATCCGCGCCCTGCTGCCGCCGGGGGCCGGGGTGCGCAACCCGATCGACCTGGCGGGCGCCGGTGAGCGGGACCTGACGACGTACGCCACCGTGGTGGACCTGCTGCTGGGCGCCGGAGAGGTGGACGGCGTGGTGCTGACGGGCTACTTCGGCTCCTACGGGGCCGACGCGCCGTCGCTGGCCGACGCCGAGCTGGCCGTGGTCGACACCCTGGGAGCGCTGGTCGAGCGGCACGCCCGGCCGGTGGTCGTGCACAGCATGAGCCGCGAGTCGGCGGCGGTGCGGGCGCTGCGCGACCACGGGGTGCCGACGTACGCGACGATCGACCAGGTCGGCTGGTCCCTGGGACTGGCCACCGAGCTCGCCCTGCGCGTCCCGCGTCCGCCCGCGCAGGAGCCTCCCGCACCGCCCGGAGCGCGGGAGGACGGGTATCTCGGGGCGCGGGCGGCGCTCCAGTCGTGCGGCGTGCCGTACCCGGAGGCGGTCGTGGTGCGCGCCTCCGCGGACGTACACGCGACCAGGATGCCCTTCCCTTGGGTGCTCAAGGCGGCGTGGCTGGAGCACAAGACCGAGGTGGGCGGCGTCGTGACCGGGCTGGCGAGCGCCGAGGAGGCGGCCGGTGCGCTGGAGGCCATGCGGGCCCGGCTCGGCGACGGCGCGTACGTGCTGGAGCGGATGGACACCCGGCCCGGCGTGGTGGAGCTGATCGTCGGGGCGCGCAGGGACCCGTCGTTCGGACCGCTCGTGCTGGTGGGCGTCGGCGGCACGATGAGCGAGCTGTACCGTGACGTCGCGGCCGAACTCGCCCCCGTGACGGCCGCCGAGGCCGAGGCGATGCTCCGCAGGCTGAAGGGGTTCGCGCTGCTCTCAGGCTGGCGCGGCGCCCCACCCGTGGATCTGGGGGCCGTCGCCGAGGCGGTGGCGGCCGTGTCCCGCCTGATCGCCGGGCGGGCGGACCTGGCAGAGGTGGAGGTCAACCCGCTCAGAGCGGCCCCGGACGGGGTCCTGGCGGTGGACGCCCTCGCCGTGCCCGTCCTGCCGGACAGCCCCTTGTCGACCTTGCTGAGGAGGGAATCGCAGTGAGCCTGTTGGAGATCACCTGGACCGACCCGGTCACCGCGCGGCGCGGGTTCGTCGTCATCGACCGTCTGGTGCGCGGCGTGGCGAGCGGCGGCCTGCGGCTGCGCGAAGGGTGCACGCTGGCTGAGGTGCGCGGCCTGGCCCGCGGGATGTCGCTGAAGGAGGCGCTGGTCTACACGCCCGGCGACCGGTACGTGCCGCTCGGCGGCGCCAAGGGCGGGATCGACGTGGACCCCCGCGACCCGGACGCCCCGGGCGTGCTGCGCCGGTTCGTCTCCGCCGTGCTGCCCGTCATCAGGGAGCAGTGGAACACGGGCGAGGACTTCGGCCTGCGCCAGGACCAGCTCGACGAGGTCGCGGCCGAGCTGGGCCTGCCCTCGACCGTCGAGCCCGCGTTCCGGCTGGTCGAGGACGAGGCCGCGGCCCGTGACCGGCTGCGCGCCGCGATGGCGCAGGTGGTGGCCGGCATCCCGCTGTCCGACCTGGTCGGCGGGTACGGCGTCGCGCAGGCCGCACTGGCCGTGTGGCCGGCTGTGGGGCCAGGGTCGGCCGTGGGCAGGCCGGAGACGGCGGTGGTGCAGGGGTTCGGCTCGATCGGCGGGGCGACCGCGCGGTACCTGGCGGCGGCGGGCGTCCGGGTGGTGGCGGTGGCCGACAGGGACGGCCTGATGACCTGCGACGACGGCCTGGACGTGGAGCGGATGCTGGCGCACAGGGACGGCGGCGGCGTGGTCGGCCGTTCCTGTCTGCGCCCCTGCGACCGTACGGGCCCGCGCGACGGCTGGCTCGACGTGCCGGCCGACCTGCTGGTCCCCGCCGCGATGTCGTACGTGATCGGCCCGGACGAGGCCGCCAGGGTGCGGGCGAGCGTCGTGGTCGAGGGCGCGAACCTGCCCGTCCTGCCCGAGGCCGAGGCCGCCCTGACCGGCAGGGGCGTCACAGTGGTGCCGGACTTCCTGGCCAACGTCATGACGAACGCCTGGTGGTGGTGGGTGGTGTTCGGCGACATCGAGCCCACGCCCGAGGCGGCGTTCGCCAAGATCTCCACCACCATGCGCGGCCTCGTCACCGCCGTCGGCCAGGACGCCCCTGACCTGCGCAAGTCCGCGCTCGCCCTGGCCGAGAGGAACGCCGAGCGGATCGCCGCCCGGTACTCCTGACGGGAGCTACGTCTACCAGCCGCCGCTGACCCCGATGCTGGCCGTCGCGCTGTTCGGCGACACGGTCTCAGCGTGGGGCAGTTCGCCACGGACGATCTTGCTGTCCCACCGTAACCTGATATGTAGGGATAGACAGGAGACGGGGTGGGCTCATGCGACGCAGGTACCGGGTCAGGCTGCACAGGGATCTGCCGGTGCCCATGCCCGACGGGGTGACGCTGCTGGCCGACCACTACGTGCCGATCGGGTCCGAGCGGGCGCCGGTGATCCTCATCCGCTCGCCGTACGGCAGGCGCGGCCTGTTCGGCTGGGTGTACGGCCGGGGCTTCGCCAGGCAGGGCCTCCAGGTGGTGATCCAGAGCTGCCGGGGCGGGTTCGGCTCGGGCGGGTTACTCGACCCGCTGGGCGACGAGCACGACGACGGCCTCGCCACCGTGGCCTGGCTGCGCGAGCAGCCCTGGTACGGCGGCTCGTTCGGCATGTTCGGCCCGTCCTACCTGGGCTACACGCAGTGGGCGATCGCCCCGTACGCGGGGCCCGAGCTGAAGGCGATGGCCACGCAGATCACCGCGTCGCAGTTCAGGGACGCCGCCTACGTGGGCGGGGCGTTCGCGCTGGAGTCGGCGCTGAGCTGGACGACGCTGACCGACGCGATGTCGCGCAGGTTCGGCGGCACGGCGGTGCTGACCGCGCCGCGGCTGACCCGCAGAGCGGTGCTGTCGGGACGTCCGGTGTCCGAGCTCGACCTGGTGTCCGCGGGACGGCCGCTGCGCTTCTACCAGGACCTGCTGGCCCACCACCAGGACCCGGCGGTGCCGTACTGGGACAAGCGCGACTTCTCCCCGAGGGTCGGCGACGTGGAGGCGCCCGTCACCATGCTGGGCGGCTGGTACGACGTGTTCCTGCCGTGGCAGCTCAAGGACTACCTGGCGATGCGGGCGGCCGGGCGGCGGCCGTACCTGACGATCGGCCCCTGGTACCACCTCGACACCCGGCACGGCCGGCCCTCGCTGGCCGACGCGCTGGCGTGGTTCCGCGCCCATCTGCTGGACGACCCGTCCGGGCTGCGGGCCGACCCGGTGCGGCTGTACGTGACCGGTGCCGGGGAGTGGCGCGACTACCCCGACTGGCCGGTGCCGGGCATGCGGGAGCAGCGCTGGCACCTGCAGCACGGCTTCGGCCTGGGGCCCGACGGGCCGCTGGAGTCCGAGCCCGACCGGTTCCGCTACCACCCGGACCATCCGACGCCGGCGATCGGCGGGCCGGTGCTGCTCGCCGACTCCCGGCCGCGCGACCAGCGGCGGCTGGAGGCGCGGCGGGACGTGCTGGTCTACAGCTCCCCGGCGCTGGAGTCGGCGGTGGAGATGATCGGCCCGGTCACCGCCGAGCTGTTCGTCCGGTCGAGCACGCCGTACGTGGACGTGGTGGTCCGCGTCTGCGACGTCCACCCGGACGGCAGGTCGTACAACCTGACCGAGGGCGTCCGCAGGCTCGGCCCCGGCACCCCGGATGACACTGCGGACGACACTGCCGACGGCGTGCGCAGGGTCCTGGTGGACCTGTGGCCCATCGGGCACCGGTTCGAGCGCGACCACCGGATCCGGGTGCACGTGGCGGCCGGCGCGTACCCGACGATCGCCCGCAACCCCGGCACCGGAGACCCGCTCGGCCTGGGCGGGCCGATGGTGCCCGCGGACGTCGAGGTGTTCCACGAGCCCGGCCGCCCGTCCGCGGTGGTGATGCCGTTGTGCGCGCCGCGCGGCTGATGTCGCTGCTCCTGCTGCTGCAGGGGCGCGGCGGGATGACGGCCGCCGAGCTGGCCAAGGAGCTGGAGGTGTCGGAGCGGACCGTGCACCGGGACGTGCTGGCGCTGTCGGCGGCGGGCATCCCGGTCTACGCCGACCGCGGCCGCAGCGGCGGCTACCGGCTGCTGGACGGCTACCGGACCAGGCTGACCGGGCTCGACAGGGCGGAGGCCGAGGCGCTGTTCCTGTCGGGCGTGCCCGCGGCGCTGCGCGAGATGGGGCTGGGGGAGGTGGCGGCGACGGCCCGGCTGAAGGCCGCGGCCGCGCTCTCCCCCGGCCTGCGCGACGCGCCCGCCACCGCCGCGCAGCGCTTCCACCTGGACGCGCCCGGCTGGTTCGCCGGCGGCGACCCGCCTCCGGCCGCGCTCGCGCCGCTGGCCAGGGCGGTGTGGCAGGACCGTCCCGTCGCGGTCGTCTACAAGGAGCGGCAGCGGGTGCTGGAGCCGTACGGGCTGGTGCTCAAGGCGGGCGCCTGGTACCTGGCCGCCCGCGCCGACCGGCGCTTCCTGATCTTCCGGGTGGACCGGATCGGCGAGATCGGCGTGCACGAGGCCCCCTTCGACCGGGACCCCGGCTTCGACCTGGCCGCCTTCTGGGCCGAGCAGTCCGCCGCGTTCACCCGCTCGCTGCTCCGGAGCGAGATCACGCTCCGGCTGACCCCGCGCGGGCTCAGGATGCTCCGCCACATCGCCGACCCCGCCGCGCTGGACGCCGCCCTGGCCTCCCAGCAGCCCGACGGGACGGTACGGCTCGGCGTCGAGTCGGTGGAGGTCGCCTACTCGCAGGTCCTGCGGTTCGGCCCGGAGGCGGAGGTCCTGGACCCGCCCGAGCTGCGCGCCCTGGTCGCCGACGCCGCCGCCCGCATGGCCCGCCTGTACGGCCCGCCTCAGCGGTAGTCGTCCGGGTCGGCGGTCCTGCCGGGCTCCCTGACCTCGGTGATGTAACGCCACACGTCGGGACGGCTGCCGTCGACGTCCGTGAAGCCGTACTCCCGCGCGAGCTCGCCGCTGGAGACGGACCTGCCCGACCACCGCTGCCTGCCGGGGTCGGTGGCGAGGGCGACGACGGCGCGCCCGGCGTAGGCGGGCGTCTCCGACACGGCGAACGTGGGCTCGTGGGCGACGGCGTCCCGCCAGGTCTCCTCGGTGACGCCGAAGTTCTCCAGCATGGCCTCCGAGCGCAGGAAGCCGGGGGTGAGGGCCACCGCGGTGCCGCCGTGCGGGCGCAGGTCGTGGGCCTGGCCGAAGGCGAGCCGGTTCACCGACACCTTGGCCAGGTCGTAGAAGGGCGAGACCCGGTAGCGGGTGGCGTTGTAGTCGGTGGTGCCGTCGGTCACCTCGACCACCAGCCCGCCCGGGTTGCGGATCAGCAGCGGCAGCGCGTGGTGACTGGTGATGAGGTGGGTGTCGATCGCCAGCCTGAGCAGCCGCAGCCCGTTGTCCAGGTCGTGCTCCCACACCGGGGTGTCCCACTCGAACAGCGCGTCGCCTCCCCAGACGTCGTTGACCAGGACGTCCAGCCGGCCGTGCTCCCTGTCGATCCGTTCGACCAGCGCCCTGACCTGCGCCGGGTCCAGATGGTCCACCTGGACGGCGATGCCGGTGCCGCCCGCCCGCGTCACCAGCTCGGCCGTCTCCTCGATCGTCTCGGGCCTGTCCATCTCGGAGCGCCGCGCCCGGGTCGAGCGTCCGGTGCAGTAGACGGTCGCGCCGATCGCGCCCAGCTCGACCGCGATGCCCCGTCCTGTTCCGCGGGTCGCCCCCGCCACCAAAGCAATCATGACGGGATCCTCTCCGAAAAAGAGGACAGGGTGTGTCATGTTTTTAGCTGATCTCCTGTGATAAGTAGGGAGTTACCATGAACAGCGAATTCGAGCTCCGCGGGGTCAACCACGTCGCGCTGGTCTGCTCCGACATGAAGCGGACGGTGGACTTCTACTCAGGCGTGCTCGGCATGCCGTTGATCAAGACGATCGAGCTGCCGATGGGCTGGGGTCAGCACTTCTTCTTCGACTGCGGCGGCGGCAACGCGCTGGCGTTCTTCTGGTTCCCCGACGCCCCCGACGGCGTGCCCGGCGTGTCCGCGCCGAAGAGCCTGCCTGACAGGGGCGAGCTGCTCTCGGCCGTCGGCTCGATGAACCACATCGCGTTCGACGTCCCGCCGGAGAAGATCGAGGAGTACCGCGACAGGCTCGTCGCCAAGGGCGTCGACGTGGGCGTGCTGCTCAACCACGACGACAGCGAGTTCGGCGTCGCCGCGGAGATGCATGACGGCGTGTTCGTCAGGTCCATCTACTTCAAGGACCCCGACGGCGTCCTGGTCGAGTTCGCCGCCTGGACCCGTCGCGTCGGGCAGCCCGGCGACGTGCGGCACGAGCCGCGGACCGCGGCCGAACGGACCGTCTGACACGACACGACCTGACACGGCACGACCCGCGCGCCCGGAATGCGCCCGTCCGGCTCGCTTGGTACGGAACCGCCCGCGTCACGACCGTTCGTCGCGAGGAGCCGACCATTCGGCGATCGGTGACCTGTTCGCAACACTCGCGTCCCTACAGTGCGTGATCAGAGCTGCCTCTCCTCACGTCCGAAGGAGACCGCCGTGCCCGATGAGAAGCGTGACCGCAGCCCCTGGAACTGGCTGCTGCTCGTGCCCATCGCCATCCCCCTGATGACGTTCCTGTACAACGCCGACCAGCCGCGACTGTTCGGCTTCCCGCTGTTCTACTGGCTCCAGATCGCCTTCATCCTGCTCGGCGTGGCCACGACCGCGCTCGTCTACCAGATGACCAAGCGCGGGAGGCGGCGATGAGCGAGCACCTGACCGAGATCATCGTCTTCACCGTGCTGTTCCTGGCGGTCAGCGGCATGGGCTTCGTCGCCGCCCGGTGGCGGCGTCCGGCGGACCTGGCCAGCCTGCACGAGTGGGGGCTCGGCGGGCGCAACTTCGGCTCGTGGATCACCTGGTTCCTCATCGGCGGCGACCTGTACACGGCCTACACGTTCGTCGCCGTGCCCGCCCTGCTGTTCGGCGCGGGCGCCGCCGGGTTCTTCGCGGTGCCGTACACGGTGATCACCTATCCGATCGTGTTCCTCATCATGATCAGGCTGTGGTCGGTGTCGCACGTGCACCGCCTGGTCACGCCCGCGGACTTCGTCCGGCTGCGGTTCGGCTCGCCCACGCTGGCGCTGCTGGTGGCGATCACCGGCATCGTGGCGACCATGCCGTACATCGCGCTGCAGCTGATCGGCATCGAGGCGGTGCTGAAGACGATGGGCGTGGCGGGCAGCGGCTTCCTCAGCGACCTGCCGCTGATCATCGCGTTCGTGATCCTGGCGGCGTACACCTACCAGTCGGGGCTGCGCGCGCCCGCGCTGATCGCGTTCGTCAAGGACGTCCTCATCTACCTGGTCATCCTCGTCGCCATCAGCTACATTCCAGCCAGGCTGGGCGGCTGGGCCGGGATCTTCGACGGGGCCGCGGAGAAGTTCGCCAAGACCCCCGCGCCCGGCGACGGGACCCTGCTCAACAGCAACAACCAGCTCCAGTACGTCACGCTGGCCCTGGGCTCTGCACTCGCGCTGTTCCTCTATCCGCACAGCGTGACCGGCGTGCTGGCCTCGCGCAACCGCGACGTGATCAAGCGGAACATGTCCGCGCTGCCCGCCTACAGCCTGCTGCTGGCCCTGATCGCGCTGCTCGGCTACATGGCGATCAAGGCGGGGATCAAGCCGATCGGCACGGACGTCAACACGGTCGTGCCGCAGCTGTTCGACCAGATGTTCCCCGACTGGTTCGCGGGTGTCGCGTTCGCGGCGGTCGGCATCGGGGCGCTCGTCCCCGCGGCGATCATGTCGATCGCGGCGGCCAACCTGTTCACCCGCAACATCTACCGCGAGTACGTCAACAGGAACGCGACCGACGCCCAGGAGGCGGCCGTCAGCAAGGTGACCTCGCTGGTGGTGAAGGTCGGCGCGGTGCTGTTCATCCTCCTCATCGACCCGCAGTTCTCCATCGACCTGCAGCTGATCGGCGGGGTGATCATCCTGCAGACGCTGCCCTCGGTCGCCATCGGGCTGTTCACCCGCTGGTTCCACCGGGGCGGGCTGATCGCGGGCTGGATCGCCGGGATGGGCGGCGGCCTGCTGATGCTCTACACCATCGAGAACCCGGCCACCAAGCACGCTCACTTCGGCGGGTCGGCGTTCCCGCTGGCCAAGCTGGGCCTCGACACCAAGATGACGATCTACGCGGGCTTCCTGGCGCTGCTGCTCAACCTGGTCGTCGCGGTCCTCGGCACGCTCGTGGCCAGGGCCATGAAGGCGCCGGACGGCGAGGACGGCACCAGCGTCGACCACTACACGGCCGACGAGGGCGACCCCCGCGTCAAGGACCTCGACCTGTCCGGCTCGACCTGATATCTCACATGTCGAGACAGATTCCCGGCATTTAGGCCAAACCGTAACACCATCGACGTTGGGCTTCATAGCTCCGGAAAGCTAACCTCCCTCCATTGACAACGTGTCAGGAGCCGGTCAGGTCCGACCGGCTCCTGATCCATCCTTCGGAGGGGTCGATGACAACCCGGGAACCCGGGCAGGCACGCAGCGACCGCAGCCCCTGGAACTGGCTGCTGGTCCTGCCGATCGTGCTGCCGCTGCTGACGTTCCTGTTCAACGCCGACGAGCCCCGGCTGTTCGGCTTCCCGCTGTTCTACTGGCTGCAGATCGCGTTCATCATCGTGGGCGTCGCCTGCACCACCATCGTGTACAGGATGACCAAGTGAACGGACACACGACCGAGCTGGTCGTCTTCGCCCTCCTGTTCCTCGTGGTGAGCGCCATGGGCTTCGTCGCGGCCAGGTGGCGGCGGCCCAAGGACATCGAGAGCCTGCACGAATGGGGCCTCGGCGGCAGGAACTTCGGCTCCTGGATCACCTGGTTCCTCGTCGGCGGCGACCTCTACACCGCCTACACGTTCGTCGCCGTTCCGGCGCTGGTGTTCAGCTCGGGCGCGATCGGCTTCTACGCCCTCCCCTACACCGTGGTGGTCTACCCGCTGGTGTTCCTCGTGCTGGCGCGGATGTGGTCGATCTCGCACGTGCACGGGTTCGTCACGCCCGCCGACTTCGTCAGGGCCCGGTTCGGCTCCCCTGCCCTCGCCCTGGCCATCGCCGTCACCGGCCTGGTCGCGACCATGCCGTACATCGCGCTGCAGCTCGTCGGCATCGAGGCCGTGCTGAAGACGATGGGCATCACCGGGCACCTGCCGATCATCATCGCGTTCGCGATCCTGGCGGCGTACACGTACCAGTCGGGGCTGCGCGCGCCCGCGCTGATCGCGTTCGTCAAGGACACGCTGATCTACATCGTGATCCTGGCCGCGGTCATCTACATCCCGGCCAAGCTGGGCGGCTGGGGGTCGGTGTTCGACGCCGCGGCGGCCAAGTTCGCCAAGACGCCCGCCCCGGCGGACGGCATCACGCTCACCAGCGCCAACCAGTTCCAGTACATCACGCTCGCCCTGGGCTCCGCGCTCGCGCTGTTCCTCTACCCGCACAGCCTCACCGGCGTGCTCGCCTCGAAGAACCGCGGCGTCATCAAGCGCAACATGGCGGCGCTGCCCGCCTACAGCTTCCTGCTCGGCCTGATCGCGCTGCTCGGCTTCATGGCGATCGCGGCGGGCACCAAGCCGGTCATGGGCGCCAACGGCAAGGCCGACCCCAACACGATCGTCCCCGCGCTGTTCGACCAGATGTTCCCCGACTGGTTCGCCGGAGTCGCCTACGCCGCGGTCGGCATCGGCGCGCTGGTGCCCGCGGCGATCATGTCGATCGCGGCCGCCAACCTGTTCACCCGCAACATCTACCGCGAGTACCTCAACAAGGACGCCAGCGACGCCCAGGAGGCCAAGGTCTCCAAGCTGGTGTCGCTGGTCGTCAAGGTCGGCGCGGTGCTGTGCATCCTGCTGCTCGACCCGCAGTTCTCCATCGACCTGCAGCTCATCGGCGGCGTGATCATCCTGCAGACGCTGCCGTCGGTGGCGCTCGGCCTCTACACGCGCTGGTTCCACAAGGGCGGCCTGATCGCGGGCTGGGCGCTCGGCCTGCTGTCCGGGATGTGGATGCTGTACCTGATCCCCAACCCGGCCAACGGCAAGGCCCACTTCGGCGGCTCGGCGTTCGCGCTGTCGAACTTCGGCTTCGACACCAAGGCGACCCTCTACGCGGGCTTCCTCGCGCTGATCGTCAACCTGGTGGTGGCGGTGCTCGGCACGCTGCTGTTCCGCGCGCTCAAGGTGGCCGACGGCGAGGACTCGACCAAGCAGGACGAGTACTTCGCCGACGAGGGCGACCCCCGGGTCAAGGAGATGGACCTGACCGGCTCGCACTGACCCGACACTGGACACCGGAACGGCCCGCCCTCCATCGCTGGAGGGCGGGTCGTTCCATGTCGTCGGGAGGCACGGCCGACTGGCTCGGGGCGGTCAGCACCTGGCGGCGGCCGGACCCGCGTCCGCACGCCCTGGGAGAGCGGACGTCACCACGACCCCCCGCTCGCGCAGCTCCTCCCCGCGTCCGCACGCCCTGGGAGAGCGGAGCGTTGAGGCGGGGCGTGTGGTCGATGGTGATGATCTCCGGTAGGTCGGGGGGAAGGTGTTGTCGGGGTTCAGCGCCATGCCTGGAGTTCGTCGCCGTTTGGGTCGTCCACCAGGCTCCATTCACCGTTGATGCGCATGGTGGCCCGGCGGCCGGTGTCGTAGCGGTCCCAGCCGGGGTCGCCGGTCGTGGCGAAGGACACCCAGGCGGCATGCATCCGGGCGGCCAGATCCGCGGGCGGCTCGTCCGGTCCGAGCAGGGCCTTGGGGCCGCGCAGCCGAGGTAGCCCGGTGCCGTCGAAGACGAACGGCAGCTCCACGGCGTGGGTGGCGCCCAGCTCGCCGCCCAGCGCGTCCGAGCGCCATGCGAACGAGTAGCGGTAGGTCGCGGCGGCGGTGCGGCCTACGTGCTCGGTGTGCCCCGTGTGTGCGGCGTGCCCCGTGTGTGCGGCGTGCACGTCGGCCAGGCGTCGGCTTCCCAAGCCGAACAGTGCGTCGCCCATGATGGCCGAGCGCAGTTCTCCGAAGGACGCCTCTGGCCTGGCCTTGCGGTAGGTCTCGACGAGGTGGGCGGGCCGCGGGTGCGAGCGGGCCGCGGCGGCGTCCACGTCCGCCGCGGTCGAGGTGGACAGGTTCCCGAACGGCGCCAGGTAGAGGTTGGCCTCCTCCGTATTGGTGCCTACCAGCAGGTCCACGCCCGCGCCGCGGCCCGCGGCGACGGCCTCGGCCGGTTGCCTGTCGAGCACGAGGCTGAACGGGCTGAGTCCGATGAGCGGGTCCGTGTGGGTCTCGGTTCGCAGGTCGATGCCTGACAGTTCGGGCATCACCTCGACGAGCCGCCCGTCGGGGATACGGGCGAAGGCGTCGGCGTGCGGCTCGACGCCCAGGGCGCCGGCCGCGGCGCGGGTCACGCGGGCGGCCTGTTCGGGTGTGAAGGCCCCGAGGCCGCTGCCGCTTTGCACGATCGCGCGCTGGAACAGTCCCTCGGCCTCGGGCGCGGCCAGCACGCCGCCGACGATCGTGGCGCCCGCGGACTGGCCGAACAGCGTAACGCGGGCGGGGTCGCCGCCGAACGCGGTGATGCCGGCCCGTACCCAGCGCAGGGCGGCGATGACGTCGAGCAGGCCCCGGTTGTCAGGCGCGCCCGGCAGGTGGAGGAAGCCCGGGATGCCCAGCCGGTAGTTCAGCGTCACGAGGACGACCCCATCGCGGGCGAAGGCGGCGCCGTCGTAGATCTCGGACCGGGTGGATCCGGCAACGAACCCGCCGCCGTGGACGAACACCATCACGGGCAGCCGCGCGCCGCCGGTTCCCGGCGTCCACACGTTCACGGTCAGGAAGTCCTCGCCGGGGATCCAGCCCGGTCCGAAGTACGGGGTCATGTCCACGCTGCCGAGCCTGCGTTCGGCCTGCGGCGCGGTCGGGCCGGGTGCGGTGGCGTTCCGCACGCCGTCCCAAGGGGCATGCGGCCGTGGGGCGGCGAAGCGGGCGGCGCCCACTGCGGGAGCGGCGTACGGGATGTTCAGGAATACGCTCGTCCCGTCGAGGCGCAGGCCGCGCACGGCGCCCTGCGCGGTGACGACGATGTCGTCCGCACGGTGGTTCATCGGGCGTCCTTCGAGGTCTCGGCGTGCGGCGCGAACGGCGCCCAGCCTTTGATGGCGAACCGGCTCCCGTCGCGGGCCACCTCGGCGGCCCCCTGCCCGCCCAGGTGCGCGGGGACGACCAGGGCGCCCCGGTCGGCGGCCCAGCCGAGTACCTTGCGGCGGGTGGCGCGGGCTCCGGCCGGGTCCTCGCAGAAGCAGCTGTTCGTGTCCGGCTCCACGAATTGCACGGGGCTGTGCAGCATGTCGCCGACGAACACCGCGCGATCCGTGCCCGATTCGAGGACGGCCACGGAGGACCCGGGCGTGTGGCCGGGCGCGGACTCCAGGCGCAGGTTGGCGTCGATCGTGCACGAGTCCTCCCACAACCTCGTCAGTCCCGCCTCGTGCACGGGGGCGACGCTGTCCTCGAACACGTTCTGGTTGCCCCGCCCGAGCAGCGGCTTGTGCTCGTTCGCCGGGTTCCAGAAGTCGAAGTCGGCCTTGGGGATGAGGTAGGTGGCGTTGGGGAAGGTCGGCACCCAGGTGCGGCCGTCGAGGTAGGTGTTCCAGCCGACGTGGTCCACGTGGAGGTGGGTGTTCACCACGATGTCCACGTCCTCGGGCCGTACGCCGGCGCGGGCCAGGTTGTCCAGGAAATCGGTGTCGAGGCGGCTCCAGACCGGCGAGTAGGGCCGCTCCTTGTGGTTGCCGACCCCGGTGTCGATGAGGATGTTCCTGCCCTCGCTGTGCAGCAGCCAGGTCTGGATCGCGGAGTTGACGATCCGTGTCTCGGGGTCCACGAAGTGCGGCTCCAGCCAGGAGGAGTGCTCCTCCCAGGTGCGTGGCGAGCTTTCCGGGAAGAACGTCTCGGGCGTCATCGCGACGGACCCGTAGTACTCCCACACCCGCGTGACCGTGACGCCACCCAGAGTGATCCGATCGGTGAGCATGAGCATTCCTTGATCGATGAGTGATGATGAGCGCGGTCCATCGTGCGCCGCCGCCCCGGACGAGCGGTATGCGACAGGTGACTGCATCTACCACCCGGCACACGTTGCTACGGTGACCAGACGATGGCACTGGACCTGCGACGAGGCTGCGTCACGGCCGACGAGTACGGCTGATTTCTGGAGGGAGGCCCGTGGACGAGCGGGCGCCGCGCGACCCGATCATCGGGCGGGACGCCGAGATCGAGCGGCTCTCCACCCTCGTGGCGGACGTGTCCGGCGGCGGACGCGTCCTGCTCCTGTCCGGAGCCGCAGGATCGGGCAAGAGCACCCTGCTGGAGGACGCGGCCCGCCGCGCCGAGGCGGCAGGCCACCGGGTGCTGCGCGCGACCGGCCGAGAGTCCGAGCGGGATCTGGCCTTCGCAGGTCTCCACCAGCTCCTGCGGCCGGTGCTGCACGAGGCGGCCGACCTGCCGGACAGGCAGCGCCTGGCCCTGCTGGGAGCCTTCGGCTTCGTGTCCGACACCCCCGATCCCCTCCTGACAGGTGTCGCGGTCCTGACCCTGCTGTCCCAGGTGGCCGAACGGACGCCCCTCGTGGTCGTGCTCGACGACGCCCAGTGGATCGACTCCGCCTCCGCCGCCGTCCTCGCCTTCGCCGCCAGGCGGCTGGACGCCGACCCGGTCGCCGTGCTGGCCGCTGTACGCGACGGCGATCCCGGCTTCGACCGGGAACTCCCGACGCTCACGCTGGGCCCGCTCGACGACGCGGCGTTCCGGCGGCTGCTCGACCTGCGCTCGCCGGGCCTCACAGGCAGGATCAGGGAACGCGTCCTCGACCAGGCCGCGGGGAACCCGCTGGCCCTGCTCGAACTGGCGCAGGCGGCCCACGCCCATCCCCACGCCGACGATCATCACGGGCCGCTGCCGGTCGGCGAGCGCCTGGAGGGCATCTACGCCGCCCGGCTGGCAGAGCTGCCGGAAGCCGGCCGGCGCGCCCTGCTGCTGCTGGCCGCCGCCGACCTGGAGGATCCCCCGGACGCCGTCCTGGCGCTGCTGCCCGACGCCGACGACAAAGCCTGGCCCGCCGTCGAAGAGTCCGGACTGATCCGCCGGGCAGGCCGGCACCTACGGTTCCGCCACCCGCTGATCCGCTCCGCGATCTACCACGCCGCGCCGTTCGACGCCCGCATGGCAGCCCACCGCGCGCTGGCCGACGCCCTGCGCGACGAACCGGACCGCCGCGCCTGGCATCTGGCCGCCGCAACCCTCCACCCGGACGCCGACGTGTCGGCGGCCCTGGAGCAAACGGCCGGCAGGGCACGCAGGCGGGGCGGCTACGCGGCAGCGGCCAAGGCTCTGGCCCGCGCGGCGGAACTGCGTCCCGGACGCGACGACGGCGCCCGGCTGCTGGTGGACGCGGCCGGCCTGGCCGTCTTCACCGGGGACCTGTCCTGGGTGGAGGAACTGGCCGGCCAGGCCCGCGCCGATACCGACGACCCCGCCGTGCTGGCCGCCGCCTCACTGCACGTCGGCCGGCTGGCCGCGCTGACCAGGCAGCACGCCGCCGCTTTCGCCGGCCTGGCCGCGATCGCCGACGACCTGGCCACCACGCATCCGGCCACCGCGCTGGACGCACTCGTCGCCGCCGCCGTGCTGCGCTTCTACTCGGGCGAGGAGTCCCAGCGGCGGGAGATCGAACGGATCCTGCCGCGCCTGGCCGCAGAGCCGCTGCGGGACTGGGTGCGGATCGTGTCGGATCCGTTCGGCGGCGGACGCGAGCTCACACCCCGGCTGCCGGACCGGATCGCCGCGGCCAGGGGCCGCCCCGAACAGCTGACCGCGCTCGCCATCGCGGCCTGGGTGCTGGATGAGACCCCGCTGGCCGTCCGCACGTTCGAGGAGGCCATCCGGTCGTGGCGCACCGCGGGCCCGCTCCCCGACGGGCTGGGCGGCGTCGTCGCGCTGGCCTACTTCGAGTACGGCCACTGGGGGCAGGCCCGGGAGGTCTGCGCCGAACTCGCCGCGCCGGCCGCGGCGGCGGGCCTCGACCACGCCGTCGCATGCGCACACGCCATCGACGCGATGGTCCTGGCCTCCCAAGGTGACGCGGCGGGTGCACGCGCGCTCGCCGACGAGGCACTGCGCCTGGTGGACCCGTTGGAGAGCCGATCGGTCGCCGTGTACGCGCACCGCGCCCTGGCCGCCGCCGCCATGGTCGAAGGCGACTACCAGGCGGCCTACGAGCAGGCGCGGACGGTGTTCGACCCCGACGGCGAGCCCGCCCACTACCACGCCTCCTACCCGGCGCTGCCGGAACTCGCCGAGTCCGCCGCGCGGAGCGGCCACCACGCCGACGCGATCGAGATCGTCGAGCGCTCGGGCCGTGCTCTCACCCGCGGCGGCTCGCCCCGCCTGCGGGCCCTGGTCCACCGCAGCCGCGCGCTGCTGGCCGAACCTGGCCACGCCGAGCCCGGCTTCCTGGCCGCCCTGGCCGACCCCGCGCTGGAACGCTGGCCGTTCGAACGCGCGCAGGCGCTGCTGGAGTACGCGGAATGGCTGCGCCGCCGACGCCGGATCGCCGAGGCGCGGCCGTTCCTCAGCGCCGCGTACGACACCTTCCGCCGCCTGGGCGCCCGGCCGTGGACGGAACGCGCGCAGGCCGAACTGCGGGCGGCCGGTCTCGACGTCGACACGCCCGACCCCGGCGCCTTCGCCGGGCTCTCCCCGCAACAGCAGCAGATCGTCCGGCTCGCCGCCCGCGGGCTGACCAACCGCGAGATCGGCGAACGGCTCTTCCTGTCGCCGCGCACCGTCGGCCCCCACCTCTACCGCACCTTTCCCAAGCTGGGGGTCACCGCCCGCTCCCAGCTGCGCGACGTGCTGGAGACGGCGGCCCGCGGAACCGACTAGGGCGCCGGGCACCCGATACGGGCTCCGCCGAAAGGTCAGCGGGCGGAGCGAGCCGCGCCGCGCCGGCCCGGCACACGGCGCTTCTGGCGCGACGCCTGACAGTCGGCCGGGTGAAGGCGCTCGCCGGACGGCCCGGTCAGCCGACCCTCGCGTCCTCCTTCTTGCGGGCGTACCAGGTGACCACCCAGAGGATCAGGCCGAGCGCGAGCAGCACGCCCGCGATCTTGTACTGGCCGGCGGGACGCCCGGAGGACCACGGCAGGACGAGGTACAGGCACGTGATCGCGCCCACCACGGGCAGGACGCGCCCCGCGCTGAAGTGCCCGGTCGCCGCCTTTTCCCTGCGCAGGACGAGCACGGACACGTTGACCAGCGCGAAGACCGCCAGCAGGAGCAGCGACGTCGTCCCGCCCAGCAACGACACGACCGGGCTGTCGGGGCTCAGCGAGACGAACGTGATCAGCCCGAGGGCGATCACGGTGGTGAACACGATCGCCGCTTGCGGCGTGCGCCGCCCCGGGTGCACCTTGGCCAGGAAGGACGGCAGCACGCCCTGCTTGCTCATGCCGTACAGCAGCCGGCTGGCCATCAGCATGTTGATCAACGCGGAGTTCGCCACGGCGAACAGCGAGATGAACGGCAGCAGATCGGCGATCGGGAAGCCGGGGGCCGCGGTCTGCACCACCGTCGCGAGCGGGGTCTCGCTGTCGGAGAGCTGCCCGACGGGGACCACGGCGACGGCGCAGATGGACACGAGCACGTAGATCAGCCCGGTGATCCCCAGCCCGGTGAACATCATGCGAGGGAAGATCCGGGCCGGATTCTTGGTCTCCTCAGCCATGTTGACCGAGTCCTCGAACCCGACCATGGCGAAGAAGGCCAGCGACGTCGCCGTGCTGACCGCCAGGAACACGCTCTTGTCGGAGGCGGTCTCGAAGGCGACGACGCGGGAGAAGTCGGCGTTTCCGCCGAGGATGAAGAACAGGCTGATCAGGATGACGATCAGCAGACCTGAGAGCTCGACCGCGGTGAGCAGGACGTTGATCTTGACGCTCTCGCCGACGCCGCGGAGGTTGACGGCAAGGATCAGGAGCATGAACGCCAGCGCGATCAGCAGGATGACGCCGTTGCCGACGTCCAGGCCGAAGCCGGTGGCGAGGTTGGCGGCGAAGGCCCGAGACGCTGCCGAGGCCGAGGTGATGCCGGAGCACATCACCGCGAAGCACACCAGGAAGGTCAGGAGGTGTTTGCCGAAGGCCTTGTGCACGTACAGCGCGGCTCCGGCGGCCTGCGGGTACTTGGTCACCAGCTCCAGGTACGAGCACGCCGTGATCAACGCGACCGTGAAGGCGATGGCGAACGGCAGCCAGGCCGCGCCGCCCACCTCGCCGGCGATCTCGCCGGTCAGCGCGTAGATCCCGGTGCCGAGAATGTCGCCGATGATGAACAGCAGCAACAGGCCCGGGCCCATCACCTGCTTCAGGCTCGGCTCGCCGCCGCCGCTGGTCTCCTCGGTTGGACTGGGGGGTCTGGTCTGCGACATGCGGTAGTCCTTCTCACTGTGAGCCTTGGGGAAACAGATGAAGTCGGTACGTCCCCGTGCCGGGGACCGAAGCTGCCGTAGCGCGGCAGGTCCGTCGCCGGTGTACCTAGGGAGCGCAGGCCGGAGGACGGGCGCAAGCGGCTGGAGAGCCGGCAACCTGGAACCGCAACCGCGCTACGCGGCGGGCGGTGACGGGGAATTCGGCCCGCGACGACGCCGTGGGCCGGCTCGCCTGGGCCGCCGCGCTGGACGTCTGCTACCTGGCGGCCACGCTGGCGCTGTTCGCGTGGGCGCTCAGCAACGCCCGGCCGCGCGGGAAGCTCTCCCGTTTCGGGGACTGACGGCCGCGACGATCGCGTCGACCAGGCCCTGCTCCACCTCGGCCCGGTCCACCTCCGGGTGGTCGAGCCACCAGTCGCCGGTGCTCTGCACCATGCCGACGAAGGCGTGGCCGAGCACCTGGGCGCGGACGGGGTCGGCGACGGCCTGCTCGGCGGCCAGTACCGCGCCCAGTTCCTCGCCGAGGCTGCGCACCAGCGACGACATGTGCGAGCGGATGCGGGTGTCCTCGCCGCTGGCCCGGTGGAACAGGAACCGGTAGAGGTTGCGGTTGGCGGAGATCAGGTCGAGGTAGGCGGCGACGGTGGCGCGGGCCCTGCCGCGCAGGTCGGCGCCGGGTTCGGTGAACCCGGGTCGGAGCCGTCCGATGACGGTGCGCACGTGGCGGTCGGCGAGCGCCTGGTACAGGCCGCTCTTGTCGCCGAAGTGGCGGTAGAGGATCGGTTTGGTGATGCCCGCCTCCCGCGCGATGGCCGCCATGGACGCCTCGGGCCCCTCCCGCAGGATGACCCGGTCGGCGGCGTCCAGCAGCGATCTGCGACGATCAGGATCGCGTCCGCTCACCCGCCCAGGATAGATCGAACGCGGGGCAGCAGCGCCGACAGCACCAGCAGGCCGCCGATCACCGCGTACAGGCCGGTCACGCCGGCGAGCGTGCCCGGCGGCTCGCCCGGCAGGGCCTGGAAGCCCGGCAGCCGCCCGGCCAGCTCGACCGCGACCTCCAGGTCGAGCGCGAACAGGCCGCCCGCGGCCAGCAGCGGCACGCCGCACGCCAGCGCGGCGGGCGGAGACAGGCCGCACAGCAGGGTGACGATGGCCGCCACCGCGGCGAGGTAGCCGAGCCCGGCGGGCCCGGGGCCGAACGCGGTGTACGCCGCCCGCAGCGCTCTGGCCCCCGACTCGGTCAGGTAGTAGACGGCGGGCAGCGCGGCCAGGCCGGCCGCGACTCCGATCAGATGGCGTACCTGGGGGGTCACAGCTTCATGGTCCCCCGGCGGGCCGCTCCCATGTCACGATTCCCGGACATCCTCGGGGCTGCCCGGCCCGCTTTGCGGCGGTTAGCGTGGAGTGATGATCCAACCCAACAGCGGCACGGGCCCCGGCGCGATCACCCCCGACGGCTCACCCGTCGACTTCTACACGAGACTGAAGCCCAACGGCGAACCCGAGGTGGTCGCCGGGGTGGTTCCGGCGGGCGGCTCCGTCCTGGAGCTCGGCTCGGGGGTGGGCAGGGTCACGCACCCCCTGCTCGAGCGGGGCTACCAGGTGGTGGCGGTGGACGAGTCGGCCGAGATGCTGGCCCGCGTGCGCGACGCGGAAACGGTCCGCGCCCGCGTCCAGGACCTGCGGCTGGAGCGGCGCTTCGACGCCGTGATGCTCGCCTCCCAGCTGGTCAACTGCGTCGACGACGCCGACAGGCGGGCGCTGCTCGGCGCCTGCGCCAGGCACGTCGCGCCCGGCGGGTCGGTGCTGATCCAGTGGCTGCCGCCGGAGAGGCACGACACGTGGCACGTCGGCCAGGGGCGGACCGAGGACGGCATCACGGTCGAGCTGGCGGAGCTGGCGGAGGTCTCGCCCGGCGTGTTCAACGCGACCATGCGCTACGCCTGCGAGGAGATGGTGTGGACGCAGTCGTTCGCGTCGCGGCGGCTGACCGACGAGGACCTCGCGGACGACCTGGCCGCCACCGGTCTGCGCCTGGCCCGTTTCCTGACGGACGACCGCACCTGGGTCCTGGCAGTACCGGCGACCTGACGCCGCCCCTTGGCCGCAAGCGGACATTGTGTTTCCCCCTGCCGCAACGGATGATCCGATCACCGCATCACATCCTCGGCAGGGAAGGAACTCTCATGATCCGTCGCGCCCTCGTGGCCTCGGTGATCGCCGTCGCGGCCCTCGCGGTCGTCCCCGCGGGGCCGGCCCAGGCCAGGGTCTGCAGCCTCGGCAGTTCGTGCGTCACCACGTACTACTCCGACTCGTCCCACACCACGGTGGTCGGCGGGAAGTACGAGGACTGCGACGGCACCGTCTCCACCTGGGGCACCAGGAGCGGCTACGTCACCTTCAGCGAGAGCCCCTGCTGACCGCCTTTACCATGTAGATCAACTAAGACCCTCCTTTCACGTGATGTCGTGAAATTACTGGGAATTACTGGAACTCCTGTTACGCTCGCGCCATGAGTGACCGGCTGGACGATCTCGAAAGGCGGATCGACACGCTCCGGGCCGGTGTCCGCAGGGCCATGCGCGCCAGGGACTCCGCCACCGCCCGCGCGCTCCGCGCCGAACTCCGGACCGCGGAACGCGCCTGGGACTCCCTCGTGAGCAGTGACTCACCGGAGCCACCCGACGAGCCCGCCCCGGCCCGGAGCGCGCGCCTGGTGACCGTGCGCGAGCAGGTTCACCAGGCGCTGGCGATGCTGGGCGCGCCCGCGCAGGCCAGACTGGTCGTCACCGTCTCCGACGCGTTCTTCCACGGCACCCTGCGCAGCCCTCAGCTCACCAGCCTGCGCCGGGACGAGGAGCGCTCCTTCAAGGGCTCCCCGTACAACAGGCCGTACTACCTGTGCGCGGCCCTGACCGACCGCCTCTCCCCCGCCCGCGGCCTCCTGGCCGTCAGCACCTGGCCGGTTGAGCGCAGGATGGTCGGCCCGCTCAGCCCCCGCGTCGACTTCCTCACCTGTGCCACCCGGGTGGCCGAGGAGGTCGGGCGCCTGCCCTTCCCGTTCCCCGAGGCGGTCAGGCTGCTGGCGAGGATGGCCCGCAACATTCCCGGCGCGACCGACGCCGACCTGGGTCCGCCCGACCCCGGCCGGGTGATCGAGGCGGCCGGAGCCGAGCTGCGCGTGCACGCGGGACGCGACACGCGGGACAGGGCGGAGCTGGCCGAACGGGCGGCCTCGCAGCTCAATGACGTGGCCCGGCTGTTCGGCGCCGCTACGCTGAGCACGATCATGAACCGTGAGCAGGACACCGACGTGAGAACTGGCGCCAGAACCACGAGAGGCAGCCGATGAACCGGCTTGACGCGCTGCGGGGCACGACGCCGCAGCAGCCGCACGACGCCCGCGCGATCGCCGCGCTCGCGGCCAACCCCGGCTGCACGCGCCGGGCACTCCTCGACGGCGCCGGGATCGACAAGGACGCCGCCGCCAGGCACCTGGGCTTTCCCGCGCCGTTCGGCCAGTCGCCGTTCGCGATCACCCGGGGCAACGCGTTCGAGGCCGTGGTCAAGGCCGACGGCTGCGCGGAGCTGCTGCGGATGCTGCGCGAGGTGCTGGGCCTGCCGGTCGCCGAGGTGGCCTACCACGACGTGGAGAACGTCGGCGCGCACCTGCGCCACGCCCACACCCGCACGCTGATCGACCGCGCCGCCAGGGAGGAGGACGCGGGCACCCTCTACGACCATCCGCTGCTGAGCCTGGAGATCGCCGGGCACACCGCCTACCTGGAGCCGGACGTGGTGGCGTTCCAGCTCGGCGGCCGCTTCCACATCGTGGAGATCAAGTCGTTCGCGGTGATCGACGGGCAGGCCGACCCGGCGTCGGTGGCCGCCGCCGCGCGGCAGGCGGCGGTGTACGTGCTGGCGCTGCGCCGGCTGCTGGCCGAACTGGGCCACGACCCGCTGCGGGTGGCGCACGACGTGGTGCTGGTGTGCCCGGAGAACTTCGCCAACCGTCCGATCGCGACGCTGGTGGACGTGCGCAGGCAGCTCGCCGTGCTCGAACGCCAGCTGGCCAGGATGACCACGCTCGACAGGCTGCTCGACGGGCTGCCCGACGACCTCAGCTTCGACCTGCTGCCGGGCGAGGACGGCCTGCCCACCAGGCCCGTCGCCGAGCTGGCCGACGCGATCCGCAGGGCGTCGGCCCGCTACGCGCCCGACTGCCTGTCCACCTGCGACCTGTGCTTCTTCTGCCGCGACGAGGCCCGCCAGGAGGGCGCCTCCGACCTGCTCGGCCGCCAGGTGCGCGACGAGCTGGGCGGCGTCGCCTCGGTCGACGAGGCGCTCGGTCTGGCCGAGGGCACCTACTCCCCGGGTCCGGGCCAGGAGGAGATCGCCCGCCTGCTGCGCAACGCCGAGCGCCTCCGCAGGGAGTGCCTGACGTGACCGGAGCCCGCCGACGCCCGCCCGGTAGGGGGCCAGACAGGGGGCCAGATAGGGGGCACGCCGCATGAGCCTGCTCACCTCGCTCGCCCGGCTGCGGGCCATGGACGAGGGCCTGGCGCAGCCGATCGCGACCGTCAGGCACTGCCATCTGGCGGCGCGGCCGATGGTGTTCATCCCGCTCAAGCTGTCGGGTGAGGCCGCCGCGCCGCTGGCCGCCATGCTGGGCACCCGCCGCGACGACGCCCACCTGCTCGTGGTGACCCAGCCGCGCAACCGCGACCTGCGCTTCGCCTGGGCCGCCGAGCTGGCCGGGCTGCTCCTGCCGTACGTGGCGGGCTTTCTGGGCGGCACCGAGACGGTGGAGCGCAAGAACGCCGACCCGTACGAGCGGGTGCTCGACGCTCCGCAGCTGGTCGTGCCGAACCGGGCGGGTGTGGCGTTCACCCGGCTGCTGGGACGCTCCACCCGGTTCCGCCGCGCCGACGGCCCGTACCCGGTGCCGGAAGGGGTGCCGCTGCTGGGCCGCTGGCTGACCTACTTCGGCGAGCGCGCCGCCTACCCCGGCTCGTCCCTGATGCTCGCCGCGACGGACGAGCTGTCCAGGCACTGGGCGAGCGGCCAGAGCGCGCTGGAGGACGCCAACCTGGCCGCGCTGCTCGGCTGGATCACCGAGGGTCCCAGCGAGGACGCCGAGGACCCGCTGATCTGGCCGCCCGCCGGTCCCGCGACCGATCCCGGGTTCGACGCCGAGGTGCTGGCGCCGGCGATCGAGAGCGGCTCGGCCGAGCGCATCACCGAGGCGCTGCGCACCCAGCTCGACCCGACCTGGCGGCTGGTGTGGCAGGCGCTCGACCTGCTGCGCGGCCTGGAGGAGGGCGCGAGCGTGGCGCAGCGCTGGGAGCAGGACCGCGGCTCGTTCAGCGGCATGGCCGCGCAGCTGGAGGAGGGCGGCCCGCCGCAGGCCAGGCGCGACAGCGCGATCGCCGCCGCGGCCAGGCTGGCCAGGATGGAGCGCGCCCAGGCCGCCTACGAGGTGCAGCGCGCCTACGACGACCCGCTGGTCATGGCCGAGTACCGGCTGACGGGCGAGGCGTTCGCGGGCGAGGTCGTCGAGACCGACCCGGGCAACGTCGAGGGCGAGGGCCGCTCGCGCAAGCTGCGCCCGCTGGTGGTGGTCAAGACCGACGATCCGGTACGGCTGGCGCCGGGCGCCGACCTCGGCACCCCGCAGCGGCGCGGCCAGGGCGCGCAGCTCGTCTCGGCCCGTGACGGGCTGGTCACCGTGAAGATCACCAAGGGCATGGGGCGGGGCAAGACGCCCGCTCCCGGCTCGGTGCCGGAGGTGGGCGAGCGGGTCTGCTACACGTCCCTGACCGACGACTTCCAGGGCGCGCCGGCGCTGCCGGAGGCGGAGGCGACCCCCTGGACGCACGGCGGCCCGCCGCCCGAGTACGTGCCCACTGACGAGGACGCCCAGGAGGAGTGGTCGTGACCGCCCAGCCCGTCGCGGAGCAGGACACAAAGAGCCCGGAGCAGGTCATCCGGGACGTCCTGGCCGATCTGCCCAGGCATCGCGGCGTGGTGGTCGACTCGCCGCCGGGAGCGGGCAAGTCCACGCTCGTGGTGCGCGCCGCCGCGCACCTCGCGGAGACCGGCGAGCCGCTGATGATCGTCGCGCAGACCAACGAGCAGGTCGACGACCTGGTGACGCGGATCTGCGCCAAGCACCCGCACCTGACCGTGGGGCGGTTGTCGGCGGGCGGCTACGTGCCCCCCTTGCGCATGCTGGAGCTGCCGGGCGTCACGGTCGGCACCAGGATCCAGGACCTGGGCGATCCCGACATCGTCATCGCCACCGCCGACAAGTGGGCGTGGATCGCGGGCCGGAGGTGGCCGTGGGCGATCGTGGACGAGGCGTACCAGATGCGCTCCGACAAGCTGCTGCGTATCGCGGGGCTGTTCGAGCGGGCGCTGTTCGTCGGCGACCCCGGCCAGCTCGACCCGTTCTCGATCGTCGACGGCGACCGCTGGTCGGGCCTGTCATGGGACCCGTTGCAGAGCGCGGTCTCGGTGCTGCTCCGGCACAATCCGGACCTGCCGGTGCACCGGCTGCCGGTGTCGTGGCGGCTGCCCGCCTCTGCCGCGCCGGTGGTGTCGCGGGCGTTCTACCCGTTCACCGGGTTCAGGGCCGGCACCGGGCCCGGCGACCGGCGGCTGGAACTGGCGACGGGCGGCATGGGCACCGTGCACGACCGGGCGCTGGAGGAGGCGGCCCGCTCCGGGTGGGCGCTGCTGGAGCTGCCCAACAGGCACACCGTGCGCACCGACGGCGAGGCCGTGGAGGCGGTGGCGCTGCTGGCGGCGCGGCTGCTGCAGCGGGGCGCGGTGGCGGGCTCCGAGCAGGGCGAGCATCCGGTGACGGCGGACCGGATCGCGGTCGGCGCGGCCCACCGCGACCAGGTGGCCGCGATCAGGAACGCCGGCCTGCCGCCGGAGATCACCGTCGACACGGCCAACCGCCTGCAGGGCCGCGAGTACGACGTGACGATCGTGCTGCACCCGCTGTCGGGCCGCCGTGACGCCACCGCCTTCCACCTGGAGTCGGGGCGGCTGTGCGTGCTGGCCTCGCGGCACCGGCACGCCTGCGTGGTGGTGGCCAGGGCCGGCATCGCCGAGCTGCTGGACGCCCACCCGTCGGCCGAGCCGGTGCAGCTCGGCGTGCCGGTGAAGTTCCCCGACGGCTGGGAGGCGAACCAGTCGGTGCTCGACCACCTGGCCCGGCACCGGGTCTAGCGGGCTATCCGTCGATCCGGCAGCGCCAGACGTCCACCGCCAGGACCGAGCGCATGCCCACCGACAGGTAGAGGCCGAGCGCGGGCGTGGTGTTGTTGGAGTCGACGTGCAGGACCGTCCCCCCGCGCCCGCGCGCCGCGTCGGCGGCGAACGCGTGCCGCAGCAGGAACCTGCCGAGCCCGCGGCCGCGGAACTCGGGCATGACGGCGAGCGTGGCGACGTAGCCGCAGTCGAGGTCGGCGAGGAACTGGTTGCTGCCGATCAGCAGGGCCGCGGGACGGCCCTCGTGCCTGGCGACGACGAGCTGGCCCCAGTCGGTGGCGCGCTGCGACTGCCTGCGCGCGTGCCAGTGGTCGAAGTCGACCTTGACGAAGCCGTAGTGGTCGGCGAAGCCCGCCTGGTGGATCTGGTGCGCCTCGCGGCGGACGTCCTCCGGCTCGCCCGTCACCAGGGTCACCCCCTCCGGGACGGCGGGCGGCTCGACCGGGCCGTCGTGGTCGATGCGCATGCGCTGGAAGCTGGTGCTCGGCTGGAAGCCGTGCTCCTTGGCGAGCGCCTGCTTGGCCTCGTCCGCCTGGTAGACGCCGATGTCGACGGTGACGCCGTCGTGGCCGCTCTCGGCCGCCAGCTCGCGGGCCCGCTGCAGGACGAGGTGCCACAGCCCGACGGCCAGGCCGTCGGCGCCGGGCCGGACGATCACGTCCACCTCGACCAGGTCGCTGTCGCCGACGCGGTGCGCCCAGGCCCAGCCGTCGAGCACGCCGGCGGCGTCGCGCGCCAGCCAGCCGTCCTTGCCGAGGTCGACGCCGGGGTCGACCAGCGAGTCGGCGATGTCGTCGAGGGTCGCGTCGGGGACGCCGATGGCCGCGGTGTCGCACACGGCGACCAGTTCGTGGATGTCCGGCGCGTCCTCGACGGTGGGACGGCTGATCGCGTGGGTGTCCATGGGCGCGATTTTCCCGAATTCGCCCCGCCCCGCGCCTCCCATTTTCCGGTCGGTCGATAGGCTGGGGCGATGCTCGACAAGACGCCGCTGCACGTCGAGGTCGCCACGCCCGATGCGACGACGATCCGGCTCGCGCTCAGCGGCGACCTCGACTTCGGCTCGGCCGCGCAGCTGTCGGCGCTGACGTTCGCCCCCGGCTACCGGCGGCTCGACCTGGATCTGTCGGGGCTGGCCTTCATCGACTCCTCGGGGCTGGCCGCGCTGGTGCGCCTGCACCGCGAGGCGGCGGGCGCCGACGCCGACCTGCACGTCGTGGCGTTGACGCCCTACCTGCGCAACCTCATGCGGATGACCGCGCTCGACCGGTTGTTCAGCTTGCCGCCGGCGTGACGGCCTCCGGCTCCGACGCGCTCTGCGTGGCGCCGCCGCGCAGAGGGATCTCCTTGATGAACGCCGCCAGCAGCGGCACCACCACCGCGAACGCGATGGCCCACCAGAACACGCCGGAGATCGACGTCGACAGCGACTCCAGCAGGCCGGTGCGGAGCTGCGGCGGCATCTGCGCCAGCGCCGACGGGTCCATCCTGCCGCCGCCCTTGGCGACCTTCTCGGCGGTCTCGGCGCCGAACCTGCCGGTCAGCTCCGACAGGAAGTGGTTGTTGAAGATCGCACCGAACAGGGAGACGCCGAACGAGCCGCCGATCGACCGGAAGAAGGTCGTGGTGCTGCTGGAGACGCCGAGGTCCTTCTGCTCGACGCTGTTCTGCGCGATCAGCATCGTGGTCTGCATGAGGAAGCCCATGCCGAGGCCCAGCACCGCGATGTAGACGCCGGTCTGCCAGCTCGGCGTCTGAACGCCCATCGTCGACAGCAGCCACATGCCGATGGCCATGCCGACACCCCCGATCACCGGGTAGGCCTTGTACTTGCCGGTGGCGGTGATGGCGCGTCCGACGAACAGCGAGACCACCATGGCGGCGCCCATCATCGGCAGCATGAGCATGCCGGAGTTGGTGGCGCTGGCGCCCTGCACGGTCTGCTGGAACAGCGGCAGGAAGTTGATCGCCCCGAACATGGCGAAGCCGAGCAGGAAGCCGATGGCGGAGATCAGCGTGAAGTTGCGGTTGCGGAAGAGCTGGAGCGGGATGATCGGCTCGACCACGCGGCGCTCGACGAGGAGGAACAGCACCAGCGTGACCACGGCGAGCGCGGCCAGGCTGAGGATCTGCCACGAGCCCCACGGATACTGGTTGCCGCCCCAGGTGGTGACGAGCACCATCGCGGTGATGCTGACCGTCAGCAGGCCCGCGCCCCACCAGTCGATGCGCACCTTGTTCTGGTGCTTGGGCAGGTCGAGCTTGAGCCACAGCAGCACCAGCGCGACCGCGCCGACCGGCAGGTTCACGTAGAAGGCCCAGCGCCAGTCGAAGTTGTCGGTGATGAGGCCGCCGACCAGCGGCCCGGCGAACATGGCCAGCGACATCACACCCGCCATGATGCCCTGGTACTGGCCGCGCTCGCGGGGCGGCACCAGGTCACCGATGATCGCCATGACGTTGACCATCAGGCCGCCCGCGCCGAGGCCCTGGATCGCGCGGAAGGCGATGAGCTCGGCCATGCCGCTGTCCTTGCCGCCGAGCATGACGGAGCCCGCCATGCCGCACAGCACCGAACCGACCATGAAGATGACGATCGAGATCAGGAAGATGTTCTTGCGGCCGTACAGGTCCCCGATCTTGCCCCAGATCGGGGTGGAGACGGTCGTGCCCAGAACGTACGCTGTGACCACCCACGACAGGTGAGTCAGGCCCCCCAGCTCCGCGACGATGTGCGGCATCGCCGTGCCGACGATCATGTTGTCCAGCATCGCCAGCACCATCGCGAGCATCAGCCCCGGAAGGACGACCATCACTTCCCGACGTCGTCCGACAGCCTCAGCCACGACTCACCCCCAAGTCAGTAAAGATCTTGCTTACTTGCCGCCCGGCAAGCATAGAATAAGCTAGAGAACTTACTTGCCGGCCGTCAAGTCGAAATAGGTGCACAGTGCGGGAAGACACCCGAACCCGGATCCAGGAGATCGCGCTCGAGCTCTTCACCGAGCAGGGTTACGAGGCGACCTCCCTGCGAGAGATCGCGGAGAAGCTCGGCGTCACCAAAGCCGCGCTCTACTACCACTTCAAGACCAAGGACGACATCGTCGCCAGCCTGGCCGACCTGCGGATCTCCGATCTGGAGGAACTGCTCACCTGGGCCAGGACCCAGCCGAAGACCGCCGAGACGCGGCGCGAGATCGTCCTGCGCTACGCCGACAAACTCCGCCACTCGCGTTACCTGGAAGTCGCGCGCTTCCTGGAGCGCAACCAGACGGCCCTGCGCGACCATCCGAAGATCATCAGGATGCGCGAGGTGATGATGGCGCTGGTCTCCGAGCTGAGCGACACCGATGACGCGTTGGCCAGCCGCATCAGCCGGTCCATGGCGCTGTTCACCCTGCATGCCTCCAAGTGGATGATGTCCCAGGACGAGTCCCTGAGTGAAGAGGAGATCACCCAGGCCTCGCTGGAGGTGGCGCTCCGGCTGCTGGAGCTCTGAGCGGGCCCGCGGAGGGCGATTGCGGCGGGGAATCGGGGGCAGGGAGAGAGGGCATCCGATTGGGAGGAGGAGCAGTGGAAGCCACGATGGCGCTCCGGCTGCCCCGGGATGCGGCGAGCGTCCCCTTGATCAGGCAGATGTTCGACGCGACCCTCAACGCCCTCGGAGTCGAGCCTGTCATCCGCGACGACATCGAACTCATGCTCACCGAGGCGTGCGCCAACGTGATCAGGCACGCTGGGCCGAGCGACGAGTACACGGTGAGCGCCTGCGTCTACGACGACCTCTGCGTCATCAGGGTGATCGACACCGGCCGCGGCTTCGACCCGCACGCCGTGCGCCCGCCCGCCCCCGGCGCGGAGCACGGCAGAGGGCTCCAGATCATGCGCGCTCTCGCCGACGACATCCGCTTCACCAACAGGCGTGAGAACGGGGCGGTGGTGTGCCTGGAGAAGCGCCTCAGGTTCGCCCCGGGGGCGGCGGGGCCCTCGCTGATGACCGTCTGACTCACGGGGGCGCTCACAGGGCGCTCACGTGCCGCCCAGGGCGCTCCGGACGCCCGTGGCGTTCCGGGCGCCCGCGCCTTTCCTGGCGCTCGTGGCGTTCGGAGGGCTCTCGGCGCTCCGGGCTTTCCGGCAGTCCCTGGCGTTCGGAGGGCTCTCGGCGCTCCCGGCCTTCCGGGAGTCCCTGGCGCTCGGGGCGGCCGGACTGTTCCGGCCGGCCGCCGGCGAGGGCCGTCGGGAGTCCGGGCCGTGCGCCCTGCGGCTCCCTCGCGGGCCCGGTCCGGGGTTCTGTCTGTCTGATCGTCGAGCCCGCCAGCACCGCCAGGGTGACGAGGACGACCACGGAGAGCAGGAACAGGGCCAGGAATGCGAGGGTTACGGCGATCACCAGGGACGCGATCATGCCGAGCACAGCCAACATCCCGCAGGACGTGCCCCAACCGCCGCGGCTTATGCCCCCAGAGACGGATATATCGCGCTTACCCCGAAACGTTTCCCGACTGGTCGAGACGGCCGCCCGGCAGCGCGTCGAGACGGCGCAGTATGACGCCCTCGCGCAGCGCCCACGGGCACACCTCCAGCCGGTCGACCTCGAACAGGTCCATGGTGGCGTCGGCGACGAGGGCTCCGGCCGCCAGCTGCGGCGCCCGCGCCTCGGAGACGCCCGAGAGCTGGGCCCGCTCCGCCGACCCCATGCCGGTCAGCCTGACCGCCCATTCGGCGACGGCCTGCCTGGACAGCGAGCGGGAGACGTACGGGCCCTCGCCGGACGGCGCCGCGCCCGCGATCCTGGCCAGCTGCCTGAACGTCTTGGAGGTGGCCACGACGCGGTTGGGCTCGCCGTACCTGACGACGTCGCCGACCGTGCGGGCGATCTCCGTGCGGACGTGCCTGCGCAGCTTGCGCACCTCGTCGGCCGGCGGCGGGTCGGCGGTGAACCAGTCGCGGGTCAGCCGCCCCGCGCCGAGCGGCAGCGAGACCGCCACGTCGGGCTCCTCGTCGACCCCGGCGGCGATCTCCAGCGAGCCGCCTCCTATGTCGAGGGCCAGCAGCCGCCCCGACGACCAGCCGAACCAGCGGCGCACGGCGAGGAACGTCAGCCTGGCCTCGTCGCGCCCCGACAGGACCTGGATGTTCACGCCGCACCGGTCGTCGATCTGGGCCAGCACCTGCTCGCCGTTGGCCGCCTCGCGCACGGCCGAGGTGGCGAAGCCCAGGAAGTCCTCGACGCCCTTGTCCTCGGCGATGCGCACCGCCTCCTCGACGAACTCGCCGAGCAGCTCGATCCCGGTGGCGGACAGGTTGTTGTCGTCGTCGAGGTGCTCGGTCAGGCGCAGCTCCTCCTTGTGGGAGTACGCGGGAATGGGCCGGGCGCCTCGATGGGCGTCGACGACGAGTAAATGGACGGTGTTCGAGCCGATGTCCAGCACGCCGAGTCGCATGGCACGACGCTACCGGTCAACGGCCCGCACGGCGAAGCGGCCCCCCGGCGTGGCCGGGCGTGCCGTTCCAGGTGGGCGGGCACGCCGGGGCCTCCGGCACACCCGCTGGACTCCTCCGTGCGCGCCGCGCCCGCACCTGGGACACGGGTTCCGTTCCGCGGCAATAGTCTGATCGCATGTCACGAACCCTGCGACTGTTGATCACCGGCGGCGGCACCGGCGGTCACACCTACCCGGCCCTGACGACCCTGTCGGCCGTCCAGCGACGTCAGGTGCCGCACGACGTGCTCTGGGTGGGCACCGCGAACGGCCTGGAGGCCAGGATCACCGCCGAGCACGGCATCCCGTTCAAGGCGATCACCACCGGCAAGCTGCGCCGCCGTCCCAACATCAGGGAGCTCGGCACCAACATCGCCGACGTGTTCCGCATCCCCGTGGGCGTCTTCCAGGCGATCGGGCACGCCGCCCGCTACCTGCCCGACGTGGTGCTGTCGACCGGCGGGTACGTGGCGGTGCCGATCGGGGTGGCGGCCAAACTGATCAGACGCCCGCTGGTCATGCACGAGCAGACGACCGTGGTGGGGCTGGCCAACCGCATCCTGGCCAGGCTGGCGACGCGGATCGCGCTGTCGCACGAGTCGTCGCTGGAGTACCTGCCCGCCTCGGCCAGGGCCAAGGCCGTCGTCACCGGCAACCCGATCAGGCCGGAGCTGCTACAGGGCAACAGGGCGGCGGCCTACGACCTGTTCGGGCTGACGTTCGAGGTGCCGTTGATCTACGTGACCGGCGGCGCGCAGGGCAGCAAGCAGATCAACACGCTCATCGCGGAGATCCTGCCCAGGCTGCTGCCGCACGCGCAGATCGTGCACCAGTGCGGGCCCGCGTGGATCGACCACATGCGCGCCGTCGAGGTGCCGCCCGAGCTGGCCGACCGCTACCATCCGGTGCCGTACGTGGGCGGCGAGCTGCCCGACCTGTTCGCCGCGGCGGACGTGGTGGTGGCGCGCAGCGGCGCGGGCACCGTCTCGGAGCTGACCGCGATCGGCAAGCCGTCGGTGCTCATCCCGCTGATCCCGACGGGCGGAGACGAGCAGCGCAAGAACGCGGGCTACCTGGCCTCGGCCGGCGCGGGCCGCGCGTTGCTGGAGCCGCACCCGACGGCCGACCAGCTGCTGGCCGAGCTGATGCCGCTGCTGGCCGACCCCGGGCTGAGGAGCTCGATGGCCGACGCGGCGCACAAGCTGGGCCGCGTGGACGCGGCCGACGCGCTCTGCGACCTGCTCCTGGCGACGGCCCAGGGGGCCGGATAACGGAACGCCTCGCGAAGGGCTCAGGGGGCCGGGTACTCAGGGGTCCAGGTAGCGGCTCAGGGGTCCGGGTAGAGGCTCAGGGGTCCAGGTAGCGGAACGCCTCGTGGGCGGAGCTCAGGCTCCGCCGCAGCGCCTGTTCGAGCTGGCCGGCGTCCTCGGCGAGCGCGGCGAGCTCCGGGGCGGCGAAGCTGTCGGCCCCCGACTCGGCGACCAGCTCCTCGTACTGGTGCAGCCTGCCCCGCAGCTCCTCGACCTGCTCGTGGGCCCGGTAGGCGCGCTCGGCCTCGGTGACGTTCACCGCGTACCGCTCCAGCGCCTCCACCCGGGCCACGACGGCGTCCTCGCTGCTGTCGAGCGCCCTGGCCAGCGGTGCGGCGACCGCGGCCACCTCGGGGGCGAGCTCGTCGGAGACGGTCTCGCGGTGCCTGGAGCGCAGCGCCGACAGCTTGGCGAGCAGCTTGGCGATCTCCCACTCCTGGGCGGGTAGCATCACCGCGTTGCGCGCGCCGTCCAGGAGGCCCTCGGCCTGCACCCGCGACGCGAACACCGTGGCGATGGCCTGATGGGCGCGCTCGAGCAGCCTCCGGGAGGACTCGTCGAGGTCGACGGCGAGCACGTAGCGGCCCTCGTACTGGCGCAGCTGCTCGTAGACGGCGCGTTCGGCGACAACGTCGTCGTCCTCGTCGAGGTCTCGGCGCAGCAGCGCCACGATCGCGAGGGGGACCCCGAGGAGGGAGAGCGCCAGCGCGCCGCCCGCGTTGCTGACCAGGCCGCCGAGGGTCGCCATCAGGAAGATCAGGACCAGCGCGCCGATCACCAGTGCCAGCCGGCCGGCGCGTCCGGAACTCTTCGGCGGCGGCGGGTCGGCGGTCCACCCGTCGCGCGTCCTGAGTAACAGCTGCTCACTCTGCCTGAGCAGGTCGGCGTCCTCCTGCGGTACCTCCGGATCAACCACTACTTTCGCCACAGTCGGATGATAATTCGCTGTCAGCGGCCAAGGTGGCGGAACGCCTCGTGGGCCGAGCTGACGCTGTCGCGTAACGCCCGTTCCAGCCGGCCGGCGTCCTCGGCGAGCCCGGCGATCTCCGGGACGGCCAGCGCGTCGGCCCCCGCCTCGGCGACGACCTCCTCGTACTGGTGCAGCCTGCCCCGCAGCTCCTCGACCTGGTCGCGGGCCCGGTAGGCGCGCTCGGCCTCGGCCACGTCAGCGGCGTACTTCTCCAGCGCCTCCACCCTGGCCACGACGGCGTGCTCGCCGGTCTCCAGCGCCGCTGTCAGCGGCTCCACCACGGCGGCCACCTCGGGGGTGACCCCGCCCGCCACCGTCTCGTGGTGCTTGACCCGCAGCGCCGAGAGCTTGGCCAGGCGGCGGGCGATCTCCCACTGCTCGGCGGGCAGCATCACGGCGTTGCGCGCGCCGTCCAGGAGACCGTCGCCGTTGACCCTGGACGTGGTGACGGCGCGGACGGCCGCCCGCGTCCGTTCGAGCAGCGCTCGGGCGTCGTCGTCGAGCTGGTCCGGCAGCACGTAGCGCCCCTCGAGGGAGCGCACCCGCCCGTGCAGCCGCCGCTCCCGGGCGACGGCGGGGTCCTCGAAGGGCTCGCGGGAGACGAAGTACAGCGTGAGGGCGACGACCCCGAGGAAGCCGACCAGCAGCAGCACCAGCCGGTTGACCTCGACGAGGGCCAGCAGCCCGCAGACCGCCGCGAGCGCGGTGCCCGCCATCATGATCCCAGCGGCGCGGTCGCGCCTGGAGAGCGGAGGCGGCGCGGGAGCCCAGCCCTGTGCGACCCTGGCCAGCAGGTCGCCGTTCTCCCGCAGCAGGCGAGCGTCCTCTGGCGGCAGTTCCGGATCGATCACCACATTTTTGATCATATGCGGGTGGTCAGTCCTTCAGGTGGCGGAACGCCTCGTGGGCGGAGCTGACGCTGTCGCGTAACGCCTGTTCGAGGCGGTCGGCGTCCTCGGCGAGCCGGCCCAGCTCGGGCACCGCCGACCCGTCCGCACCCGACTCGGCCAGCAGCTCCTCGTAGCGCGGCAGCCCGGCGCTGAGCCGTTCGATCTGGTGCCGCGCCCGGTAGGCGCGCTCGGCGTCGGCCACGTGGCCCGCGTACCGTTCCAGCGCCTCGATGCGGGCCACGACCGCGCTCTCGCTGCTGCGCAGCGCCTCCGCCAGCGGCTCGGCGACCGCCGCCACCTCGGGGGTGACGCCTTCCGCGACGACCTCCCCGTGCTCGCTCCGCAGCGCCGACAGTTTGGCGAGCAGCCTGGCGATCTCCCACTCCTGCTCGGGCAGCATCACCGCGTTGCGCGCGCCGTCCAGCAGGCCCTCGGCGTTGACGCGGGAGTCCAGGACCGCGTCGATCGCCACCTGGGCGCGGGCGAGCAGCGGCCTGGCGGCCTCGTCCAGATCCTCGCGCAGCACGAAGCTGCCCTCGTGCCTGCGGGCGCTGTCGTAGACGTCCAGTTCGGCCAGCAGCTGGCGTTCCACCTCCGCGTCGGGCCTCGGCCCGAGCAGCAGCGCGACGACGAGCAGCGCGGCCAGGGTCATGACGAGGACGAACGGCGTGTAACGTCCCGCGCCGAAGAAGTACAGCCCGAAGACGGCCGCCGCCGCGGCCAGCCCGCTGGTGGCGGAGCGCAGCGCCACGTCGAGGGCGCCGTTGTGCCGTCTGCGGGCGGGCTTCCAGCCGGTGCGCATCCTGAGCAGCAGGTTGCGGTTGTCGCGTAACAGCTCGGCGGCCGCGTCGGGCACCGCTGGATCGACTACCACCTTCGTATCAGGCCCCGGCACATGATTAATCTTATGTAACGATCTGTCCGGATGTCAGCCTTCCAGGTACCGGAATGCCTCGTGGGCGGAGCTCACGCTCCGGCGCAGCACCCGTTCCAGCTCGTCGGCGTCCTCGGCGAGTCGCTCGATCTCCGGGACGGCCAGCGCGTCGGCCCCCGACTCGGCCAGCAGCTCCTCGTAGCGCGGCAGCCGCGCGCGCAGCTCCTCGATCTGGCCGCGGGCGTGGTAGGCGCGCTCGGCCTCGGCGACGTGCCCGGCGTAACGTTCCAGCGCCTCGACGCGGGCGACGACGGCGGACTCGCTGTTGACCAGGGCGCGCTCGAGCGGCTCGATGACGGCCGCGACCTCCGGCGCGATCCCCCTGGCCAGGAGCTCCCTGTGCTCGCCGCGCAGGGCCGAGAGCTTGGCGAGCAGCCTGGCGATCTCCCACTCCTGCTCGGGCAGCATCACCGCGTTGCGCGCGCCGTCCAGCAGGCCCTCGGCGTTGACGTGGGAGCGCAGCACGGCGCCGATGGCCCGCTGCGCCCTGCCGAGGACGAGCCGGGCCTCCTCGTCGAACTCCTCAGGGAGCAGGTAGCGGCCGTCGTACCAGCGAGCCTGCTCGTAGACGACCCGCTCGTGCGGGCGCTCGACCTGCGGCAGCTCGTTGATCGAGGCGATCCTGACCAGGACCACGAAGACGAACGCGCCTAACAGGACGAACCCGACCGGCGCCGCCGGTGACTCCAGCAGCACGGCCATCAGCGCGATCACCACCGGCGTGGCGGCCAGAAGCGCCAGCCCCGAGGAGTTCCTCCTGCGGGGTTCGGACGGCACCGTCGCCGGAGGCACCCAGCCGGACCTGATCCTGGACAGCAGCGGAGCGTTGGCGCGCAACATCCCGGCGATCTCCGCGGGCACTCCCGGATCGACCACCACACCCACGCTCTGCCCTGGCACCCTGGCGCCCCCAACGCTCGTGTTGTCCGGATACTACGTAACATTCCGCGCAAAAGGCAGCCTTACGCAAGGGACCCGGAACACGAGAACTCCGTCGGCCGCCCGCTGACGAGGGCTCACGCCACAGAACAAGGTTGGGGCCATCCGGTGGGAGACGTGACCCGCCTCCTGGGAATCGCGGTCAGCGAGCCGGGTCGTCCTCGCCGTCGACCTGGCGGGGCGTCCTGGCCACCCGCGCGCCGCCGCCGTTCACCGCCGGCGCGCGGTAGGCGAACGTCTCGACGGCGGTGGCCGTGCCGTCGGCGAGCTGATCGAGGAGGGTCGCGTTGACGTTGCCGTAGGTGTCGCAGGCCAGGTGGTAGCACGGGTCGTAGGCCACCCCGGCCGTGCCGCCGAAGACGGCGGCCTCCTCGGCCGTCTTGACGGTCTCGGCGCCGGACCGCAGGCCGCCCACCGGGATCCCGGCGTCCATGAACGGCTGGTAGTCGGAGCTGCCGGTGAACGGGTCCTGCTTGAGCGCGAGGCCGCGGCCGGCGTAGTAGTCGGCGAAGACCTTCTCGATGGCGTCCGAGCCCGGCGGCGGGTTGGTGCCGTTGCCGAGGGAGTCGTCACCGTCCAGGACGCCGCGGACCCCGTTCGGGGAGCCGAGCATGTCGGAGTTCAGATAGAGAGCGATCTTGGCCTTCTCGTCGGCGCCGAGGTGGGCGACGTAGTACTTCGAGCCGAGGTCGCCGCCCTCCTCCGCGCCCCAGAAGGCGAAGCGGACCTTGTTGGTGACCCGGTCGCCCAGCTTGCCGATGTTCTCGGCGATGGCGAGGACGGTCCCGACGCCGCTGCCGTCGTCGTTGATGCCCGGCCCCTCGGTCACGCTGTCGAGGTGCGCGCCGGCGACGACCACGTGGTCGGGGCTGCCATGCGCGGTCTCGGCCAGCACGTTGGACGCCGTGCGCCGCTCGTTGACGGTGTCGGTCGTGACGCGCAGCTTCAGGCCACCGGCCTTCGCCGCCTGGACCAGTCGCACGCCGAGCTTGTTGGTGAGGCCGACCACGGGGATCGTGAACGCGCGCCCCACATGACCTTCCACCGGGCTGTCGGGGACGTCGGGGCGCTGGTAGACGGCGACCGCGCTCGCTCCGGCCTTCTGGGCGTTGCCGGCCTTGACCTCGAAGGTGCAGCCGCCCCGGCGGATCAGCGCGACGCCGCCGGCGGGGAAGCCGGCGAAGTCGTCGGCCTCGCAGCCGCTGCCCGTCCCTGTCGCGTCGGGATCCACGGCCGAGGCGCCGGCCGTCACGTCGCCGGCGCCCGAGTAGTCGAGCGTGCCGAAGTCGGTGCCGTAGGCGTAGGTCGCCGGTGACGGGGCGGTCTGGGCGAAGAGCGCGGGGGTGACCTGCCGGTAGTAGGGGAAGGTGAAGGTCTGGATCGTCGGTTTGAAGCCTGCCTGCTTGAGCTTGCCCACGACGTAGCTCACGGACCGGGCGAAGCCGGCTTCGCCCGCGGCGCGCGTGCCGCCGCTGTTGTCGGCGATCGTCTGGAGCGCCTGCTGGTGCGCCCGGATGGCACCGATCCGGACCAGGTCGGCCAGATGCGGAGCACCGGCATGCGCAGGCGGTGCCGTGACGAGCGTCACCGCCAAGCCGATGACGGTACCCATGGCCAGTTTGCGCACGTGCGCCCTCCTCAGGGGGCGAGATGGACTGCGCGATTCCGCGGGTTCAGCGGTTTTCGCGAAGATCTGACACGAGCGTCGCAAGATCGCATCTCGGGCTCTGTCAGGCCCCTGCCGAGGGTAGTCGCTCCGGACGTGTTCCCAGGTCAGAGGCGGTGCGATGGCGTACCAGTCCCGCGACTCCCAGCGCGGCGGCCACGCACGCGAGCGGGATGGCGGGGGTGACGTAGCGGTGGTCGAAGTCGAGGGCGGCGACGGGGCCGACGAGCAGGAACACGGCGGCGGCCCAGGGCAGCAGCGCGGCCCGGCGGCGCAATGCGGCGCCGATCCCGCCCGCCAGCAGCAGCACGCCGAGGAGCGGGCCGCGCAGGAACCAGGGATACCGGTAGGCGGCCAGGATCGTCCCGAACGGCTCGACGGAGGCCAGGCCCCGGATGTCGCCGTCGTACTCCCGGCGAACCTTGCCGACCAGGGGGAACTGCTCCGGCAGCGCCCAGGAGCCGTGCGGGAAGGTGACCGTCGGCACCCCCACCCGCCTGGGGTGGGCGACCGGCTCCCAGGAGAAGGCGAGCGCGGTGTCGCGGGCGACCTCGCGCAGGTAGTCGAGCGGCTGGGCGAGGATGGCCTGCACCGCGAACCGCCTGGCCTCGGCGTTGTGGGCGAAACGTCCCCCCGGGAGGCGGTTCAGCGAGGCGCCGGGGGCCCAGACGTACTCGGAGGCGGCGTCGACGACGGTGCCGTTCGGGCAGAGCGGCGCCAGTTCGGGCGGCGGCTTGATGACGGCGCAGTCGGCGAACGTCATCGTCCTGGCCCACAGGGAGACGCCGTCGGCGCCGCTCAGCGCGAACCGGCCGTGGTGCTGGGCGAACCAGCCCGCGTAGGCCAGCAGGGGCAGCGCGCCGGCCGTGGCGGCGGCGGCGACCCGCTTCCAGCCCGCCCGCCGCACCAGCAGGTAGAGCAGGACCAGGCCGAGCAGCGGCACGGCCGCGGTACGGGTCAGGCCGGCCAGCGCGATCAGCAGGCCCGCCACCGCGGCCGCCCGCGTCGAGACCCGCGCCTGCCACATCAGGACGGTCAGCGCCAGCGTGACCAGGAAGTAGACCTGCAGGTCCGACAGGACGGCGTGCTCCTGGCGCACGAGGGCCGGGTCGAACAGCACCGGCACCGTGGCCAGCGCCGCTCCCCAGCCGGGCAGCGCCCAGCGGCGCAGCACCAGGTAGACGAGCACGCCGACGCCGAGCCCCATCGCGTGCTGCACCCCGGCCACCACCTCGACGCTGTGGAAGGGCCGCAGCAGCCACAGGAACCACGGGTACCCGGCGGGGTGGAAGTACTCCCCCGGCCGCAGGTGGACGGCCGTGTCGAGGTACTCGAAGGAGTCGTACCAGTAGAGCTGCGCCGTGTTGTAGGCGAGCATCATCAGCACCCGCAGCGCGGCGGCCAGCGCCAGCAGGACGCCGAACACGGCGTGCCCCTGCCGCCGCATCCCGGCCGGCGTCTCCAGGCGCGGCGGAACGACCCCTGCGAGGGTGGACACCATCGGCTTTCTCCCCCTGCCCGGGCCGGACGGGTTCCGGCCGTAGGGGAGGCAGTCCAGCGGGTGACCGATAACCTGAGTGTTACCGAATGTGGTTATGCCCGCGTTATGTCCGCAGGGGCAGACTGTCGGCCTTTGGATCTTTCAGGGGGGCGTTGTTGCGTGTTCTGATCGCGGAAGACGAGCGGATGCTCGCCGAGTCGATCGCCGAGGGGTTACGGGGCGAGGCGCTGGCCGTCGACGTCACCTACGACGGAGACGCGGCGTTGGAACGGCTGAGCATCCACGACTACGACGTGCTGATCCTCGACAGGGACCTGCCGATGACGCACGGCGACGAGGTGTGCAGGAAGCTCGCCGAGCAGGGCGGCCTGGTCAGGATCCTGATGCTGACCGCCGCCGGGGACGTCAGGTCCCGGGTGTCGGGGCTGGCGCTGGGGGCCGACGACTACCTGCCCAAGCCGTTCGCGTTCGAGGAGCTGGTGGCGCGCGTCCACGCGCTCGGCCGCCGGGCCAGGCGGGCCGACCCGCCGATGCTGGAACGGGCCGGGGTGCGGCTGGACTGGGCGCACCGGCAGGTGTTCCGCGAGGGCCGCTACGTGCCGCTGGCGCGCAAGGAGTTCGGCGTGCTGGCCGAGCTGCTGCGCGCGCAGGGGGCGGTGGTCTCGGCCGAGGAGCTGCTGGAGAAGGTGTGGGACGAGCACATCGACCCGTTCACCAACACCGTGCGGACCACGATGACCAAGCTGCGCAAGAAGCTCGGCGAGCCGCAGGTCATCGAGACCATTCCCGGATCGGGATATCGCATCCCATGAGCGTCCGTCTCCGTTTCGCCGTGGTCTGCGCCGGGGTCGCGTTCGTCCTCGGCGTCCTCGTGGTGGCGGCCGTGTTCCTGGTGGTGCGGCAGAGTCTGGAGTACCGCAACGGTCTCACCACCCCGACCGTCATCAACGTGCCGCATGGCGGCACCTTCTGGCGTGGCGAGTTCAACTACGAGGTCGCGCGTGACAGGGTGCTCCAGGTTCGCGTCATCTACCAGCGCGACACGCTGGCCAACGTGCGCACCTACGGCGCGATCGCGGTGCTGGCGGCCACGGGCGCGGCGTTCGGGCTCGGCTGGCGGGGCGCCGGCTGGGTGCTGCGCCCGATCCAGTCGATCACGCAGACCGCGCGGGGGGTCGCGCAGAGCCACGACCTGGCCGACCGGATCGACTACCAGGGGCCGAAGGACGAGCTGAAGGAGCTCGCCGACATCTTCGACACCATGCTCGGCAGGCTGGCCCGCTCCTTCGACGGCCAGCGGCGCTTCGTCGCCAACGCCTCCCACGAGCTGCGCACCCCGCTGACGATCAACAGGACGCTGGTGGACGTGGCGGTGCGGCGTCCTGACGCGACCGACGACGTCAAGCGGCTCGGCGAGTCGCTGCTGCTGGTCAACGCGCGGCACGAGCGGCTCATCGACGGGCTGCTCGCGCTGACGGAGGGCGAGCAGGCCGTGCTCGACCGGCGGCCCTTCGACCTGATGGACGTGGCGGAGCACGTGCTCGACCAGGCCGCCGAGGAGGCCGCGCAGCGCGAGGTGACGATGCACCGGCTGCTCGACTCGGCGCCGACCGCCGGGGAGGCGGTGCTGGTGGAGCGGCTGGTGCAGAACCTGGTGGAGAACGCGATCCGGCACAACCACCCCAAGGGCGAGGTGTGGGTGACGACCCGGCAACGGGCCGAGCGGGTGGAGCTGGTCGTGGCCAACACCGGCCTCCAGGTTCCGCCGTACGAGATCGAGACGATCTTCGAGCCGTTCCGGCGGCTGCACGGCGACCGGCTGCGCTCCGACCGTGGCAGCGGCCTCGGCCTGTCGATCGTCCGGGTGATCACCGAGGCGCACGACGGCGTGGTCACCGCCCGTCCCCGCGAAGAGGGGGGCCTGACGATCACGGTGGAGCTGCCGGTGGACGGCTCGGCCACCTGACGGCTCACGGGGCGCGGATCTCCCGCAGGACCTCTTCGGGGATGCCCGCCTGGACGAGGCTCTGCCAGCTCTCGAACCGCTCGGCGATCATCGACTCGAGGAGGGGGCGCAGCAGCGCCTGGTCGGCGCCGGCCTTCAGCAGCTCGCTGAGGATGCGGCCGCGCTCGGCGAAGGGCAGCGCGGCGCCGTCGGCCCGGAGCGCGTACGCAATCAGGGCCAGCGCCCGGTGGCTGCGGGACAGGGCGGCCGACTCGACGGCGTCCAGGTAGAGCTGCACGCGGTCCTCGGCGTCCTCGCCGTCGCCGAGAAGCAGCTCGTCGAAGAGCCTGGTCGTGCCGATGACCTGCCCCGACCCGCGCAAGACGGCGGCGTGGTACGGGACGCGGCCGGGCGCCGGCGGCGACGAACTCGTGAGCAGGTCGTTGCCCAGGTCGAGCAGGTACGGCCGCGTCACGAGGTACCAGCCGTTGAAGGGCACCGCGCGCCGGTCCATCTCTCTCACGCCCGGCCACCAGTCGCCGATCGGGAAGTCCCACGACTCGGCCTGGCCGCCGAGCAGGATGTCGCGCTCCCCTCCTTCTGCGACCCGGCACGCCGGCAGCCCCGTCACCAGGCCTTCCCAGCCCTCCACGCCGAGCTGGCTCCTCCACAGGTAGGCGAACGACTGCCAGGTGCGGAACTCCGCGTCCTTCAGCAGTTCGGCGACGCTGACCGGCCCCTGGGACGCCCCCGCGACCAGCAGGAGGAGGTTGGCCGAGTAGGCGGCGAGGCGGCGGGGCACCGGGTGGCGCACCGGGGCGAAGTCGGTGTGCAGGCGGCGCCGCCGCTCGTGGAGCGACTCGCGCAGCAGCTCGCCCAGCAGGGTGACGAGGCGGGCGCGGGTCTCGTCAGGCAGCGCGTGCAGCAGGTCCCTGGTGAAGCCGACCGTGGGGCCGCGCTCGGCGAAGCAGGAGAACGAGCTGACGGCGTACAGCAGGTCGTCGTCCAGGGCGGCCGGCTCGTCGTCGTCCAGGTCGTGCTTCCTGACCAGCTCGCGCACCGCGTACACGGCCAGCCACGCCACCAGGAACTCGCCGAACGTCGCGTGCAGGAACTCGTAGCTGCGCACCCGGTGGTCGGCCGGTCTCGCCTCGTTCGTGTGCACGAAGAAGAACCGTCCGATGGCCCGTTGCGCCCAGTTGACCGGGTTGTCGGGGTCCTGGACGCGTCCGTCGCCGCACAGCGCGGGCAGGTCCCGGTTGAGCGCCGTCTCCGTGACGACCGGACGGCCGCGGGCGAACATCGCCAGCGCCACCGCCCCGAGCCGCACCAGCTCCTTCTCCACGAGCCTGCGCCGCCGCTCCGCCGGCAGGGCCGGCACCCCGGGCGTCTTGGCGACCTCCCTGGCGGCGAAGTCGCTGATCAGCGACTCGTACAACTGGGCGCGGCCGAGCGGGGCGCCGTCGCGCTGCAACGCGTTGCCGGCCGCGTCGTACAGCGCCAGCAGCAGGAGCAGCAGCGGCTGCCTCGCCAGCTCGCCCTGGGCCAGCGCGACCTCGGCCGGGAGCGGCTTCCTGCCGTGCCTGGCCAGCTGGGCGCGGTTGGAGCGGTCCCAGATGTCCAGCCACTGCCGTACCTGGTCCTCCTCGAACGGCTGCAGCTGGACGGCGAGCACGCCCGGCGGGAACCGGACCCGGTCGGCCACGACGGTGCGGCTGGTGACGATCACCACGACGGGCCGGCCCTTCCTGGCCTGCCTGCCTTGGAACTCCCGTACCTGTTCCAGGTAGTCGTAGCGGCCGGCGTTCGCGGCCTGGAGCAGCTCGTCGAGGCCGTCGAGCATGACGACGGGCAGCGCGCCGTCGCCCGCGTCCACCAAGTCCTGATATTTGACGTCTTCGTCGAGCAGGGCGTGGATGCCCTGCTCGATCTGGGACGTGACCGTCGAGTCCGCCACGACGTCGCGCAGCTCGACCCTGATCGGCAGGAACTCCGACCCGGCCAGCCGCGCGGCGAGCACCTCGGTCAGTTTGGACTTGCCCGAGCCCGGCTCGCCGAGCACGACGAGCGGCGCCTGGGTGGCGTGCAGCGAGGTGAGGTGCCCGACCAGGAACGCCTCGGTGTCGGGCAGCTCGCGCTGGTCGCTCCACCAGCTCTTCACGGCGGGCGTGGCGTCCCGCGTCATCTCCGCGACCCGGCACCGCGGGCTGATGTAGCCCTCGCCGAGCAGGGGCAGCGTGACGTCCTCCGGGGCCCTGCCGCCCGCCATGAGCGGCTGGTCGAGCGCGGTGGCGGCCATCCTGACCAGGTGGATCATCGGCCGGTCGCCCACCCTGGGCGGGGCCAGCTCGGCCAGCAGGCGTGCCGCCCGCGACAGTCCCGCGCCGAGCGCCTGCGTCTCGGCGGCCAGGCTCCACACGCCGAACTCCGGGCTGTCGACGGCCAGGAAGCGGTAGTTCTCGTCGTAGATGCGCAGGGCGTGCGCGGGCGGCTCGTCGCCGAGCATCCGGGGCAGCAGGAGCTGCTCGTCCACCGACAGCTCGTCCCACAGCGCCAGCCCTCGGACGTACGTCTCCATGGCGGCGGACATCTGCCGGTAGACCCGCTCGACGGCCTCACGCGTCTCGGCGTGGGGGCGGTGCGGTTCCGGCACCGGCAGCCGGGTCATCAGCAGCCTGTCGACCAGCTCGACGAACTTCTCCCCCGGCGGCCAGCCGGCGGCCTGGGCGATCTGGTCGGCGCGGTCCATGTCGAGCTGTTCCAGCGTGAACGGCAGCTTCGCGTCCCCGAGGGCCTCGAAGTAGGAGGCGACCACGATCACGGCGTGCGCGGCGGACAGCCGCTGGGTGCGGGTGAACCTGTTGCCGCCACTCCGCCACTCCGCCGCGCGCCGGACGACGTCCTGGCCGTAGCGGACGACGTCGTTCTTCAGGTCGGACACGCCGAGGGCGACGTCCGCGCCTCCGGCCAGGGCCCAGCCGGTCAGCGCGACGGTCGCGGCGAAGTCCACGATCTTGACCAGCCGGCTCTCCTGGCAGCCGAGAATCTTCAGGGCGTCCGCGTAGCTCAGGGTCTCTGTCATGGCCACCTCGGGAGAGCGCGGGAGGTCCATCATTACCCCATGTGCCCGCAAAAAGCGCTTTGTTCACTCAGGCGGTCTGGACGTTTCCGGCCAGGCTTCGGCGATCTCCGCCAGCGCCGCCGGGTCCTCGATCGTGGACGGCGTGCGGTAGGGAGTCCCGTCGGCGATGTCGCGCATGGTGGCGCGGAGGATCTTGCCCGAGCGGGTCTTGGGCAGGCGGCTGACGACCACCGCCCTGCGGAAGGCGGCGACGGGGCCGACCCGGTCGCGGACCAGCGCGATCAGCTCGCGTTCCACCTCCCCGGCGTCGCGCCCGGCGCCCGCCTTCAGCACCACGAAACCGACGGGGAGCCGGCCCTTGAGCTCGTCGGCCACGCCGATCACGGCGCACTCGGCGACGTCCGGGTGTGACGCGATCAACTGCGCGGATACCTTTCGCCTGCCGCGCCGGTATTCGACCTCGGATGTAATGCACCCGGTGATAATGTGTTCGAGTCACAGAGTGTATCCACACGGTAACTGATCAGTAATCCGTTCGTCGCCCGACGGTATCCCTGGGGTGGGAGGAGTGCGGGGTGAAGCTGCGTTACAACTACCGGCTCTACCCTGACGCCGCTCAGCGGGAGATGCTGGCCAAGACGTTCGGGTGTGCCCGGGTGGTGTGGAACGACGCTCTGGCTGCCCGTAAAGCCGCACGCAAGGCGGGGTTACCGTTCGTCGGTGATGTCGCCATCGACCGTCTGGTCCTCACCCAGGCCAAACGCACACCCGAGCGGGCATGGCTGAGCGAGGTCTCCTCGGTGGTGCTCCAGCAGTCGGTCCGTGATCTGAACACCGCCTACAAGAACTTCTTCGACTCGGTCTCCGGTCGGCGTAAGGGGCCGAAGATGGGGCTGCCGGTCTTCAAATCCCGTCACGACCACCGCCAGTCCGCACGGTTCGCCTCCAACGCCTTCCGTCTGACCGGTGACGGGCGCCTGTATCTGGCGAAGATCGGCGAGGTGGAGGTCCGCTGGTCACGCGAGCTGCCCGTCGCCCCGTCGTCGGTCACGGTCATCCACGATGCGGCCGGACGCTATTTCGCCTCCTTCGTCATCGGAATACCCGACGACAACCAGGTGCTGCCCAAGTGCGACACGGAGGTCGGGATCGATCTCGGACTCACCCACTACGCGATCTTGTCCACCGGGGAGAAGATCGCTAACCCGAAATGGCTGCGCCGCCGGGAGAAGAAACTCACTCGGTTGCAGCGATCGCTGTCACGCAAGCAGAAGGGATCGGCCAACCGAGACAAGGCGCGGACGAAGGTCGCCCGTCAGCATGCCAAGCTAGCCGACGCCCGCCGGGACTTCCTGCACCAGACCACCACCTCGATCATCCGTGAGAACCAAGCGGTGCACATCGAGGATCTGGCGGTGCGAGGCTTAGCCAGGGGGCGGCTGGCGAAGGCGGTCAACGATGCGAGCTGGGGCACGTTCGCGGCCATGCTGGTCGACAAGGCGACCCGCCACGGCCGCACCCTGACCAGGGTCAGCCGCTGGTTTCCCTCCTCCCGGCTGTGCCCCTGCTGCGGATGGAAGAACGGCAAACTGGCTCTGGAGGTGCGCGCGTGGGACTGCCCGTCCTGCGGTGAGCATCACGACCGCGACCTCGCCGCCGCGATCAACATCCTCCTCGAAGGGCAGCGCATCACCGGCATCACCGTGGCCGCCGGGCTGGCTGGACACGGCATAAACGACTGTGGAGGGCAGGTAAGACCGGGCAAGGCAACTCCGACCCCGGCACCGCCCGAAACCTACGACGCGCGAGCGGCGTAGAGGAAGCAGTAAGAACCCCACGGCGACGTGCGGGAGTCCCCGGCGTTCACGCCGAGGAGGATGCCAACGATCAGATCAGGGCCGCCTCCGGCGCAACCCCTCCGGGCTGTCAGCCGACGTGCACGCGCGGGCGGCGGCGCGGGTCCGGCTCGGCCAGGCGGAGCACCTCGCGGGTGAGGGGAGGCACGTCGCCGCCGCCGAACAGCAGGTAGCGCAGCAGCGCCCCGATCGGGTTCCCCTCCACCCAGTGGAAGTAGACGTGCGGCGGGCGCCCCGTCATGTCACGCAGGTGCAGCAGGATCGCCGCGAGCGTGTTCGGCACCGCCGCGCTGTGCACGGTCAGCACCCCGTACCCGAACCGCTCCTCGCCGCGGACCAGCACGTCGGACGCGAACTCCGAGGTGTCGCCCAGCGTGACCTCGAGGAACAGCATCGGCTCGTCGTCGGGCAGGTGGTGGTAGTCGCGGGTCTCGCGGTCCTTCTCGGCGTACTCGGCCTCGTCGCGGGCGTCGGGCTCGTTGGCGATGATCCGCAGCTCCCCCGCAGGCAGCGCCTCGAGCAGCCGTTTGGCCTCGGGGTCGAGCTCGACGCTGGTCACCCGCAGCTCGGTCGAGCGGGTGGCGCGGGAGATCAGCGAGGTGACGATGATCGCGAGGACGAAGAACAGCGCGATCGACAGGCCGTCGGGCCGCTCGACGACGTTGGCCACGAAGGTGTAGGCGAGGATCAGCGCGACCAGCCCGAACCCGGCCGCGGCGGCGCGCCTGCCGCGGCGCGCGGCCGAGATGGCCACCGCCACCGCCGCCGACAGGATGAGCGCCAGCACGCCGGTGGCGTAGGCGCCGCCCTGCGACTCGACGTTCCCGCCGAACAGGATCGTGATCGCGAACGAGAGCACGGTGAACACCAGCACCAGCGGGCGCACGGCCCGGGTCCAGTCAGGGGCCATGCCGTACCGCGGCAGGTAGCGCGGGACGATGTTGAGCAGCCCCGTCAGCGCCGACGCGCCCGCGAACCAGAGGATGGCGATCGTGCTGAGGTCGTAGGCGGTGCCGAACCAGTCGCCGAGGTACTCGTGCGCCAGGTAGGCGAGGGCCCGCCCGGCCGCCTTGCCGCCCTCCTCGAACTCGCGGTGCGGGATGAGCACGGCCGTGGCGAAGCCGCTGAACGTCAGGAACACGCTCATGACCAGCGCGGCGGTGGTGAGCAGCCGGCGCGCGCCCTTGATGCGCTGCTGGAGGTCGCCCTCGATCTGCGGCATCACCGCCACGCCGGTCTCGAAGCCGGACATGCCCAGCGCCAGCTTGGGCAGCGCGAACGCCGACAGGGCGATCATGGCCAGCGGGCTGGAGTGCCCGGCGGTCAGCGCGTCCTGCCAGTCGCCGACCAGTTCCGGCTCGGCGAGCACGTGCGCGACGGCGGTGCCGATCACCACCAGGTTGAGCGTCAGGTAGACGGCGACCAGCCCGATCGCCAGGCCGATCGCCTCGCTGAAGCCGCGCAGGAAGATCGCGCCGAGCGCCGCGATGAGCAGCAGCGTGATCGGCACCTGCTGGCCGTCGAGGAAGCCGGGCACGAACGGGTTCTCCAGGATGTGCGCCGTCGCGTCAGCGGCCGACAGCGTGATCGTGAAGATGAACGCGGTGGCCACGAAGCCGATCAGGACGAGCACCAGCAGCTTGCCCCACCAGTGCGGCAGCAGCCGCTCCAGCATGGCGATGGAGCCCATGCCGTTCGGGCTCTCGGCGGCGACCGCCCGGTAGGTGGGCAGCGCGCCGAACAGGGTCAGCGCCACCAGCATGAGCGTCGCGATCGGCGACAGCGCGCCGGCCGCCAGCGCGGCGATGCCCGGCTGGTAACCGAGCGTGGAGAAGTAGTCGACGCCGGTCAGGCACATGACCTGCCACCAGGCGTGACGCTTGCCCGGATGCTCGTCGTGCATCCCTGACGTCGGCTGCAGCCCTTGCAGCAGCCAGCTGCGCATGGTCACCTGACCCTCCCTATTACGGGCCATGACCTTACCGTTACTCGCCAGCCTTGCGGGCATGCCAGGGTTGTCCGGGTGAGCGATGATCTGATCCTTTCCGTGGTGGTCGGGTCCCGGGCGTACGGGCTGGAGAGCGAAACGTCCGACACCGACAGGCGCGGCGTGTTCGCACCGCCCACGGCGGCCTTCTGGCGGCTGGACAAGCCGCCCACCCACCGCGACGGCCCGCTGCCCGAGCAGTTCTCCTGGGAGGTCGAGCGGCTCTGCGTGCTCGCCCTGGCGGCGAACCCCACCGTGCTGGAGTGCCTGTGGTCGCCGATCGTGGAGGCGTCCACGCCCGCCGGAGAGCGGCTGCGTGAGCTGCGCGGCGCCTTCCTGTCGCAGCGCGCCCACGAGACCTTCGCCGGGTACGCCGACACCCAGTTCCGCCGCCTCGACCCGGCGCGTCCGAAGTGGAAGCAGGCGATGCACATGATCAGGCTGCTGCTGAGCGGCCTGCACCTGGTACACCACGGCGAGCCGCTGGTCCGCGTGGGCGGGCACCGCGACCGGCTGCTGGCGGTCAGGCGCGGCGAGCTGCCCTGGGCCGAGGTCGACGCCTGGCGGGCCGGGCTGGCCGCCGGACTGGCCCGCACCGGCTCCGTGCTGCCGGCCGCACCGGACCGGGCGGCGGTGGACGACTTCCTGGCCGGCGTCCGCGAGGAGCGACTGTGAACCTGCCCTCCTGGCTGCCGGAGATCCCCGGCGAGCAGCCGCACCCGCTGGCCTTCGCCACCGTCAGCGGCGCCCACCTGTACGGCTTCCCGTCCGTCGACTCGGACGTGGACCTGCGGGGCGTGCACGTCCTGCCCGCCGAGCAGGTCGTCGGCCTGCGCACCGGACCCGAGACCCTCGACAGGACGTGGACGCGCGACGGGGTCGAGGTGGACCTGGTCACGCACGACCTGGCCAAGTTCTGCCAGCTGCTGCTGAACCGCAACGGCTACGTGCTGGAGCAGCTGCTCTCGCCGCTGGTCGTGAGCTCCTCACCGGTGCACGAGGAGCTGGTCGCCCTCGCGCCCGGATGCCTGACCCGCCACCACGCCCACCACTACCTCGGCTTCGCGCGCACCCAGTGGCGCCTGTTCGAGAGGACGGGCGAGCTGAAGCCGCTGCTTTTCCGGACTACGAAGTCCTTCGTCTCGGCGATCATGGGATGCGGGTTGGCGAACCGACATGACGACCCGCCTTGTGGCGATCCTGAATGAGGTGAGGGATGAGTCAGTACTTCCAAGTCGGAGAGCGTGTCCTCTGGAACCCTGCCACTGGCGTGGCCCGAGTTTTTGTGTCCTCTGCGGAAGCATTCGCCGATCTCGTGGCTCTGCCGACCGGAGTCGGCTCGGTGATCGCCGACGAATACGAGATCGACCTCGCAGTCTTCGGGACATTGGTCGACACTCTGGTTCATCGCTATGCCAACTCCAATCACATGATCTTGCGCTCCCTTATGGAGGGGTTCTTGGCAACGGCGTTAGTTCTTGTGCACCGGGGGAACGGCCTTCTTCCGGCCCTGGAGGCACTTAAAGATCATCCTGATGTCCGTCATCTGACCGAGCTGAGCAAACGTCATGCGGCGGCGATGGCATCGTGACGGCCGGAAGACGGTCACACATGATGGACGGATCACCTGCGCTCCCCGGGGATGACAGGCATACCGATGTCGACAGGGCTGTGGCCGCGGTTGCGGACAAGCCTGTTGAGTGACTGAAGCTTGCTGCGGGCTGCTCCGAGACTGATCTGGAGGCCCTGAACCTCTCCCAGCCATCCGTTGACCTGTGCCTCGCCGATGCGATCGGTGAGGTTGCGGATGATCTCTTCGAGACGGCGCCGCTGGGCCGGATCCACGCGGAGCATGGGGCATCGGATGCAGGCGTGCTCATGGGCGCAGGGAGTGCCATAGGGGCGGCCGCAGGTGCCGAGCTCGACCTTGCGTAGCTCGAAGTGCTTTTGGAATTCGTCCCATTCCTCGTCGGTGGGTTCCCGGTATTCGGCCATGGGACGGGAGGCCCGCCGTTTGTCGAGGAAGGTCCGGTAGGACCGGATCAGGTCGTCTTGGAAGACCGCCAGGTAGGCCTGAGTCGTGCTCAGGCTATGGTGACCGAGGATCCGGGCAGCGATGTGGACAGGTAGCCCGCCGGTGACCGCTTCCGTGACGAACATCCGGCGGAAGTCGTGCGGGGTGTAGCGGAGCGGCGCGCCAGCTCGATCTTCGAGTTTGGCTCGCGAGAGCGTGTCGTTGAGGAGCCGGACGACTACCTTTGTGCTGATGATCTCCCGGCGCCAGCCGACTCGGCGTTGGAACAAGTGCGGAAGGAGCGGACCGGTCGTTCGCTCGTGAGCGTCGTAACGAGCCGTCAATGGCACCCGGCCGTCGGCCTCTCTCACTCGGCTGATGACTGCGGCCAAGACACTGGCAAGTTCGGGCGTCACGAGCAGCAGGCGTTCCTCATTGCTCTTGGATGGCACGATCTGCAGCAACGGGACGATCTCCTTGGTGTCGGGCAGACGGTAGGAGATCAGCGCCAGATGAGTCAGCTCCAGTAGTTCTTCGATGCGGATGCCGGTGTGACGCAGCGTCTCGATGATCGCCCAGGCCCAGAAGGCGTCTTCTTCTGCCCGGAGTAGGTTGGTCTCTTCGCTGGTTTCCATGTTCTCGGCCAGCACGGCAGCGGGACCTCGCTGGGTCTCGCTGCGGTGGTTCGCGGTCTTGTGTGCGGTTCGCCGGAAGGTCGTCTCGTTGTGCTCGAAGGTCTCTCCAACCGATACCTGCTGGGCGGCCATCAGCAAGGCGGCTTGATCGTCGCGATGCCGTTCCGCGGCGTCGACCAAGGTCAGTAGATGTGGAAGGCGTTCTCGGACGCGCTGGTGCATCTCCGCGGTCCGAGCCCGGTTGCGCTTGGCGATTCCTTCGAGTTCGGTGCGTTTGATAGGGCAGCGGACGGCCCAGGCAGCCCACTGGGCCGGGTCTTGGTGAGCCCACTCCTGGATATCAAGATAGAAACTGCGGACTCGGCTCAAGATCTCCAGCCGTCCTTTCCTCGGCCGCCCCGCAGCGCCTTTCTTGGTGGTGAAGGCCACGCGTTCTTTCCACGTTGCCGCAATCTCGGGAGGTAGATCGAGGCTGTTGATGCCGGGGTGATGGGCTTCCATGTCGGCCCAAAAGGTGCCGGCCAGGGTGGTGACGAGTTGACGGAAGGAACTGAAGTCCATGCCGGGTCGTCGTTCGTCGAGGTAGCGGATCAGTACCTCACGAACGTCGTCGCATTCGAGCCGGAAGCGCGCGACCAGCTCCCGGGTAGGAGATTGGCCGGTGCGCAGAGCAGCTCGCAGGCTCTCGTCGACATCGAGCACGCCGATATCGCGGAGCACGTCCCATGCACCGTGGATTCCCGAGGTCTGCCGCCCGTAGCGCCCGATATTCCAGGCCCGGTAACCGAGCAGGTCATCGGCTGTCAACTGGTCGAGCTCCTTGCCGGTATAGAGAACCAGCTTGGCGAGCAGGGTGAGAGTCTGAGCGACTTGCCGTCCAACCATGCCGAGCCGCCTGGTGGCGGCCTCGGCTTCCTCGAAGCGTTCGGGTGATATCTCGGTCCGGACGTCGGTGAAGAGCCTGACGGCGTAATAGTCGACCAGGAATCCGTAGCTGGGACGTATGAGGCGCCCCAGCAGCAGCCCGGACAGTCCGTAGACGACCTCGCCCCTGAGCGATGCCGCAGATCGCTGCTTGGCCACAGCGAGGTCGTTGACCCAGCTGAGGGTCTCCCTGCCTGCCTCGCAGAAGCGCCAGCGAGCCTGCCAGCCGTCTCCCGGCTGTTCATTGAGCCAGATCAGCAGGTGTTCGGCGCCACTGAGTCTGCGCCGCAGTTGAGAAGCTGGGAGTGCGCTCCAGGCGCGCAGGAGGGTCAGCGACGACAGGACTTGCTGGATGGGGAGGTGATCGAGCAGCCCGCCGTCGAGCGGGATGGAAGGTGGCTCGGCGGGGAGGAGAAACGCTGGCACCGAAGACGTCGTGCTGTCGGCGATGATCGGTGACGTCGGTGTCATCGAGCGTCCCTTCCGAAGAGAATGTCCAGGTCCGTCGCGTTGTAGCCGATCGCCGGCGAGGCGGCAGTTTGTGGGGGTTGAGCGGTCTGCTGGCGCGTGGACAGGTACTCATGCACCCGGCGAATGACTACCTCCGGCTCCTCTTCGAGGTAGAGCTGAGTGGTTGTGAGGTGTGCGTGACCGAGTACGACTTGGATGTCACGCAAAGACAAGTCGTTGCTGCGCAGCATCCGCAGCGCGCACGTGTGCCGGAAGTCGTGCATGGTCCAGTTGGTGCCGAGCGATTCATTGACGCGGCGCAGAACGGCCCGTAGCGCGTCGTAGGTCAGCGGGCGGTAATGCAGCGGGGGCGTCCCAGGGCTACGACGGCGGAGAGTCCACCAGATTGTCCGGCTGAGATCGCAGCCTCGGAGTTGGTCAAGGTAGAGCCGCAGCCAGATGAAGGCCTCGGCGCTGACGGGAAGCCACTGTTCGGCACCTGTCCCCTTCCGGCGCACCCGCACCAGCTGATCGCCCCAGTCCACGTCAGGGCTGGTGATGCCAAGCAGCTCTCCGGCGCGGATGCCGCTACTGATCATGATGGTCACGATGGCACGATCGCGATCGGAGCGAAAAGCGGTGAACAGATCATCCCACTGCTGGTCGGGCATAGCCCGAGGACGGCGCTTGGGAACCGGCGGGTTGTAACGGAGCCTCCCCTCGGGACGGAACGGTTCCAACGGATTGTGATGAGCGTTTGGTCGCTGGCCTCGTGGGCGCTCTTGTGGCACCGGGTTGACCAGCGGACCCTCACCTCGCTCGATCCAAAATTCGTAGAAGCTGCGCAGCACAGCGTTGCTGTGTCGCACGGTCCGGGGCGCGTACTGATCGCTCGGGTAGTGCTTGCGGGTGATCGGGTTGATCGTCCCTGCGGTCGCGGCCGACGTTGTCCGTGTCGCCTTGGTCGGCTTGGGGGCTCGTTGGAGCCATAAGACGTACTCGCGAACCTCAGCCGAGGTGGCTTTCTCCCAGGCAACGCCGATCGCGTGCAGCCATCGCCACCAGCGCAGGAGAACGTAGGCGTAGCTTCGGACGCTTCCCGCCTTCTGTCCTCGGGCGACGAAATCGCGAAGATAGCGACGGATCGGCTCCACCGGCTGTCCTTCGGGATCGAGGACGTCGTACGGCACGGCATGGGCTGTCGGTACGACCCGTCCCCAATCAGGCAGTCGAATCGCCTCAAGGTCATACTCGTTGTCGTCGGACATCGCCACACGCACCTCCATGAACGAGGGAACGCGCGCTTGTTTACCTTCAAGCAGAGGTATCGAGGGTAGGACACGCCCATGTCGATGCCCGTAGTCCGGTCAATAGGTCTCTACACGTTCAGGGTGCTGGCGACGGGCACGCACCTGATGCGCACCGGCTCGCTCGACGCCGACCTGACGCACCTGTACGCGTACGGCCCGCCGTACCTGCCGGAGCTGGTGGCCGCCAAGCGGGAGGCCGAGCACGGCGAGGCGCCCCCGGTCGCGACCGCGGGCGAGGACGTGGCGCGGCTGACTGCGGCGCTGGAGGCGGCCAGGGACGCCTCGCGGCTGCCCGAGACCGCCTCCGCGCACGAGGGCCTGCACGCGCTGGTCGTCCGCACGCGGCTGCCTCACCTGGACGGTCCTGCCTGACGCCGGGCGAGCCTGGCCGCGGGTCGCCATGGGCGGGCCGCCGTGTGGCGGCGGCCCGCCCGTGCCGGGTGGCGGTGTTACGTGGCCTGTGACAGGACCAGCCTGACGGCGAAGTTGCGGTAGCCCGCCCGTTCGAAGGCCCTGGCCATCGGGACGTTGCCCGCGTCGGTGTCGGCGACGACGCGCTGGACGCCGCGCGCCGCGTGGATGCGGGTGATCTCGCCGAGCAGCTCGTCCACGTACCCGTGGCCGCGCTGCTCGGGCAGCACGCCGAGGTAGCCGACCACCGGCCCGGCGTTGTTGGCGGACGGCAGCGCGACGCCCACCAGGTCGCCGTCCTTCGTGTGCGCGAGCCGCCACCAGGACCGGTCGCCGGGCATCTCCCGGTACCCGGCGACGTCCTGGCGGGCCTGCTCCTGCGGGGGCGTGGTGGCCAGGGCCTGCCGGGTGTGGAAGTCGAGCGTCCCGACGGCCACGCGGCGGAAGGCGTCCACGAAGACCTCGTCGTCGTCCTCGCCGCTGAAGATCAGCCTGCCCGACGGCTCGGGCACCGGCGTGTCGGCCGTCCACTCGTAGCGGAGCCGTTCCAGTTCCTCGGTCAGCCCGGCGCGTCCGGCGGCCTCCCACCGCCAGGCGACGGCCGCCGACGCCTTGGGGTCGTCGCGCCAGCCGTTCGCGACGAACACGTGGTATTCGGGCGCGTCGCCGTACTGCGCGTGGGCGTGCCGGAGCAGCTCTGCCGCGAGGCCGACGCGGTCCTCGACCGAGGGGTGGACGTAGACGCAGTCGAGCGCGAGCGGGTCGCCGCCGGGGAAGCCCCACCAGACGGCGCGGGCCAGGATCTCGCCGTCGCGTTCGGCGACCCAGATGTGGTCGTGGCGGTAGTGGCCGGACTCCAGGAAGGAGAGCAGCCGTTCGGGGTGGGCCCAGCTGATGGACTCGTCGACGACGCAGCCGAGCAGATGGTCGAGGTCAGCCTCGACCGTGGAGCGGAAAAGCACAGGTCCTCCGAAGAGCGGGGATGGACGCGGTGAGCGTCCAGGAACTACGGAACATCTCAGCGCCTCCTTTCTTCCGACTTTTCGGGGCCACGTGCACCTTAGCGTAAATATCGCGACAGGATGGGGCGGTGGGCTCCTATGACGACGACACCCTGCCACTGCAACCGCCGGTCCGCCTGCCCTCCGAGGCGGAGCTGGCGGCGGCCGTCCGTACCGCGCCGCTCGCCGCGGAGCCGCTGGGGGACGGCGGCGAGATCCCGGCCGACGGCGCGGACGTGCTCGAAGCCTGGTTCAAGCGGCTCGGCGACGAGGAGGGCCTGCTGCTGGAGGTGGTCCGGCGGTTCCTGTCGCCCGAGCCGCCCGAAGGGGACGTCCCCGAGCTCCTCACCGGCCTGGGGCTGGTACGGGAGGCGAAGCCGCACGCCCTGACCCCGCTCGGGCTGTGGGCCGGACGGCGGATCATCGCGGAGACCACCGGGCAGCACATCCCGATCACGGGCTCCCTCGCCGACGCCGACGCCGCCACGCTCCTGCACGGCCTGCGCTCCTACCCCGAGCCGGAACGCGCCGAAGAACTGGCGGGCTGGCTGTCCGGCAGGGACCCGGACGAGGCGGCGGCCGCCATCGCGGCCGTCCTGCCCGAGGTGAGCCCGCTGAGCAGGGCCGTCGGCGTCGAGTTGCTGGCGTCCGACCTGGGCGAAGCGGGGCGCCGGAGTCTCGACGCGCTGATCGGCGAGCCCCGCGTGGGTGCGGTGGTGGCCGCCCGGCTGGGCCGCGACGACCGCCTGCCGTCGGCCGACGAGATCGCCTGGGTGCTCGTCGACATGGCGTCCACGCTGCTGGAGTTCGGCGGCGAGACGGACGAGGTGATCGAGTCGGTCGCGAAGGGCATGGAGCCCGAGGACCAGGCGAGCACGATCGCGATCCTCGCCTTCGGCGACCATCCGTGGACCGAGCGGGTGCTGCGCGTCTTCATCGACCACCACCCGGACGAGCGCGTCTCGGCGGCGGCCCGCAAGGCGCTGCGCAGGCTACACGGCCTGGCGGACGTGCGCGGGTAGAGTCGGCTGCGATGACGAAACATACGATCTCCCCGCAGACCGGCATTCTCGGTGACGCGTTCGCCTGCGACTGCGGCGCCGTCCTGGCCGACAGGATGACGGCCGAGCTGCACGCCTCCGAGAACAACCAGTGCACGGTCTGCCTCGGCTCGGCCGAGGAGCAGGTGGTGCCGGGGCTGACGCGCGGCTGCACGGCCTGCGCGGCGACGGGCCGCCGCAAGGAGCAGATCACCTGGCAGCTCGCGCACGCGGAGGCCACGCAGGTGATCACGCTCAGCGTGGTGCGGGGCGTCGTCGCCGAGCTCGACGGGCCGTTCCACCTGTCGGAGATCGCCGACCTGGTCCGGGACGGGCTCGGCCTCCCGGCAGGCCGCCTCCCGGTGGGGCCCCGGGTCCGCGACCTGCTGCTGGACATGCAGGCGGCGGGCGAGATCACCATGCTGTCCGCTCCCGACGAGCTGCTCGACGGCGCGGACGTGGTCCTCTACCGCGACCCCCAGTGGCAACGGGCCCGCACGCTGGGCCTCTAACGAACGGGCCCCCACGCTGGGCCTCTGACCCGAGGCGCGGGGCGCGGGTGGGCGCGGCGTCGGGTCAGTGGACGCGGCAGAGGATCTCGCCGTGCAGGATCGACAGCCAGCCGTCCTCGCAGGCCGCCCATTCCCGCCATCCGTCCGAGATGCGCCGCAGGTCGTCCTGGGTGGCCGCGCCGGTGGCGAGTGCTTGGCGGGCCATGGCGGAGTGCAGGACCCGGTCCGCCCACATGCCGCCCCACCAGGCCCGGTCGTCGGGAGTGGCGAAGCACCAGGTGGACGAGGTCGCGGTGACGTCCTCGAAGCCCGCGGCCCTGGCCCAGGACAGCAGGCGGCGGCCCGCGTCCGGTTCGCCGCCGTTGCCGCGCGCCACCTTCTGGTAGAGCGCCATCCACTCGTCCAGCGCGGGCAGCCGCGGGTACCAGGCGAACGCGTCGTAGTCGCTGTCGCGCACCGCGACCAGGCCGCCCGGCTTCGTCACCCGGCGCATCTCGCGCAGCGCCCGCACCGGGTCGCCGACGTGCTGGAGCACCTGGTGGGCGTGGACGGCGCAGAAGGCGTCGTCGGGGAAGTCCAGCGCGTGCACGTCGGCGACGGCGAAGGAGACGTTGGGCGTCCCTCTGGCCGCCAGCTCCGCCCTGGCCAGTTCCAGCGCCTCCTCGGTCACCTCGGACGCCGTCACGTGGCTCACCCGCTCCGCCAGGTCGGCGGTGATGGTGCCGGGGCCGCTGCCGACGTCCAGGAGCTTCATCTGCGGTTGGAGGTGGGGCAGCAGATAGCCGGCCGAGTTCTCGGCGGTGCGCCAGCGGTGCGACCGCAGCACTGATTCGTGGTGGCCATGCGTGTATACGGCATCCATCGGAAAACTCCCTCGTTTCTCCTCTGATGCCGGAGACCCTACAACGAGTCTCATCATTCAAGAAGAAATGTCTTAAAATATGAGACACTGGCCAAGCTCGGTACACTTTGAGCCGACAAGTCGGGCTTGAGGAAGGGGAGTTGGTCGTGGGAGAGGTCCGGCCGATCACACGCGTGGGCGATCCGGTGCTGCACAACCCGTGCGAGGCGGTCACCAGGTTCGACGGCGACCTGGAGGCGCTGGTCGACGACATGTTCGCGAGCATGTACGCGGCCGAAGGCGTGGGCCTGGCGGCCAACCAGATCGGCGTCCCGCTGCGGGTGTTCGTCTACGACTGCCCCGACGAGAACGGCGAGCACCACAAGGGCGTCGTCGTGAACCCGTCGCTGGAACTGCCCGCCCTGGGCGAGCGCCACCTCGACCCCGGCGACGAGGGCTGCCTGTCGGTGCCCGGCCAGTTCGCGCCGCTCCCCCGCCCCGACCGCGCCGCGGTCCGCGGCTTCGACGTCAAGGGCGACCCGGTCACCGTCGAGGGCACCGGGCTGCTGGCCCGCTGTCTCCAGCACGAGACCGACCACCTCGACGGCCACCTCTACATCGACCGCCTCCCGGCCAAGCGCCGCAAGCAGGTCCTCGCCGCCTACGAGCAGTCTCACGCCGCATCGCTATAGCGGACATTTCACCGCTATAGTGGAGGACATGGACGGAGTTCTCTCCAGCGGCCTGACGATGGCCGAGCTCGGGTCGCGTGTCAGAGCCGAGCGTCGTTCCCGTGGTTTCTCCGTGGAGCGGCTGGCCGAGCTGAGCGGCATCAGCCGCAGCATGGTGTCCGAGGTGGAGCGGGGGGCCAAGACGCCGAGCGTGCTCGTCCTGGACCGGCTCGCGACGGCGCTGGGCACCTCCATCGCCCGACTGCTGGACGAGCCCGCGCACGCGGTCCCGCGGGTGCTGCGCCGCGCGGAGCAGCGCGTGCTGCGCGACCCGTCCGGGTGGGAGCGGCGCGTCCTGTCGCCCGTGCTGGCGGACGTCGAGTTCGAGTTCATGCGCACCACCCTCGGCCCCGGCGTCGACGCCGGGGAGTTCGCCCCGCACGCGCCCGGCTCGCGCGAGTACCTGGCCGTCGAGTCGGGCACCCTGCGCCTCACGATCGACGACAGGCCGCACGAGCTGCGCGCGGGCGACTCCGCCTACTACCCGGGCGACCGCCGCCACGCCTTCGCCAACGACGGCGACACCGACTGCGTGTACTACCTGGCCATGGAGCTGGGCGGCCCCGAGCCGGGCCACCAGGCGCACCCGGCGAAGACCGACGACGAACACCACGTCTCCCGGAAGGAGGCGTCCTGATGGACGAACTGCGGCAGGCCGCCGCGAAGGCGGCCGACCTCATGGCCGACCACCTCGAGCGGGTCGGCGACGGGCCGGTCTGGCAGCCGGTGCCCGACGGCGACCGCGCCTGGCTCACCACGCAGCAGATGCCCGAGCGCGGACGCCCCCTGGACCAGCTGCTCGACGACGCGCGCAGCCGGATCATGACCCACCCCATGGGCAACGGCCATCCCCGCTTCTTCGGCTGGGTGAACTCCCCGCCGTCGCCTGCGGGCGCCGTCTTCGAGCCGCTGGCGGCGGCGCTGAACCCGAGCTGCGCGGGCGGCGACCACGCTGGCCCCCTCCTGGAACGGACGGTCGTGCGCTGGCTGGCCGGCCTCGTCGGCTTCCCCCATCCGCCCGGCGGCGGGCTGCTGACCAGCGGGGCGTCCATGGCGACCATCGTCTGCCTGGCCGGCGCCCGCCAGCGGGCCACGCTCGCCGACGGCTGGGACGCCCGCGAGGACGGCCTGTCAGGGCACCCGCCGCTCATCCTGTACGTCTCGGCCGAGGGGCACAGCTGCCTGCACAAGGCCGCCCAGCTCCTGGGGCTCGGCGCGCGCCAGGTGCGCACGGTCCCGGTGGACTCCCACTACCGGATGGACGTCGCCGCGCTCCGATCGATGATCGCCGCGGACGCCGCCGCCGGGCTGCGCCCGTTCTGCGTGGCCGCCAGCGCCGGCACCGTCAACTCCGGCGCCGTCGACCCCCTGGACGCGATCGCCGACGTGGCCGCCGAACACGGCCTGTGGTTCCACATCGACGGCGCCTACGGAGCGCTGGGCATCCTCGCCGACGGCGCCGCGCCCGCCTTCGCGGGGCTCGACCGGGCCGACTCGCTGGCGCTCGACCCGCACAAGTGGCTGGGCGTCCCGGTCGGCTGCGGGTGCGCGCTCATCGCCGACCCCGCCGCCACCCGTGCCGCGTTCAGCCTGGTGCCGTCCTACCTGGTGGACGAGAACGCCGACGACCTGGGCTGGTTCGCCGAGTACGGGCCGGAGCAGAGCCGTCCGTTCCGGGCGCTGAAGACCTGGGCGACCCTGTCGCACCTCGGCCGCGACGGCGTGGCCCGCCTGGTCGACCACACGACCGGGCTCGCCCGCACGCTGGCGTCCATGGTCGGGGACGCGGGCGACTTCGAGCTGCTCGCCCCGGTCACCACGTCCATCACTGCGTTCCGCTACCGCCCCGAGGGCGCGCAGGCGCGGGACGGCGACGGGCTCGACGCGCTCAACCGCGCCATCCCCGCCGCCGTCCAGAGGCGGGGCAACGCCTTCCTCACCGGTACCCGGCTCGGCGGCACCGACGCGCTGCGCACCTGCATCCTGCACCCGGACACCACCGAGGGCGACCTGGCGGTGCTGCTCGACGAGATCCGCGCGGCGGCCAAGGACCTCAGCCGCTGACCACTCCCCCGACCGGGACGCGCTGAGCGCCCCGGTCGGCCGGGACCTCTCCCGGACGGGCGAGCCCGTCGCACCGGACGCGACGTCAAGGAATGTGCTCGTCCCGCACTCCGACACGCGGGCCGACCGCAAGTGAACGGTGCGGTGAGACGTTTCCAGGTGAGCAACGCCTCCCCCTGGGTAGGGGGTGGGCCGGGTAGCGGCTAGCAGGAGGACTCCATGGCCGAAACCGTGGCAGAGGTCATGACCACGCACCCCGTGCGGGTCGAGGCGGACCAGCCCGTGTCCGTGGCGGCGGCGCTGATGCGTGACCACGACACCGGAGCGCTGATCGTCAACGACAACGGGCGCATGCTCGGCATCGTCACCGACCGCGACATCACCGTGCGCGTGGTCGCCGACGATCGCGGTCCCGACACGCCCGTGCGCGAGGCGGCCAGCTTCGACGTCGAGGCCATCTGTCCCGACACGAGCATCGACCAGGCAGTCCGGCTGATGCGTTCGCACGCCGTACGCCGCCTGCCGGTCGTCGAGGACGGCCGGGCGGTCGGCATCGTCAGCCTCGGCGACCTCGTGAGGGAGAGCGACCCCACCTCCGCGCTCGCCGACATCTCCGCGGCGGAGGGCACCCACTAGATTGGCCCTGTGGTCACAGTCGAGGACGTGCGGCGGCTCGCCGGCACTCTCCCCCGCTCGTCGGAGCACCTCATCAGGGATCGCGTGAAGTTCCGGGTCGGCCCCATCGTTTATGTGGCCTTTTCGCGCGACGAGTCGATGATGGGCTTCGCGTTCCCGAAAGAGGAACGAGCCGCTCTGGTGGCGGCCGAACCCGACAAGTTCCTGATGCCGCAGGATTCGGACCTGCGATACAACTGGCTGCAAGTCCGGCTGGCGGCCATCGACGAGGCAGAGATGCGCGAGCTGGTGCTGGAAGCCTGGCGGATGGTCGTGCCGCAAAAGGTGCGTTTACTCCAAGAACGGCAGGCGGGCCGCTGAAATTGGCGTGCCAGCCGCGAGCCACCACGCCTCCGGCCCGGTGAGCTCGTAGACACGTGGCCCGGCTCGCGCAGAACGGCGGCTGCGACCCCGGCGTTCCCGTCGGGGTCGATGGTCGGCGGCCCAACGTCTCCGAACGGCGCGATCACCGTGCGGCGGGCGGAGTCAGTTGGTTGGCCGACTCAGAAGAGTCCGTAGCAGACCCCGCCGCCTATAGTTAGTCAGGTGACTGACTCGAAAGGCTCCCGGGTGAAGACGGCGACCGCCAAACGGCAGCGACTGATGTCCGCCGCCGCCCAGGTCGTGCACCAGCAGGGCGCGGAGCGCACCACCATCGCCGACATCGCCCGCGCCGCAGATGTCCCGGTGGGCAACGTGTACTACTACTTCAAGACCAAGGACGAGCTCGTCGCGGCCGCGCTCACCGAACACGCCCGCCAGCTGGAGATCCTCACCGACCGGCTGGATCGCCTTCCCGATCCGGGAGCGCGGCTCAAGGGGCTCGTGGAGGCGTGGATCAGCCAGCGCGATCTCGCGGCCCGCTACGGCTGCCCCACGGGAACGCTGGCCACCGAGCTGGACAAGCGCGACGAGGGCGGCCTGGACGTGGAGGCGGGCAAGGTCATCCGGCTGCTGCTGGACTGGGTCGAACGGCAGTTCCGCGAACTCGGGCAGCCCGATCCCGACGAGCTCGCCCTGACACTGGTGGGCGCCTACCAGGGCATGTCACTTCTGGCCAACGCCCTGCGCGACCCCGCCGTCATGACGCGCCAGGGCACCCGCCTGATCAGCTGGCTGGACTCCCTGTCCGGCCCGCAACGCGCCGCGGCCGGCCACGGGTGAGGCCGGCCACGGGTAAAGCCTGCGACGGGTGAGGTCGGCGACGGGAACGCCGAGCGCGGGACCGCGCTCAGGAGGGCAGGCCGCGGTTCAGGTCCTGGGTGAGCCGGGTGACGCGGTCGACCGAGGCGCTCCACGTCCCCCCTGCCGGGTGCGCCGTCAGCACGGCCATGATCAGGCGCTCGTCCTTGCCGAGGAGCCCGGTCGTGTGCAGGACGGGACGGCCGTAGTCGGGCACGCCTGAGCCGCGGGCGCGGAAGGCGACGGCGGAGATCGCCCCGCCCGACGCCGGGTTGGCCTGGCACCTGGCGGGCGGGACCGTCCCGAACCCGGACCAGCCCTGCTTGACCGCCCACGGCCGCGGCACCGCGCCGGGGATGCCGAAGGACTGGTCGAAGCCGTCGGTGCCGCACCGGGTGGACTCACGCAGGTGCCCCAGGATGGTGTCCCTGACCTTGGGGGCGGCCGTGTCGAGCAGGTAGCGGTAGGTCCTGACGATGTCGTACGCGCTGAGCGAGGTGTAGCCCCAGAAGCCGGGCTTGGACGCGGGCGGCGGCGTGGTGTCGGACAGGCCGAGCTTCCGGGCCATCCGCTGGATGATCGCCCCCTTGCCGCGGCGGTTCCAGAACGTGGAGGCGGCGTCGTCGTCGCTGGAGCGCAGCATGACCTTCAGCAGCCCGGCGTCGGCCGGCGGGACGCTCGCGCCGCTCTCCAGGTAGTCGATCGCGATCAGGATCTTGACGACCGACGCCGAGCGGAACTTCCTGTGCGGGTTCCTGGTCGCGACGATCCTGCCCGCCTTCCTGTCGAAGACCAGCCATGCGGCCGTGGTGCCCGCCGGCACACGCGGCGACTGCGCCGCGCGGGCGGGCGCGCTCGACGGGGCGGCGGACGCCGGGCTCGCCGGGGCTCCGGCGAGGCATCCGGCGGCAAGGGGGACGGCTGCCGCCACGGCGGCCCACGGCTTCATTCGCATCCGCCTATAACTACCAGATTCGGATATGCCTCTCTTGACCATCCCATGGAAACGGGTATAAACACAGAGGAAACCACAGCGAAACGGCGGTGAACCAACATCATGTACGCCGAGGAGCGGCAACAGGAGATCCTCACCAGGGCGCGCGCCGCCGGGCGCGTCGATGTGGTGGCCCTGGCCGGCGAGCTCGACGTGACCACCGAGACGATCCGCCGCGACCTCACCGTGCTGGAACGCGCCGGTGTGCTGCGCAGGGTGCACGGCGGCGCGATCCCCGTCGAACGGCTCGGCTTCGAACCGGCCCTGGCCGCCCGCGACGAGGTGCTGACCGCGGAGAAGGAGCGCATCGCCAAGGCGGCGCTGGCCGAGCTGCCGGAGGACGGCTCGGTCATCATCGACGCGGGCAGCACCACGGGGCGGCTGGTGCAGATCCTGCCCGCCGACCGGGAGCTCACGGTCGTGGTGAACTCGCCGCCGCTGGCGACCGTCCTGGCCGCCCGCGCCAACCTGCACGTCATCATGCTCGGCGGACGGCTGCGCGGCCGCACCCTGGCCACCGTGGACGACTGGGCGCTGCAACCCCTGTCGCAGCTCCACGTGGACGTGGCGTTCATGGCCACCAACGGCTGCTCGGCCGCCAAGGGCCTGACCACGCCCGACCCGGCCGAGGCGGCCATCAAGCGGGCCATGGTCAGGGCCGCCCAGCGCAGCGTGCTGCTGGCCGATCACACCAAGTTCACCAACACCTACCTGGCCAGGTTCGCCGCGCTGAGCGAGATCGACCTGGTGATCACCGACACCGGCCTGGACGTGACGCTCGCCGCCGAGTTGTCGGCGGCGGGCCCGGAGGTGGTACGCGCATGACCGGCATCACTACGGCGAGGCGTCCCCGGTGGCGCCGATGATCCTCACCCTGACCCTCAATCCCAGCCTGGACCGCACGATCGAGATCGCGTCGCTCACCAGGGCGGCCGTCATCCGGGCCGCGGCCGCCCGGCTGGACCCCGGCGGCAAGGGCGTGAACGTCTCGCGGGCCCTGCTCGCCAACGCCGTCACCTCGCGGGCCGTGGTGCCGTTCGGCGGCGACGAGGGCAGGCAGCTCGTCCGGCTGCTCACTCTGGAGGGCCTTGACATGGTGACCGTGCCGGTGGCCGGGACGACCAGGTCGAACGTCACGCTCGCCGAGCCCGACGGCACCATCACCAAGATCAACGAACCGGGCACGGCCCTGTCTCCCGCCGAGCTGGACACGATCGCCGACGCGGTGCTGGCCGCCGCGCACGAGGCCGACTGGGTGGTCGCGTCCGGCAGCCTGCCGCCGGAGGTCCCCGCGGACGTGTACGCGAGGCTGTGCCGCAGGTTCGCCGGGGCGGGCATCCACGTCGCGGTCGACACCAGCGGCCCCGCCCTCGCCTGCGCACTCGCCGCGGGCCCCGCGCTGGTCAAGCCGAACCTCGACGAGCTGACCGCCGCCACCGGCATGCCGATCCGCCGCGTCGGCGACGTGGTGGAGGCGGCGGGCAAGCTCAGGGCGGCGGGCGCGCGGGCCGTCCTGGCCAGCCTGGGCGGCGACGGCGCCGTCCTGGTGGAGGAGGACGGCATCTGGTACGGCGAGGCCGCGGTCACCGAGCCGCGCAGCGCGGTCGGCGCGGGGGACGCGATGCTCGCGGGCTTCCTGGCCGCCGGCGGACGCGGCAGGGACGCCCTGCTGGAAGGGCTGGCCTGGGGCGCGGCGGCCGTCCGCCTCCCCGGCAGCCGGATGCCCGGCCCGGCCGACATCAGCCGCGACGCCGTGCGCATCAGCCCGCCCGACCCGTCCCGCCCCGTCCACAGCTGACCCCACGCACCGACCCCCGACGCTCGCCACTCCACGGAGACCCGCACCACGAGGACCCGCACCACGAAGACCCTGCTCATCCCCCCGAAGGAGCACGTCCGATGGCCGACACCTACACTCCCCCGGTCTACGGGACCGGCGTCAAGGCCACAATCCAGCGGCTCGGCGGCCACCTGGCCGGCATGATCATGCCGAACATCGGCGCGTTCATCGCCTGGGGCCTGATAACCGCGCTCTTCATCCCCACCGGCTGGCTGCCGAACGCGGCGCTGGCCGCGATGGTGAACCCGATCATCACTGCCCTGCTGCCGATCCTCATCGCCTACACCGGGGGCCGGATGGTCCACGGGCAGCGCGGCGCGGTGGTGGGGGCGGTCGCGGTGATGGGCATCGTCGTCGGGTCGGACAGCCCGATGTTCCTGGGCGCGATGATCATCGGCCCGCTGGCCGCCTTGATCCTGAAATATGTGGACAAGTTCACTGAGCAGCGGACCAAGGCCGGGTTCGAGATGCTCGTGGACAACTTCTCCGCCGGCATCGTGGGCGGCGCGATGGCCGTCGCGGGCGTGTGGGGCATCGGCCCGATCGTCCGCACCGTGACCACGGCCGCGGGCGGCGCCGTCGAGTGGCTGATCGGGCACGACCTGCTGCCGGTGGCGTCCGTGCTGATCGAACCGGCCAAGGTGCTGTTCCTGAACAACGCCATCAACCACGGCGTGCTGGGCCCGCTCGGGGTCGCGGAGTCCGTGCGGCACGGCAAGTCCATCCTGTTCATGCTGGAGTCGAACCCGGGGCCCGGCCTCGGGCTGCTCCTGGCCTACCTGCTGTTCGGCCCGCGTCCGCTGCGGCCGAGCACGCCCGCCGCGATGATCATCCACTTCTTCGGCGGGATCCACGAGATCTACTTCCCCTACGTCCTGATGAAGCCGCGGCTCATCCTCGCTGTCATCTTGGGCGGCGCGGCCGGGGTGTTCACGTTCATGGTCACCGGGGCGGGCCTGGTCGCCACGCCGTCGCCCGGCAGCATCTTCGCCTACCTGGCGGTGACCCCGCGGGGCGGCTGGCTGGGCGTGATCGCCGGGATCGTCATCGCCACGGCCGTGACGTTCGCCGTCGCCGCCCTGCTGCTCGGCTTCGGCCGCAGTGAGAAGGCAGGCGAGAAGGCCGAGCCGCCCACGGAGGCCGCCCCCGAAGCGACCGCCGTCACCGACGCGCCCGCCGACGAAGTGACCGAGCCCACCCCCATCGGGGACGACCAGCGAGCCCAGCCCGTCGCCAAGGAGGCCTGACGCCATGACCAGCATCGACAGCAAGGACATCCACAAGATCATCGTCGCCTGCGACGCCGGGATGGGCAGCAGCGTGATGCTCGCCAGTCAGCTGCGCAAGCAACTCAAGTCGACCGGAGTCGCGGTCGAGCACACCCCGGTGAACTCCATCCCGGCCGACGCGGACGTGGTCCTCTGCCACGCCGGCCTGGCGGCCAGGGCCAGGGCCGCCGCGCCCGGGAAGGTGCTGGTGTCGTTCCAGATCTTCCTCGGCGACCCCGCGGTGACCAGGCTGGTCGACACGATCAGGAACGGCGGCACGGTCGATGCGTGACGACCTGCTCGACGCCCGCGCCGTGCTGCTGCACGAGGTCGCCGCCGACAAGGCCGAGGCGATCCGGCGGTGCGGGCGCGCGCTGGTCGAGGTGGGCGCGGTGGACGAGCCGTACATCGAGGCCATGCTCGAACGCGAGCGGACGATCTCCACCTACGTCGGCGAGGAGGTGGCCATCCCGCACGGGACGGCCGCCGCCAAGGAGGTCATCAGGCGCGACGCGATCTGCGTGGTGCGCTTCCCCGACGGGGTCGACTGGGACGGCGAGCGGGTCACGCTCTGCGTGGGCATCGCCGCCAGGGACGGCGGCCAGGTGCCGCTGCTGGCCGCGCTCGCGGACATCCTGCTCGATCCGGACCGTGCCAGGGCCCTGCGCGAGGCGACAGAGGTCCACCAGGTAGTGAAGGAGCTCACGTGAAGGTCGCCAGATTCCACGCTCCCGGGGACATCAGGATCGAGGACGCCCCCGAGCCCGTCGCGGGTCCCGGCGAGCTGAAGATCAGGGTGCGCAACTGCTCGACCTGCGGCACCGACGCGAAGATCTTCCGCTTCGGCCACCACCACATCAGGCCGCCACGGGTGATGGGGCACGAGATCGCGGGCGAGGTGGCCGAGACCGGCGAACGGGTGCAGGTGATCGCGGCGATCCCGTGCGGGACGTGCGAGGAGTGCCGCCGCGGCCGGATGACCGTCTGCCCGCGCCAGGAGTCGATGGGCTACCACTACGACGGCGGCTTCGCCGAGTACCTGGTGGTCCCGGCCAAGGTGCTGGCGGTGAACGGGGTGAACGCCGTCCCCGACGGGGTGGGGTTCGCCGAGGCGTCGGTGGCGGAGCCGCTGGCGTGCGTGCTCAACGGGCAGTCGCTGGCGCGCGTGGGCGCGGGCGACGACGTGGTCGTGATGGGCGCGGGCCCGATCGGCTGCCTGCACGTCCGCATGGCGCGGGCGCGCGGCGCGGCGCGGGTCTTCCTCGTGGACGTCAACGCCGACCGGCTGGCGATGGCCGCCGAGCTGGTGCGTCCCGACACGGTGATCGACGGCGACCCGGTGGAGCAGGTGCTCAAACTGACGGGCGGCAGGGGCGCGGACGTCGTCGTCACGGCGGCGGCCTCGGGCGCGGCGCAGGAGCAGGCGGTGCTGATGGCGGCGAGGCAGGGCCGCATCAGCTTCTTCGGCGGCCTCCCCAAGGACTCTCCGGTCATCCGCCTGGACTCCAACCTCGTGCACTACCGCGAGCTGACGATCGTCGGCGCGAACGGGTCGAGCCCCGCGCACAACGCCGAGGCGCTGCGGCTGATCGCCGAGGGCGCCGTCCCGGTGGCCGACCTGATCACTCACCGGCTGCCGCTGTCCCGGGTGCTCGACGGGATCGACCTCGTCAGCCGGGGCGAGGCCATCAAGGTCACGATCGAGCCGTGAGGAGGGTTTCGATGGCGCGGAGAACGGTGGCCGTCGCGTCGGCCAGCGGGTTGCACGCCCGTGCGGCGAAGCTGTTCGTGCAGGAGGCGTCCCGGCTGGGGGTGCCGGTGCGGGTGCGGGCCGGGGAGCGGTCGGTTCCGGCGAACAGCATGCTGGGGGTGCTGTCGCTGGGCGCCGTCCGCGGCACGGAGGTGACGCTGGAGGCGGACGGGCCGGGCGCCGAGGAGGCCGTGGACACGCTGGCGGCGCTGCTGGCCCGGGATCTGGACGCCGAAGATGGCTGACACGCTGTCGGGGCTGGGCGTCAGCCAGGGCCGGTCGGCGGGCCCCCTGGTGCGGATGGCGCCGCCGCCGGTGCTTCCCGCGCCGCGCCGCGGCCCTGACCTGGCCGAGGAGCTGCCCGCCGTCGCCCGCGCGCTGGAGGCGGTGGCGGCCGATCTCCGCCGCCGCGCCTCCGCCGCCGCGGCGACGGCAGAGGAGGCGGACATCCTGGAGGCCCTGGCGATGATGGCCGCCGACCCGATGCTGCACGAGGACGCCGAGCAGCGCGTCCGTGACGGGATGGACGCCGCGCACGCGCTCGACGCGGCGTTCGCGCAGCACCGCGACGCCCTGGCGGCGCTCGGCGGCTACCTCGCCGAGCGGGCGCCCGACCTGGACGACCTCCGGCACCGGGCGGTCGCCGCCGCCCTGGGCCTGCCGATGCCCGGGATCCCGTCGCCGGGCCACCCGTTCGTGCTGGTCGCGCCGGACCTCTCACCCGCCGACACCTCCGCCCTCGGCCCGGACGTGCTGGCGCTGGTCACCGAGCGGGGCGGCCCCACCAGCCACACGGCGATCCTGGCCCGCGCCCGCGGCCTGCCGGCCGTGGTGGCCTGCGCGGGCGTCACCGCTCTCGCCGACGGCACGATCATCTCGGTGGACGGCGGGAGCGGCGAGGTCGCCGTCGGCCTCACCGCGGAGGCGGCCGAGCGCGTCCGCGACGGCGACCGCGAGGAGCGGGCCCGCCTGGCCGGAAGCAGAGGCCCCGGCAGAACGGCCGACGGCCACCGGATCAGGCTCATGCACAACATCGGCTCCGCCGCCGACCTGCGGCCGGGCGCCGAGGGGGTCGGCCTGTTCCGCACCGAGTTCCTGTTCCTCGACCGTGCCCGGCCGCCGAGCTTCGAGGAGCAGGTCGCCGCCTACGCCGAGGTGTTCGCCCAGGCGGAGACGGTCGTCCTGCGCACCCTGGACGCGGGCACCGACAAGCCGCTGCCGTTCCTCGGGCTGCCGGAGGAGCCCAACCCCGCCCTGGGCATCCGCGGCCTGCGGGTGGACCGCCTGCTGCCGTCCGTGCTCGACACCCAGCTGGACGCCGTCGCCGAGGCCGCCCGCGCCGCCACCGCCGACGTCTGGGTGATGGCGCCCATGGTCACGACGGCCGCGGAGGCGGCGGACTTCGCGGCCCGCGCCCGCACCAGGGGCCTGGCCAGGGTGGGCGTCATGATCGAGGTGCCGGCCGCCGCGCTGCAGGCGAACCGTCTCCTGCGAGAGGTGGACTTCCTCAGCGTCGGCACCAACGACCTCAGCCAGTACGCCTTCGCCGCCGACCGCCAGCACCCCGCGCTGGCGGACCTCCTGGACCCCTGGCAGCCCGCGCTGCTGCGCCTGGTGGCCGAGTGCGCGCAGGCCGGGGCGACCGCCGGGAAGCCGGTGGGGGTGTGCGGCGAGGCGGCGGGCGACCCCCGGCTCGCCCCGGTGCTCGCCGGGCTCGGCGTGACGAGCCTGTCCATGGCCCCGGTCTGTGTGCCGGCCGTCCGCGAGGCCCTGGCGGGGCACACCCTGGAGCAGTGCCGCGAGCTGGCCCGCTCCAGCCTCTAGGGTGGCCCGTCAGCGTGGTGCGGTCACGGGATGGCGCGGATCGCGTCCGGGATCGGGGTGTCGCCCGACACCAGCTCCAGCACCCGGCGGGCACCGGCTCCCTGGAGCAGGGCCGCGATGACGGCCGCCACGTCGTCGCGGGGCACGCTGCCGCGCGGCGCCTCGGGCGCCAGCAACACCCTGCCGCTGCCGGGCTCGTCGGTCAGCGAGCCGGGACGCAGGATGGTCCAGTCGAGGTCGCGGCGGCGCAGGTCCTCCTCGGCCTCGGTCTTGGCCTTGAGGTAGGCGGCCCACACCTCGTCGCTGCCAGGGCTGGGAGGCTTCCCGGCGCCCATGGAGGAGATCTGCACGAACCGCCGCACCCTGGCGCGCTCGGCCGCGTCGGCCATCAGCGCCGAGGCGGCCCGGTCCACGGTGTCCTTGCGCGCGGCTCCGCTGCCGGGGCCGGCGCCCGCGGCGAAGACGACGGCGTCGGCGCCCTCCAGGAGCTCGGCCACCTCCTCGACGTCGGCCCGCTCCAGGTCGCACAGGGCGGCCCGGGCTCCGGTCGCCTGGACGTCGGCGAGGTGCGCGGGATTGCGCACCAGACCGAGCGCCTGCCCCCCGAGCAGCCGCTCCAGCCGCAGGGCGACTTTCCCGTGCCCGCCCGCGATGATGATCCGCATGCTCGTCATGGTGTCATGGACGCATGACCGACTTCGCTGAAGCTCCCACCCCGGCGTTTCTCTTCGACCTCGACGGAACCCTGATCGACAGCGTCTACCAGCACGTCGTCGCCTGGCGGCAGGCCCTGTCGGGAATGGGCATCGACCTGTCGGTGTGGCGGATCCACCGGCGCATCGGGATGAGCGGCGGCCTGTTCGTCAGCGCGCTGCTGCGGGAGACCGGGCTGAAGCTGAGTCAGGAGCAGATCGACGAGCTGCAGACCACCCACGCCGACGCCTACGCCGAGCAGATCGACTCGGTCAGGCCGCTGCCCGGCTCGACCGAGCTGCTGACGGAGTTGACGGCGCGCGGCGTGCCGTGGGCGATCGCCACCAGCGGCTACTCGCGCACGGCCAGGCTCGCGCTGGGCATGCTGGGCCTGCCGGAGGACACTCCGATGGTGACGCGCGACATGGTCCGCCGGGCCAAGCCGGACCCGGATCTGTTCCTTGCCGGCGCCGCGCTGCTGGACGTCGACCCTCGCCATGCGATGGTGGTGGGTGACAGCATTTGGGACCTGCTCGCCGCCCGCCGGGCGGGCGCGCTCGGCATCGGGCTGCTGTCCGGCGGGTACGGCAGAGACGAGCTCGAACGGTCCGGCGCCTTCCGCGTCTACGCCGACCCGGCGGACATGCTGGCCAGGATCGACGAGCTCGGCGTCCGGCTCGGCGACTGACTCCGGGGGAATACCCGGCCGAACCGCCAGGCTTCATCGTGCGTATCCCTCACAGAGGAGAGGCTAGAGATGGATTTGGCAGACATCGGCGTCACGGGGCTGGCCACGATGGGCCGCAACCTGGCCCGCAACCTGGCCAGGCACGGGTACGCGGTGGCCGTGCACAACCGGACGCCCAGCCGCACCCAGCAACTCGTCAAGGAGTTCGGCGGGGAGGGGACGTTCGTGCCCGCTGAGGAGCTCGCGACGTTCGTGGCGTCGTTGAAGCGGCCCCGGCGGGCGATCATCATGGTGAAGGCGGGGGCGGGCACCGACGCGGTGATCGACCAGCTCGCCGACCTGATGGAGCCCGGCGACATGATCGTCGACGGTGGCAACGCGCACTTCGCCGACACGCGGCGGCGCGAGGCGGCGCTGCGCGAGAGGGGGATCCACTTCGTCGGCACCGGCATCTCCGGTGGCGAGGAGGGCGCGTTGAACGGCCCGAGCATCATGCCCGGCGGCTCGGCGGAGTCGTGGGAGGCGCTGGGCCCGATCCTGCAGGACATCTCCGCCAAGGTCGACGGCGTTCCGTGCGCGGTCCACGTGGGCCCCGACGGCTCCGGGCACTTCGTGAAGATGGTGCACAACGGCATCGAGTACTCGGACATGCAGCTCATCGCCGAGTCCTACGACCTGCTGCGCCAGGCGCTCGGCGCCACGCCCGCCGAATTGGCCGAGGTGTTCCGCGAGTGGAACCGGGGCGAGCTGGACTCGTACCTGATCGAGATCACCGCCGAGGTGCTCGACCATGTCGACGCGGCCACCGGCAAACCGTTCCTGGACGTCGTCGTCGACCAGGCCGAGCAGAAGGGCACCGGTCGCTGGACCGTGCAGAGCGCGCTCGACCTGGGCGTGCCCGTCACCGGCATCGCCGAGGCGGTCTTCGCCCGCGCCCTGTCGGGCCACCCGGAGCAGCGCGCGGCGGCCAGGTCGCTGGAGGGGCCGCAGCTGTCGGCCGTGGGCGGGCGCGAGCTGATCGAGGACGTGCGGCAGGCGCTGTACGCGTCCAAGATCGTCGCCTACGCGCAGGGCTTCGACCAGATGGCCGCCGCGTCCAAGGAGTACGGCTGGGACCTCGAGCTGGGGGCGATGGCCACGATCTGGCGCGGCGGCTGCATCATCAGGGCCAAGTTCCTCGACCGGATCCGCGCCGCCTACGACGCCGACCCGAACCTGCCGACGCTGCTGGCCGACCCGACGTTCGCCGACGCGCTGAACACGGCCCAGGACGCGTGGCGCCGGGTGGTCACCACGGCCGTCCAGATCGGCGTGCCCACGCCGGGCTTCTCCTCGGCGCTGGCCTACTACGACGGGCTGCGGCGTGACCGGCTGCCCGCCGCGCTGGTGCAGGGGCTGCGCGACTACTTCGGCGCGCACACCTACCACCGCGTCGACCGGGACGGCGCCTTCCACACCGACTGGTCGGGCGACCGGGTCGAGCGGCCCGCCTAGCCCTTTCTGGAGGAGCGGAGGCGGCGGCCCAGCCTGTCGAGCCACTCCTCCAGCTCCACCGGCTCCAGCACCTCGAAGTCCACGTCCAGGAACGCCACCGTGATCGCGATGAGCCGGAGTTCGTCGCCGCGCAGGGTGAGCACGCAGGTGCCGTCGCTCACCGGTTCGACGACGCCCGTCACGCTGCCGGGGATCTGCTCAGCGGGCGCGTGCAGGAGGACGCGGGCCTGGATCGGCCACATGTCGTAGCCGAGACGCCGCTGGACGAACGCGGCGATGTCGCCTTCCGGGGGCTCGCGCGGGGTGAAGCGGGGGCCGTTCGGGGTGCGCAGCCGGATGCGGTCGGCGCGGTAGGTGCGCCAGCCCTGGCGGTCGGCGTCCCAGCCGACCAGGTACCAGCGGCGGCCCCAGCCGACCAGGCCGTAGGGCTCGGCCTTCCTGGACGTGGTCGCGCCCTCGTGCCCGGTGTAGTCGAAGCGGAGCTGCTCCTGGTCTCGGCAGGCGGCGGTGATGCGGGTCAGCACGTCGGCGTCGACGGTAGGGCCCTCGCGAGTGATCGGCACAGTGTGCGCCTGCAGGGCGTTGACGCGGTGGCGCAGCCGTGACGGCAGGACCTGCTCCAGTTTGGCCAGGGCGCGCAGCGACGTCTCCTCGATGCCGGTCACCGTGCCGCCCGCGGCCGTCCGCAGGCTCACCGCGACCGCGACGGCCTCCTCGTCGTCCAGCAGCAGCGGCGGCAGCTCGGCGCCCGCGCCGAGCCGGTAGCCGCCCGACACGCCGGGCGTGGAGTCCACCGGGTAGCCGAGCAGGCGCAGCCGGTCGATGTCGCGCCGCACCGTGCGCCTGGCCACGCCGAGGCGTTCCGCCAGGTCGGCACCGGCCCAGTCGCGCCGCGTCTGCAGCAGTGACAGGAGGCGTAGCAGTCGCGCGGACGTGTCGAGCATGCGTCCATTGTGGCTCCGATCGCGGCCCGGAACTGGCCGCGATCCTTCCTAGTGTCGCGGGCATGGAGAGATTCGTCATCGACATCCCCCAGGCCCAGCTCGACGACCTGCGCGAGCGGCTGGCCCGTACCCGCTGGCCCGACGCCCTGGAAGGGGTCGGCTGGTCATACGGCGTCCCGCCGGAGACCGTGCGCGAGCTGGCCGCGTACTGGCTGGACGGCTACTCGTGGCGCGAGCACGAGGCCAGGCTGAACGAGCTGCCGCAGTACACGACCGAGATCGACGGACAGCGGGTGCACTTCGCGCACGTCCGCTCGGCCAGGCCCGGCGCGCTGCCGCTGCTGCTGACGCACGGCTGGCCCAGCACGTTCGCCGACTTCTCGCACGTCGCCGGGCCGCTCAGCCAGGACTTCCACCTGGTCATCCCGTCCATCCCCGGGTTCGCCTTCTCCGGGCCCACCACCGCAACCGGCTGGGGCGTGGAGCGGATCGCCGCCGCGTGGGCCGAGCTGATGCGCAGGCTCGGCTACGCCCGCTACGGCGCACAGGGCGGCGACTTCGGCTCGCTGATCTCCCCCGCGGTGGCCAGGCTCGACCCCGATCGCGTCGTCGGCGTGCACCTGAACGCGCTCACCACGATCCCCTCCGACGACCTGGCCGACCTGGCCGACCTGACGCCGGTCGAGAAGGAGCGGGCCGCCAAGATGGACCGCTGGCGAGGCGCGTACTCCGGGTACGCGATGATCCAGGGCACCCGGCCGCAGACGCTCGCCTACGGCCTGGCCGACTCGCCCGCCGGGCAGCTCGCCTGGAACCTCGACGGGTTCGCCTCGTGGGGCGAGGACGTCGGCGGGGTGGCCCGCGACGACGTCCTGACCGACGTGACCATCTCCTGGCTGACCGGCACCGCGGGCTCCTCCGGACGCCTCTACCGCGAGGGCGCCTCCTCCTGGGGGCTGCCGGCCGAGCCCGGCACCACGCCCACCGCCGTGGCGGTCTTCCCCGGCGACAGCAGCGTGCGCAGGTACGCCGAGCGGGTGCACAACGTGGTGCGCTGGACGGAGCTTCCCGAGGGCGGCCACTACGCCGCCCTCCAGGCGCCCTCGCTGCTGGTGGACGACATCCGGGCGTTCTTCCTCTGACCGGTCCGGCCCTCGTCACGTGACGATGCGCCGGCGCGGGCGAGCCGTCCACCACCGTGCATCCGGGGCGGGCGGGCCTGCGGTCAGCCCGCCGCGATACAGAACGGGTGACCTTCCGGGTCGGTGAGCACGATCCAGGAGCCGTCGCCCGGCTGGAAGTCCGGAACGCCCGCGCCCAGCTCGGCCAGTTCCTTCCTGGCGGTGTCGAGGTCCTCGACGCGCAGGTCGAGGTGGACGTGCTTGGCGGCGTCCGGCCAGCCGGGGCCGCGGTAGCCGTCCACCCGCTGGAAGGCGAGCTGGACGGGGCCGCCGTCGACGGTGGCGAAGTCGGCGTCGCTGTGGGAGACCTGCCCGCCGGTGGCCCTGGCGTAGAAGGCGGCCAGCGCGGCGGGGTCGGCGCAGTCGAAGATGATCGAGGAAATCGTTGTCATGCGCCCCAGCCTGCTCCGGGTGGGGCGCCGAGGTCTTGAACATCCTTGCACGCACCGGACACGCTCCTGAGACGGCCGCCGAACAGCCCTTGCCGTCCTGGACCTCCTCACGCCTTCGGGACACACCCTCCCGCCCCCTTGCGCGTGATGGGGATGCCGTTCCGGATCGAACCTTTCGCGCGGTCGGGACGCCCCCCTTGGGGAAAGCCCGTCCGCCGGCCCTCGGTCGGGGCGCGTGGATTGTCGTACCCGGCGCGTAGCGTTCGGCGGGTGCGTTCCGCTGTACGTCTCGGCGCTGGGCCGGGGTTCGCCGTCGACGAGGTGACCTGCGTCGACGACCATCGTGACTGGTCCGCCACGGAGGTGAACTCCGGCTACCGCGTGGTGCTCGTCCAGCGCGGGCGGTTCCGTCGCATGGCCGACGGGCGTCCCGCCGACGTCGACGCGACGGCGGCGTATCTCGGCGTGCCGGGCGAGGAGGAGCATTTCGCCCACCCGTCGGGCGGCGACGTGTGCACGTCCCTGGGCCTGTCGGGCACGCTGTGGCGGGCCTTGGCCGGAGAGTCCCGCCCCACCCGTCCGACCGTCTACGTCGACGCCCGTCTCGACCTGGCCCACCGCCGATTCCTCGCCGCCGCGAGGAGCGGCGATCCGGCCTTCGCGCTGACCGAGTCCCTGCTGCCGCTCATCGGCCTCACCCTCACCCGGTCGTCGCCCACCGAGGGCGCCTCCGGCGGGCCCGCCCCCACGAGGCCCCGCCACCGGTCGCGGACGTCCGCGCCGCACGCGATCGTCGACGCGGCCCGCGAGGCCATCGCCGCCGACCACCCGGCCGCCGACGGGCTGCTGTCCCTGGCCGAGCTCCTGGGCGTCTCGCCGTACCAGCTGAGCAGGGCGTTCACCCGTGAGCTCGGCGTCTCCCTGACGCACTTCCGCAACCGGGTGCGGGTCGGCAGGGCCCTCGACCGCCTGGAATCGGGCGAGCCGAGCCTGGCCACGCTCGCCGCCGACCTGGGCTTCGCCGACCAGGCCCACCTGACCCGGACGGTCCGCCACCACCTCGGCCACACCCCCACCGCGCTCCGCCGCCTGCTCGCCACGGCCACCTGACGCGCGGTCGGCGTCGGACTCCACGGACGGGCGCGCGGTCGGCGGTGGATTTCGCGGGGCCGGGCACCGTAAGCTCCACGGATGCGCGATCTAGGTGAGGACCCCCGGCCCGCTCGGGGCGCGGTACGTGAGATCCACTCGCTCGACGGGGCCGCGACGCTGGCCTACTCTCCCGACCTCGACGGACTCGCCGACCCCGGAGAGATCGTCTGGGCGTGGGTGCCGTACGAGGAGGACCCGGAGCGGGGCAAGGACCGCCCGCTGCTGATCGTCGGCCGCACGGGGCGGAAGCTGCTGGGCATGATGCTGTCCAGCAAAGGCGACGACGGGCCCGACTGGCTGGAGCTCGGCGCGTGGGGCCGCGACGGCAAGGCGTCGTACCTCCGGCTGGACCGCGTGTTCGTCCTGGACGAGGACGACATCAGGCGCGAGGGCGCGATCCTCGACCCCGACCGCTTCGCCCGCGTGGCCGCCCGCCTGATGAAGACCCACGGCTGGGAAGTCGGCCGCTGACCGGTCAACCGAAGACCCGCGGCCGAGGCACCCACCACCGGCCCGCCTGCTGAAGACCCGCGGCCGGGCCACCCACCACCGGCCTGCCTGCTGAAGACCGGCGACCGGGCCACCCACCGCCGGCGCGTCTGACGAAGACGCACGACCGGCCCACCGGTCGGCCCCGGCCGAGGGCGCGACACGCCGGGGACCGGCGGTGCCCGTGCCGATCAGTGCGGGGCACGGCCCAGGTCCGCAGGTGCGGTACGGGCGGGTCTTGTGGCGCGGGCGGCGGTCAGCAGTGGGGCCATCACGCTCCGGTACGGCCACGGCTGCGATCATTGCCTTATGCACGTTGTAGTGATCGGAAGCGGGATAGTCGGAGCCGGTGCCGCCTACCATCTGAGCAGCCGCGGCGTGGCCGTCACCGTGATCGACGGGGCGTATCAGGGGCAGGCGACGTACGCGGGCGCGGGCATCGTCTGCCCGTGGGTGGACCACCCCGACGACGCCGCCTGGTACCGGCTGAACCAGGCGGGCGGCTGTTACTACCCGGAGCTCATCGAGGCCCTGGGCGAGGACATCGGGTACGCCCAGGTGGGCGCGCTGCTGGTGGCCGAGGACCCCGCGGACCTGGAGCCGGTCCGAGCCCTGCTGAACCGCCGCAAGCCCGACGCGCCCGAAATGGGCGAAATAACCGACGTGCACACCCCGTCGGCGCTGTTCCCGCCGCTCGCCGACGACCTGAGCGCCATCCTCGTCCCCGGAGCCGCCCGCGTCGACGGCCTCTCGGTCAGGGACGCCCTCCTCCAAGCCGCCCTCCGCCACGGCGCCGACCTGCGCACCGGCGTCGCGACGCTCACCCCTGACGGCCACGTGCTGCTGGCCTCCGACGCTGCCGCGACCGCTCCCACCGCCGTCCCCCAGACGGAACCACTGGCGCAACCGCAGGCGGGCGACGCGTCGTGGCGCCAGGCGGCCCCCACCGCGGCGGGCGCGGAGCCGCCCCCGCCGCAGCAGGCCCCGCGACCGACCCCTGAGGCCGGCGGCGAGCCAGTCGAGGCGGATCTGGTCGTCGTGGCCGCCGGTGCCTGGGCGGGAGAGGTCTGTCGGCCCCTCGGCGTCGACCTGCCGGTCTTCCCCCGGCGCGGGCAGATCGTGCATGCCACGCTCGACGGCGTCGACACCGGGTTCTGGCCGATCGTGCTGCCCAGGAGCGGCCCGTACCTGCTGGGCTTCCCCGACTCGCGGGTGGTCATCGGGGCGACCGTCGAGGACGTGGGGTTCGCGCCGCGCGTCACCATGGGCGGCCTGAACGAGGTGCTGGGAGCCGGGCTGCGGGTGGCGCCCGGCCTGGCCAACGCGACCGTGACCGAGACCAGGGTCGGGCTGAGGCCCGTGTACGCGCCCGGCCCTGCGGTGCTCGACCGTCTCACCGACCGGGTCCTGGTGGCGACGGGGCTGAGCGCGTACGGGCTGACGGCGGGGCCGTTCGCCGGGAAGGTGGTGGCCGCGATGGCCATGGGCGAGACGCCGCCCATCGACATCGCCCCCTACGCGGTCACGACCTAGCGAACCGCCACAACGTGAAGGGGTCCAGCACGCTCGGCGCCCGTCCCGGCCGCATCCGGCGGGGCGGGGCCTGTCCGACAGCTCGAACAGGCCCGCCACCCGCACCCCTGCGTGGCTGATCTGCTCGACGAGCGTATGATCGATTCCTCCCCACCGTGACCGAGTGGGGGAGGCTCGTTGCGTCCGTCAGTGGTGCTGGTGTCGTTGCTGGTGACGGCCGGGTGCGGCGTGGCGAGAGGGCCCGTGCCCTCACCACCCTCCCCGACCCCGTCGGCCACGTCCCCGCCGCCGTCGGCGGCCCCGGCAGGCCACCCGCCCTCCGGCGCGGCGCGGAAGCCGGAGCACGTGGTGGCGGTGCCGTACGCGGCGTCGGGAGAGTACGAGGTCGTGCCGGGCGACGCCCCTGCCCGGCCCGGCGGCGGCGAGGTGGTGCGGTACCTGGTCGAGGTGGAGCGCGGGCTGCCGTTCGACGGGCAGCGGTTCGCGGCCGCGGTGCACCGTGCGCTGAACGACCCGCGCGGCTGGGCGCGCTTCGAGCGCGTCGACCACGACCCGGTGTGGGTGCGCGTCGCCCTGTCGAGCCCGAGCCTGACGAACCAGCAGTGCCGTCCGCTGAACACCGGTGACGAGCTGTCGTGCTGGAACGGCACCCGCTCGATCATCAACGCGCGGCGCTGGGCGAAGGGGGTTCCCGGGTACGGGCACGACCTGGCGGGCTACCGCGACTACGTGGTCAATCATGAGGTCGGCCACAGCCTGGGGCACGAGCACACCGTCTGCCCCGGCCCCGGGCAGCCGGCGCCGGTGATGGTGCAACAGTCGAAGTCGCTCGGCGGGTGCCTGCCGAATCCGTGGCCGTTTCCGTCACAGGGCCAGGAAAGGAGCGAGACTGAAGATCGTCCACAGTGAAGAGAGGTGCACCATGACGACGATCACCACCGGCAGGATCAGCGGCCTGGACGACGGCGGCATCGCGGTCTTCAAAGGCATCCCGTTCGCGCGCAGCCCGTTCGGTGAGCATCGCTTCGCCGCGCCCGTGCCCCCTGCCCGCTGGGACGGCACCCTGGAGGCGACCGCGTACGGCCCGCGCCCGCCGCAGCCCGAGTTGCCAGGGCTGCAGCTCGGGCCCGGGGCGTCGCCCGCCGACGGGCTCGACATCCTCACGGTCAACGTCTGGACTCCCGACCCCGGCGGCTCCGGCCTGCCGGTGCTCGTGTGGATCTACGGCGGCGCGTACTGGATGGGCTCGGCCGACTGGCCGGAGTACGACGGGGCCAGGCTGGCCCGCCACGGCGTGGTCGTGGTGACGTTCAACCACCGGGTCGGCATGGAAGGCTACGGCCACATCGACGGCGCTCCGCCCAACCGGGCGCTGCTGGACCAGGTGGCGGCGCTGCGCTGGGTCCAGGAGAACGCGGCGGCGTTCGGCGGCGACCCGAGCAACGTGACGATCTTCGGCGAGTCGGCGGGCGCGGGAGCGGTGGCGATGCTGCTGGCGATGCCGTCGGCGGCGGGCCTGTTCAGGCGCGCGATCGCGCAGAGCGTGCCGTGCATGTTCTTCTCCCCCGGCTACGCCGCCCGCGTCACCGATTCGATCATGCGCAGGCTCGGCGGCGGCTCGCCGTACGACAGGTCGCCGGAGGAACTGGTGGCGGCGGCGGGCGAGGTCGCCTACCAGGAGATCGCGGGCGACCCCGGACGCTGGGGGCCGATGGCGTACTCGCCGATGCCGTTCGCGCCGGTGGTCGACGGCGAGGTGCTGCCGGACACGCCGTGGAACGCGCTGGCTGCCGGCGCCGGACGCGACGTGGAGCTGGTCGTGGGGTTCAACAGGGACGAGTTCCGGCTGTTCCACGCGATGCGCGGCGGCCGGCGGTACGACCTGGACACGGCCTTGAAGACGCTCGCCCCCGAGGGCGCCGAGGCCGTGTACCGGTCGGGGGCGTCCGACGAGGAGGGGTACGTGCGGCTGATGTCCGACTGGCTGTTCCGGATGCCCAGCACGCTGCTCGCCGACGCGCACACCGGCAGGACCTACGCCTACGAGCTGACCTGGGCGCCCACCCCGCAGTTCGGCGCCTGCCACGGCCTGGACGTGCCGCTCACGTTCGGCACCACCTCCGGTCAGATGTCGGCGATGATGACGGGCGGCTCGCCGGACATCGAGGGCCTGTCGGAGCAGTTCCGCACGGCCTGGACGCGGTTCGCCGCCACCGGCTCACCCGGCTGGCCGGAGTACGAGCGGCCCACCGCGACCACCCACCTGTTCGACGTCGAGCCCTCCGACGTGGACGACCCCGAGGCCGCCTCCCATGCGCTCTGGTCGGAGCGCGGCTTCCCGGTGATCAGCTGACCGTTGCGACCGGCCGCCTCCCCGGGAGGCGGCCGGCCGAGCCCCTTTCGGTGCCGACGCCAGCCCGTTCTTGCTCTCGATCGGAGCCGCTACAGCAGTCCACGGCGTCGCAGATCGGTCCAGAGGCCGTCTGGGATGGGATGATCGAACATCACGATGTTGTCATCGACCTGTTCGGGAGAGCGGGCCCCGACGATCACCGCCGTAACCGCGGGATGAGTCAGCGGAAACTGGAGTGCGGCGGCGCGCAGCGGCACTCCGTGGCGTTCGCACACGTCGCGAAGGGCCAGTGCCCGGGTAAGCATCGCTTGGGACGGCGGCGCGTAGTCGTAGTGCGAGCCGGGCGTCGGGTTACTCAAGAGCCCGGAGTTGTACACGCCCGCGGCCAGAACGGCAATGCCTCGTTCGAGGCAGAGCGGCAGGAGGCTGTCCAGCCCAGATTGGTCGAGGAGCGTGTAGCGTCCGGCGAGCATGACGCAGTCGAAGCCCGGGCCGTCCACCTCGCGGAGAAAGCGCTCCAACATGGGCGCCTGGCACATGCCCACACTGATCGCGCCGACTACGCCCGCCGCACGCAGTTCGGTGAGCGCTCGATAGCTCCCGGACACCGCCTGCTCGAAGTGGTGATCGGGGTCGTGTATGTGCAGCAGATCCACCTTGTGCAGGCCGAGCCTGGAAAGGCTGTCCTCCAGGGAGCGGTAGGTGCCGGCGTAGGAGAAGTCGAATCTCGGTGTGAGCCCGACATTGTCGCCTTCCGGCCAGCCGTCTTGACCGTCGGGACCATCCGGCTCCAGGACGTACCCGACCTTGGTGGAGAGAACGAACTGGTCCCGGGGACGCGCGGCCAGTGCTCTGCCCGCCCGCTGTTCCGACAGCCCGTAGCCGTAGAGTGGTGCGGTATCGAAGAGCCTCAGGCCTCGCTGCCAGGCCGCGTCGATCGTCGCGACCGCCTGCTGCTCGCCCGTCGTCCGGTAGAGGCCACCGGCCTGCGCCAGGCCCAGGCCCAGGCGGGTGATCATCAGATCGGTCCGTCCCAATCTGGCCGGCGCGCTCGCATTCTCACTCGGCATGAGCACCTACCTTGGCGGGTTCAGGTCTTCGGACGGACGGATTCAACAGTGCGGGCATGGCGGCCATGATCGCCAGGAACGCGCAGAGTCCTACGAGCGCGAATGTGGCGCCCGATCCATAGGCGGTCGCGATGTATCCGCCCAAGGTCACTCCCGCCGCGTGGCCCCCGGTGTTGGCCACCGCGCCCCAGCTCTGCATGCGCATCCAGATCCCTGGCGGGCTCAACAGGTCGAGCATGTGGAAGCAGATGCTCGCCAGCGGCACCGTGCACAGTGCCGCCAGCGTGAGCCCCGTCCAGACGACTCCTAGGGACGGCAGGACCGCCACCACGGTGATCGCCGCCCCTTGACCGAGTACGAGGACGACGAACCGTCTCGCCGGTCCCGTTCGCCATCGGACCGTCCCATAGGCCAGCCCTCCAGCGATGCTTCCCAGGCCGGTGACCGAGAGGATCAGCCCTGTCAGCGAGAGCCCCGTCCCTTGCTCCGTGCCGAACTGCGTCAGGGCGCACTCGATCAGGCCGAACGGCGCGGCGAGGAGCGCCATGGCCAGGACGAAACCACCGGCGGGCAGCCAATGGCGCGAATCGTGCGGGCGAGGTCGGAGGTCCTCCTTGTCCGGGGCCCGCTCAGCTTGGCCGGGATCGGGGCCGAGCCATCGGGCTCCGGTGACCCTGACGAAGAAGATCGTGCCGGCGGCCACGAGCACCGCGCATCCCAGGAACAGCCCCTGCGGCCCCCACGTGGCCGTCACCCCCGCGGCGATCGCCGGACCGGACACGTAGATGACTTCCATGAGGGTGGTGTCCAGAGCGAAGGCCGCGTCCACCTCACCGGCGGAGACCGCCCGTTTGAGTACGAGCCGGGTGCATGACGGGAGCGAGGGGATGGTCATGCCCTGGCACAGGGCGAGGACGGCCAGCGTCCAGGTGGCTGAACCGCCGTTCACCGCCACGGCCAGCGCGACGAAGGTGGCGACCTGCAGGACGGTGAAGCAGACGATCACGACAGGTTTCGCGAACCGGTCCAGCAGCTGACCTTGCAGCGGAGCGCCCGCCGCCATACCGATCATGGCGGCGGCGGAGACCGTGCTGGCCGTCTCCAGCGAGCCCGTGGTCGCCTGCGTGCCGAAGAAGAGCGCCAGCGTCGTGACCCCGAGTGGAAGGCGTCCCACGAAGGACCAGATCAGAGCATGTCGGAGCGTCGGCCTGGCAGCGATCACCCGGACCATCGCAGGGGCGGTCACGAGAACGGGGAGATCGCGCGAACGTCGGCCCCGGCTCGCCGGCCGCGAGAACGACGAAGATCGCGGACCGTCGTCATCTTGCGCAACCAGCGGTCGGTTCCGTCGTAGCGAGCCTGGAAGCGGCGCCGTCCATGCACGGCACGGTGATTGTCGATCAGTAGCAGATCGCCTCTCTCCAGCACGACATCCACCAGGTTGCGGTTGAGCTGGGCGCAGAGTTCCGTGAAGGCTTGCCGTGCTCTCAGGTCGCCGGGCAGCGTCTCGGTGAACGTCGGGTCGACCCGCAGGTAGGGGCTTTCCCTGTGGCCGTAGAGCACGGGCCTGATCCGATCGGCTTCGTCCGCTGAGGGGACGTGATCCCGCACATGTTCCGGGTCCGGATGGATCCGGAACCTCGCCTCGAACAGCACATCGAGGTCAAGAGTGCTCAGGTCCAGCGAGGCGGCCGTCGACACCGTGGTCGGAATCGCGTCGTCGTTGCGCAGGGCCAGCAACGCAAGGGTGTCGCAGCGATCGTCATGGAAGGCGTCCTCGACATGGAACTCCAGCTCGGCTTCGCTTCCGTGCCCCGTCTGCTGGTCCTCCTCACCCTTGATCGGAAGAACGTCAGTGAGCAGCCGGCCATCCTGGAGGCTGGACCAGCAGACCGCATCCCCCAACTGCGCGGAGACCAGCGCCAGCCAGAAATCCTCGATCACAGAGCCGTACGGCGGGCGCTCGCTCCAATGGGCGGGGGTGGCCTGCGGGGCTCCGCTGAGCGGGCCGCCTCTGACGACCAGCACGGAGGCCGATTCGAGGTAGCGCATGTCCCGCACCTGGTCGCATACCTCCGTAGGAAGGAGGTGACCGAGCCCCGCTGCTCGCCTGACGAAATCAGGATTGTCCGCCGAGCCGTACTCGGCTGCCAACCGGCCGAGAACTGCCTCAATCCCGCTCCGTGCGCTGCCGGAAACGATCACCTCGGCGATCTCGTCACGTGTTGATCGCAGGGCTGGCTGGGCGCGCGTCATCGTGTCTCCTGTGTCATCAGTCGGAGCAACTCTCGCCAGGGAGCGGGGGAAAACCGGTGCAGCACTCGCCGGTGGTTGGCCGCCAGCAGGTCCAGGAGCATGGGGTCGCGCCGTCCGAGGGCAGCGAGTTGCCCGGCGAACTCCTGTGCGGCCCCGTTCAGGTCGTCGACAGTCACCTGGACCTGGCCGAAGTCGTCGCCGTACACCTCGTCGAACACCCGATAGGCAGTGGTGGCGCACGGCACTCCGGCCACGGCGGCGAGCGCGGGACCGAGACCGACCGTCTCCACGTCGGGGCGGTTCGGGGTGAAGAAGACGCCACCACCACTCGCCGCGCAGACACGTAGCAAATCGATCTCGTCGAGGTGCCATTGTCCCGATGAGTCCGGGTAGCTGCTCAGCGGCACTCCGTCGAGGAACCTGACAGCGTTGGAGACACCTTCACGTGCCGCGGTGCCGAGCACGTCGCCGGTGTACTCCGGGTCCTCACCGAGGCTGCCGAACACCAACAGATAGGGCGCCGGTTCCCCGCGTTGTTCGGTCACCCTGCTGAGCTCGGCCAGCAGTGACACCGCGATCTCGACGCCCTTCACGCGGAACACCCGAACCGGGCACAGCACGATCGGCCTGCCGGGCTCGAGTCCTTGCTGGGCGAGGAACTCGTGATGCCGCTCTGCCAAGCCGGCCGGAACCTCGGGCAGGATGTTCGGCACCAGATCAGGAACGAGGGTGGTGGGGTACGTGGCCGCGTCCTTGGCCAAGCCCTCGGCCACGACCGCCCAGCGTTGTCCGGCATAGGCGCCAGGGACAGGAGTGAACTCATTGGGTGCCAAGGGATATACGCGCAAGTCGCCCTCGTAGACGGAGGAGCTGGCGAACAGGTCGTGATCCCAGAACAGCAGACCACCTGGGCGCTCACCCGACCAGCGGCGGGCGGCGGCCCGGTGCAGTGCGAGGGTCACGGGCACCGCGTCCGACAGGGTCATGTTGACCGCGCACACCCAATCGACATCATGCTCGTCGAACCATCGGGAGAAGTGATCCTCGTAGGGGCCGCTGACGGCCTCGATCCGGTCACGAAGGGCGGCCCGTTCCTCATCCGAGAGCTTCTCGGCCGTGGCCACCAGGTTCCTGATCTCGGTGATCTCTGCGGCGAACCACTCCGGATCTCCGGCAGGGACGGCGTCCACAACGGAAAGCCATTCCGGGTAGATCTGGCCTTCTCCTCCCGAGGGATAGAACGCCGGTTTGTCGGGGCGCCAGGAGTAGCCCAGATCCGCCGGCACGGGCAGCTCGATCAGCCCCTCTCTGCGCCCGAGATCCACCACGTTGCGGAAAATCGTCAGCAGACCGCTCACGGGCAGGCCGTCGCCCGAGACCAGCGCCATCTTCATGAGCCGTGCTCCTTAACTGCCGTTGTTCTCCTTGCCAGGTGCGCGGCCAACCGCCGAGCCAGCGCGAAGCTCGTCAAGGAGGGATTGGCCGCGCCAGGGCGCGGGAAGGTTGCGGGGCCTGCCGCATAGAGGTTCGAGACGCCGATGAGCTCGTGCTCGGCGGTGAGTCTGGTGCCGAGGGGAAGGGTGGACGCCTCGTGGTATTCCGTCCCGAGCGGGCGGGTCCAGCTCACCGGACGTCCATCCGGTGCCGCGTCAGCCAAGCTGGGCAGGACTTCCTCCAAGATCCGCTCGCAGCTCTCGAAGTGCGGGAACTCGATCACAGATGTGGTGATGCCGACCTCGCCGCAGAACGCGTCCCACAGGCTCTGGAGTTCGGCGCGTTGCGCTGCGACGACCTCGAGATCGGCTTCGGACAGGCCGGCCCGGATGGACACCGACCACCGACTGCTCTCACGAGGGCGGCACATGACCGCGTTGTCCGAGCCAGGCAGCTGCTCCCCCATCGTCCACACGTCCAGGACCACCGAGTCTTTGAGATTGCGGTAGAGCCGCAGGAACAGGTTGGTCCGGGTTGTGGAGTCTCCGACAGAGTGGAAGAAGGAGTCCCGATCCGCCAACTCAATCAGTCGCGCGGGAAGCACGGCAGGATCGAACGGGACGAAGAAGCCTTGGGCGAGATGATCGACGAGCCCGTCGAGCTCCTTGTGAGCGGTGACACCCGCGGCGTGCATGGCTTGGGTGGCCAGCCGTGCGTTCTCGACGGCGCCTGCGGCGAGCACGACGGTCACGCACTCGATCTCGCGCGTCTCCCCCGAGGGGTCACAGACGAGCACACCCGTGACCCGGCCGTCCGTCACGACCACGCTCAGCACGTCGACCCCCATCCGGATCACCGTGGAGCGTGCGTCCAGACCTTCGGCCCAGTGACTGAGCGGGCTGTAGGCTTCCCAGTTCTCTGCTGACCCCCGTGTGGCCTGCGGCGTTTCCTCGAGCTCGTAACGGCCGATCCGCAGCGGCCGAAGCGGGTCTGAGGTCGCTCCCTCTGCCCGCCACACCGCCAAGTCAGCCTGAACCCGGTCGTACAAGGACGCTCCTCCTTGCCAGGATCGGGTGAGATCATGCACGATCTGCTCCGGCCACCAGGGGGCCCGCAGCGCCCACGGCTCCAGCGGTAAGGTCACTCCCTGCCAGTACAGGGATCTGCCGCCCAGCCTCTTCCGCAGTCCTGCCACACCCTCGTAGTGCGGTGCGGACAGCGACGTCCACGGTCGCCAGAAGTACCGATCTCGCTCCGGCTCGAGCCACAGCCGCATGGCTTCGTCCGCGCTGTTCGCCGCATTGACGTGGCGCAAGTCGTCACCAGGGCCGGCTTCCAGGACGAGAACGTCCCGAACGTCGCGCAGGTCGAGCTCCTTGGCCAGCTCCAAGCCCACCAGACCCCCGCCGACAACGACGACGTCAGCCCGCGCGGGCAGCAGGTCACTCATGCGCACTCCTGAAGGACGGCCAGTCCGGAGGGTGGGACGGGCAGGCTGAACAGTCCCGGCCTGAGGGTGAGGAGTCGCTGTTCGACGACCTCGCCGGTCGCGCAGTGAACAGTCAGCTCGGTCGTCCGTTCCGCTCCCGTGACGTCGAGCACCACCCTGCCCACGGCACTCGCGTTGACCACGAAGATCCTGCGATGGGAGGCGACCCGTGCGACCCGCTCGCCGTACATGGAGATCACCGCATCCTCATCCAGCGTGGCGCTGACGGTCGCGTAGAGCTCATCGGGTCGACCCGGTTCGAGTTCACCGTCACGCAGGATCGGGTAGAGCCGCCGATGCTGGTCCAGCCAGAATCGCAGCATGCGCAGATGGCTCTCGGGCAGCATCGTCAGCCGGGTGGAGAGCTGCGGCACCGTGTGGAGCACAGCGAGCAACTGCCGTGCCGCCGTGGCCGGTGTCGCCGCCAGATCCCACATCAGCATGTCGGAGTGAACGGCTCCGCCCGTCGCCATCAGGGAGACGTCAATCGTTCGCACCCTGTTGTCGGTCGCGTCGGCAGGACAGTCGTCGGCCCTGAGCATGTTTCCGAAGCTCGCCATGCCGGGCCCGGTGTAGGGCTGGCGTAGTTCGATGAGAACGTCGGGATGGATCCGTTCCAAGGCGGCGCGCAGTTCTGCCATGAGCAACCGCATGGCCTCACCGACGTCCAAGACATCGACCCGCTCGTCGGATACGTCCCCCGCGTACACCATGGCCTCGTTGAGGAAATCGAACTTCAGTCCGTCCAGCCCGTAGTGCGCTACCAACCGGGCGCAGGTCCGCACGATGTGGGCGCGCACTTCAGGCAGCCGGGGATCCAGCGCGAACGCGCCGGGAGCTCCGGCAGCCTTGCGGGCGTAGGGCGCGAGTTCGGCGAAGCACTCGGCATCCGGCCCTAGGAGCAGCGGCGCGACCCACGCCACGTACTTCAAGCCCAGCGATCTGACCCGTGCCACGTGCGCCGCGAAGTCGGGGAACTTTCGCAGGTCCGGCCGCCAGTCACCGATTCCGGCGTAGCCTCGGCCTGAACCCAGTTCTTGCCACCCGTCGTCCAGCAGCAGGACACCGCAGCCGATTTCGGCTGCCAGCGCCGCCTCGGCCTCGACCGGTCCCGCCTCGACGTCCTGGTTGAAGGCGTACCAGGTGGAATAGACGACCCGGTGCGCCGCTTCGGGAGTCGGCGCGGGCGGTACTTCCACAGCCAGCCGCGCCCGCAGCCGCCGCATCGCCACGGCCACGCTCGGCGCCGACTCGGCGAAGAGCAAACGGTACGGCTCCTGGCCTGCCACGACGTGCAGGTGCACCACATAGTCCTTGTTCTCCTCCGACACCCCGAAGACCGCATGGGTCTCGGCCGCCTGGTTGACGGAGGCGAAGGCCAACATCGTGCGCCCCACGCTGTCGAAGAGACACCCCGCGACAGCGCCGCCAACCAGGGAGGACGTGAACCGCCCAGCCCAGTCGGCGACGATGGTGCGTTCCCAGTGGCCTTCCGGGTGCCAGAAGCCCACCGCGTCCCCGAGGGGAACCGCCAGCCGGATTTCCAGTGCGCCTCCAGGTGGCAGTGAGAGCACCCTGAGCCCGTCTCGTTCAGGAGAAAGGTCCCAGGGCGTTTCGGCACCATTGCGCAGTACGGCAAGCCGAATGCCGTCGAAGAGAGGTTGCATTGACGTGGGGGCCAACCCTGCGGTCACCACAGACACTGTTCACCCTATTTCAATAAAATGTGAAATAGCAGTTACGATTGTGGATCTTGGCGCTCGAGAGTCCATCGTGATATGAACGTTCATATCTGTCAAGATCTTCTGTAGGCAGCAGGATGGCCGAAACGCGCGTACTGCTTTCGCAGCATCACGTAGGACCTGACCTGGCGGCGGCGGGGCGCCTGCGCAAGGGCGCTTGCTGAAGCCGGTCCAGCGGAAGCACGACTACCCGCTCGCCACGGAGACCCGTGATGGACGATCATGGTCGTCGCCCAACACAGGGCGCTCACCGTGGACGTACCCGCCTCGAGCCGAGCGAGCCTTGCCGGCTGGGCTCCCGCATGGTGCTACTCAGCCAGCAGGAAGAGATCGGGAGGCGACCATGCACGCGCGCAGGGAAGCATCGCCGTCGGCCCTCAGCCTTGCGCCTGAGGGCCGGAGCCGCCCTGATCACGGTACCGACGGGCGGATTCCTGCAACCAGCGCTGACCACCGTGCGGCCGCCGCTGCGCCGCATCGCGGACGTGCTCATCCAGCGCCTGCAACGGACCGTCGAGAACGATGCCGTCCCGTCCGCAGGCGTGCCGCTGCCCGGCGAGAGTGTCGTACGCAGCAGATCCGGCGGGCGACCGCGCTGCCCCTTGCTTGCATATGAACGTTCATATATTGCCCCTCCATACCTGACGCTCAGCGCCGTCCGCGCCACCAGGGCCGCCCTGCCCAGCCTGGTCGGGCAGCGCGGGGTCGTCATCTCCCCCCAGAGCGCGCGCATGCCGCACAGCGGGCCGGTCACGTACACCACGGCCAAGTCGGCGCTGACCGTGTTCGGCAAGGCGCTGTCCGAGGAGTTCGAGCCGCAGGGGGGTGCGGGGCAACACGGTCTCGGTGTGCACGTCCCTATGGGAGGGCCCGGACAGTTACGGCCCCGCAGGGGCTGATCTGTTGGCGGGGGTGCCGTCGAGCACCGGGATGACGACGGGTAAGTTCGTCGCACCGGAGGAGGTCGCCCCGTTGGTGACGTATCTGGCCTCGCCGCACGCCGCGAGCGTGACCGGCGCCGACAACGTCATCGACGGCGGGTCGATCAAGACCGTCTGAGTCTATCGCGATATATCGTAGACAAACGAGAGCAACGGGGACATTGCGCTCGTTGAGCTGGATGCTCGGATTTCCAGGGGAGTGTGAGTGATGGCAGCAATGCGGACGGCACGACGGATCCTCGTCGGCGGGGCGGCCCTGGCAGCGGCCGGCTGGGCCCTGCGGAACGTCCCGGCCGAACTGGGCGTACGGCCCTTGACCTCGGGCCCGGCCCGGGCCGACAGGATTCGGCAGTCACCGCAGTTCAGGGACGGCACCTTCGTCAACCCGATGCCGGAACCCACCACCCTGATGAGCGCGCCGCCACCTAAACTGCTGCGCGAGCTGGCCAAAGACAAGGAGCAACGCCGCCCGGCCGGCCCGGTGCCGCTGCGCGTCCCGCCGTCCGACGCCCCCTCACCCGACGGACTGCGCGCCGTCTGGTACGGGCACGCGTCCACGCTGGTCGAGATCGAGGGCAAGCGGGTGCTGTTCGACCCGGTGTGGAGCATGCGGCCCTCGCCGTCCCAGCTCGTCGGGCCGAAGCGGCACCACCCGCTGCCGGTGCAACTGAACCGGCTGCCGCAGGTCGACGCCATCGCGATCTCGCACGACCACTACGACCACCTCGACATGGCGACCGTCCGGTCGCTGACCGCCACGCAGAAGGCACCGTTCCTGGTGCCGCTGGGCATCGGCGCGCACCTGGAACGGTGGGGCGTCCCCACCTACCGGATCATCGAACTCGACTGGAACGAGGAGGTCATGGTCGCCGGGCTGCGGTTCGTCGCGACCGCGGCCCGCCACTTCTCCGGACGCGCGTTCACCCGCAACGACACGCTGTGGGGCTCCTGGGTGGTGGCGGGCAGCACCAAGCGGGTGTTCTACGCGGGCGACTCCGGCTACTTCGAGGGCTACCGGGGCATCGGCTCGGCGCACGGCCCGTTCGACCTGACGCTGATGCCGATCGGCGCCTACAGCCCGGCCTGGCCGGACATCCACATGGACCCGGAGCAGGCCGTCAACGCCCACCTCGACCTGGGCGGCGAGCTCCTGCTGCCGGTGCACTGGGCGACGTTCACGCTGGCGCTGCATCCGTGGGCGGAGCCGGTGGAGCGGCTGTGGCGGGAGGCGAAGGCGCGCGACGTGAAGATCGTGGTGCCGCGTCCCGGCGAGGGGGTCGACACGGCGGCCGCCCCGGCGGTCGACGGCTGGTGGGAGACGCTCGGCTAGGTGTTCCGTCGTGTGAGGTCGGGCACGCGGCTGGCGGGTGGTGCGGTGTGCGCGGCGCAGCGGCCGGCCCTCCTCGACGACGCAGCGGGCCAGGCGCAGACGTCCGAGCTCGGTCAGCGGCGCGCTGCGGTGGGCATGAGGGCCTTTCTGGTTCGGTGCAGATGGCGCAATCCACACCAACCGAAGGCCCTCACCGTCGGCGCCGGGCGTCAGCGGCTGAGGCCGGCGTCGCGGGCGCGCATCATGGCCTCCGTGCGGTCGGCGACGTGCAGCTTGGCGAAGATGTTGGAGACGTTGTTGCGCACCGTCTTCGGCGACAGGAAGAGCTCTGCGGCGATCTGCGGATTCGACCGCCCGGCCGCGATCAACGTGAGGATCTCCCGCTCCCGCAGCGTGAGCTGTGGAAACGCCGTGTGGTCGGAGGGCGGCGGCGCGGTGAAGAACTCGGTCACGCGCCGCGCGATCGACGGCCCGAAGATGGCCTCCCCGTGGGCGACCGCCTGGATGGCGCGGACGATCTCGCCCTGGTTGGCGCCCTTGAGCAGGTAGCCGCGTGCCCCGGCCCGCATCGCCGCGAACAGGGTGGCGTCCTCCTCCGACATGGTCAGCATGACCACCCCGATGTGCGGGCTGTCGGCCACGACCCGGCGAGTGGCCTCGATGCCGTCCATCTCCGGCATGGAGACGTCCATGACGACGATGTCCGGCTGCAGGTCGGCGGCCAGCTCGACGGCCTGCAGCCCGTCCGCGGCGGTGCCCACGACCTCGATGCCGGCGAGGGAGGAGAGGAGCGCCGCCAGCCCGTCCCGGTAGACCGGATGGTCGTCGGCGAGCAGCACGCGGATGGACTCATCGGACACCTGCGACCTCCGTGGCCTGTTCGAGGGGGGTCTGTTCGAGGGGGGTCTGTTCGAGGGGCAGTCTGGCGCGCACGAGCGTCCCGCCGTCGGGCGGGCAGGTGACCTGGCAGTCGCCGCCGAGCTCGGCCGCCCGCTCGCGCAGGGACAACATGCCGACCCCGGCCTCGACGTCCTGGCCGATGCCGCGGCCGTCGTCGCGTACGGTGATCTCGAGCGCCCGCCCGCGCACGCCGAGCGCGATGGTGCAGCGCCCTGCCTGGGCGTGCCGCACCACGTTGGCCAGCGCCTCCGACACGATCCGGTACGCGGCCACCTCCACCGCGGCCGGCAGCGAGCCGAGCGCCTCGTCTCCGGATACGACGACCTCCAAGTCGCCGGAGCGGACGCGGTCGGCCTGCTGCTCCACGGCGCGGAGCACGCCGAGCTCGTCGAGGGCAGGCGGCCGCAGGTCGTGCACCAGGCGGCGGACGTCGGCCAGCACGGCGGCGACCTCCGCCGCGGTCTGCTCCAGGATCCGGTCCGACTCGGCGGGCGCGGTGGCGGCCAGGTTGCGGGCGGTTTCGATGCGTAACGCGACCGCGCCGAGGCTGGGCCCCAGCCCGTCGTGCAGGTCCCGCCGGAGCCTGCGGCGCTCCTCCTCGCGCGCGGTCACCAGCTGGGCGCGGATGCGCTGCAGGTCGGCGCTGAGCTCACTGGCGCGCGCCGCCTGGGCGGCCTGGCGGACGAGGTCGCCGAGCAGGTGCTGGTCGCGCTCGCTCAGGTCGGCCCGGCACAGGACCAGGCGGCCCACGGGCTCGTCGCGGTAGGCGACCGGCAGCGACACATGCGGCCCACGCGGGGTCCCGTGCTCGACCACGGTACGCACCCCGACCGGCCGTTCGATCTCCACCCGCACGTACGGCAGCCGGAACGCCTCGGCCACGGTGTGCGCCAGCGCGGCGAGCTGCTCGCCGGGCTCGGTGGCGAGCTCCAGCCGTTCGGCGAGCGTCGAGACCATCGCGTACGGGTCGTCGCGCGCCCCGCGCACCAGCCGCCGCGCCGCCCGCCACAACCAGGTCCGCAGCGGCGCGTAGGCCACCGCGACGATCGCGATCGCGGCCAGCGCCGACTCGCGCTCGCCGAGCACGCTGCCCGCGACGGTGAACACGGCGACGTCGATCGCAACCACCAGGGCCGCGAACATGCCGTACAGGACGGTCGCCGGCAGGAGCCGGTCGATGTCGTACAGGCGGTATCCGGTCACCGCGATCAGCACCGCGGCGGAGGTGAGCGCGATCCCGATGCACAGGAGCAGCGACGACACCTGCGCCGGCACGATCAGCGGCGGCACCAGGAGCACGAACATGTCGGCCAGCGCGGCCCAGGTCAGCCAGCGGATCTGGGCCCGCCGCCCCGCGTCGGCCCGCCGGTAGCGATGTACCGTGACCGCGAACGGCACCACCAGGCTCACTGCCGCGCCCACGCCCGCGAAGCGGAGCAGCGCCGCCCACACCTCGTAGGGCAGAGCGACGCTGAACGCGTCGATGCCGAGCCGGAGGACCTCGGGCGGGAGCGGGCTGCCCTCGAACCGTGTCAGCGCGGACACCGGCACGAAGACCCACACCAGTGGCAGCAGCCCGGTCAGCGCGAGGCCGGCGACCGACAGCCGCCGCCAGCCCTTGGCGGCAGGGAGCCGCCCGTCGGGGAACAGCAAGATCAACAGCGGCAGTCCGACCAGCAGCGCCGCGCCGAACCGGGCGTAGAACCAGTAGGCGGGCGCCGCTCCGACGGCACCAGGCGAGACGTAGAGCGCGTACACCGACCAGGCGCCGGCGAAGCCGTTCATCGCCCAGTGCACCCCGGACAGGGTCAGCACCCAGGCGACGGGATGGCGGGGCAGCCGCCACAGCAGCAGCGCGCCGGGCACCGCCTGGGCCAGGCCGGACAGCGCGGCCGGCCAACTGGTGGCGTCGATGCCCGCGTTGGGCGGCATGGGAGCCCCGGCGTTGCGGACGTCCAGCAGCACCGTGCCGACCGTGAACACGACCGTGAGCACGACCGCGAGCGCCGCCGGGACCACGGACAGTCGGCTGGCTTTGGTCACCAGAGCATTGTCGCCAGATTTGTGTCCCGTTGTCCCGGGACAGGCTGTCCCGGGACAACGGGACGGCGGTTCGGGACCGGATCAGGGACCGGCGACTCTGCCGGCCCGGGACGCCCGGCCGGGATCGTCGGGGCAGCGCAAGAAGCGAACCGGAAGGCACCCCATGGACGCGCACATCACCAACGAACCGGCTCGGGCCCGCACGGACACCGCCCAGATGCTCGGCTCCTCCCCCACCGGCCCCGCGCCAGTGAACGAGAGCGCGATCCGCCGCGCCGGCACCGGGCTGACAGTCGGCGCCCTGACCTGGGCGACGGCCATCTTCTTCCTCGGCACGCAGGGGGTCGGCACCGGCGAGCGGATCGTCGACCTGACCGGGCTGGTGTTCCAGCTCGGCATCGTCTGCCTGCTCTGGGTGCAGATGAAGACGCAGGCGATCGGCACGTCGCGGGCCGCCACCGTGGCGCTCAGGATCGAGGCGGTGGTCCTCGGCATCGCCGGCGTCTGGTCGCTGCTGCACGGGGTCCTGCCGGACGGCGTCAAAGACGCGACCTGGCTGGCCTTCCTCGACATCTGCTGGCCGCTGTCGATGCTGGGCATGGCCGCGATCAGCGTCAAGCTCGCCTTCACCGCGAGGTGGCGCGGAGCGCTGCGCTGGTGGCCTCTGATCGCGGAGAGCTGGGCGGTCGTGACCGTCCCCTGCTACATCCTGGTCGGCGAGCAGCTGGCGCGGTGGGTCGGCGGCACTCACCTGGTCGTCGGATACGCCGTGCTCGGGCTGCTGCTGGCCCTGCGACCTGCGGATTCGGTCGTCAAGTCGGCTTGAGCAAGCTCGGACGCGTTTACCGCGGGAAGGGTAGGGCTGGCAGTGCAATTTCGAGTTCTCGGGCCCCTGGAGGCCCGCGCCGGCGGCGGGGAGCCCGTCGTCCTGGGCGGAGCGCGCCCGCGCGCGGTGCTGGCGCGGCTCCTCGTCGCACGGGGAGCCGTGGTCTCCACCGACGCCCTGATCCACGACCTGTACGGGGACAGCCCGCCGCCCAGCGCGCTGTCGTCGCTGCACTCCTACGTGTCCAACCTGCGCCGCGCGATCGAGCCGGAGCGCGGCCCGCGAGCCAAGGCCGGCGTGCTGATCACCCGGCCGCCGGGCTACCTGGTCTCCGCCGAGAACGTGGACGCGTTGCGGTTCGAGGAGCTGGTGAGCGGTTCGGAGTTCCGGGCGCCGGAAGAAACCTTGGCCCGCCTGGATGAGGCTCTGACGCTGTGGCGCGGAGCGCCGTACGAGGAGTTCGGCGCGGAGCACTGGGTCGTCACCGAGGCCGGCCGACTGTGCGAGCTGCGGCTGGTCGCCGTCGAGCGGCGCGCCCGCGCGCTGCTCGACCTGGGCCGCCCGCACGTCGTGATCGCGGACCTGGATGCCGAGACGGTCGCCCACCCGCTGCGCGAGCGGCTGTGGTGGCTGCTCGCGCTGTCCCTCTACCGGACGGGCCGGCAGGCGGAGGCGCTGGCGGTGCTCCGCCGCGCGGCCCAGCTGCTGGCCGAACAGCTCGGCCTCGATCTCAGTCCCGAGCTGCGCTCTCTGGAACGTGACATCCTCCACCAATCCGACTCCCTCGAAGCGCCCGCCTCCCCGGCCTCCCTCGTCGTATCGCCTTCGCCCGAGCCTGAGCGCGAGCCTGCGCCCGAGCCTGCGCGGCACGGCCGGGAGGCCGAGCTCGCCGAGCTCATGGCGCTGCCCGCCAGGGCCACGCGGGCCGGGCTGGCGCTGGCCGCGGTGAGCGGCGAGCCGGGGATCGGCAAGACGTTCCTGCTGGAGGCGTTCGGCGAGTGCTGCTCGGCCCGGCTCGGCCAGCTCGTGCTCTGGGGCCGCTGCCCCGACGCCGAGGCGACGCCGCCGCTGTGGCCGTGGGCCCAGGTGCTGCGGGCGCTCGAACACCACTGCCCGCCTCCTGACCGCCAGGCGCTGTCCGGGCTGCTCGACGCGGACCGCCCGGCCGACGCGCGTGCCGTGGCCCGATGGCTGACCGCGGCGGCGCGCACCCAGCCGCTGGTGATCGTCCTGGACGACCTACAGTGGGCCGACCCCGCCTCGCTCATCCTGCTCAGGGAGCTGCTCGTGCTGGTGCGGGAGGCGGCCCTGACGCTGGTGACAGCGTTCCGCACCGGCTTCGACGGCCCGCCGGCCCGCTACGACCTGACGCACCTGCGCATCTCCGGCCTGGAGCCGGAGGCGGTGCAGGCCATGGCGGCCGGCCTGGGGGTGGAGCTGGACGCGGAGGCCGCGCGACGCCTCACCGGCCGGACGGGCGGCAACCCGTTCTTCGTGCGGGAGTGCGTGCGGCAGCATGGGCGCCCCGCGGGCACTGTTCCGTCGGCGGTCGCCGAGTTGGTGCGGTCGCGGCTCGACGCCGAGCTCGCGGAGGCGCTGGCTGTCGCGGCGCTGATCGGGGAGGAGTTCGACCCTGAGGTCGTCGCCCAGGTCGCGGGGCGCGAGGCGTACGACTTGCTGGACCGGGCGGCCCGGGCGGGGCTGCTCGTGTCCCGAGACGGACGGCCGGCGTTCGCCTGCGAGCTGGTCCGCGAGGCGCTGATCGGTGACCTCCCGCCGCTGCGCAGGGCCGCGCTGCACGGCGGCCTGGCCGCCGCACTGGCCGCCCGCCCGTCCACCGACGTGGCCGTCATCGCCCACCACGCCGTGCAGGCCGGTCCACACGGCGAGGCCGTACAGGCGGGTCCACAGGGCGAGGCCGTACAGGCGGGTCCGCGCGGCGAGGCAGTGCGCTGGGCCACCGCAGCGGCCGAGCAGGCCGGCCGGCGCCTGGCATACCGGGAGGCGGCCACCTGGTGGGGCCACGCGGTGGCCGCGCACGACGCCTCCGGCGGCGACCCGGCCGAGCACGTCGAGCTGCTACTGCGCCACACCCGCGCGCTGCTGGCCGCCGGCGACCACCACGCCGCCAGCCAGGCCAGGGCCGCCGCCCTGCGCACCGCCTACCGCGCCGACGCGGACGCCGGTCTGGTGGCAGGTGCCATGACCGCCCTCCACACCCCGGCCGACGCGGTGACGCGCGACCGCGCCGCCGCCACCCGCAGGCCCCTCCGGCTCGTCGCCGAAGCCTGAGCGAGAAGGCGGGCCTCCAGCGCGGCGACGCTCGTCGCGGGGCGCAGGCCCGCTCGCGTCCGGGTCAGGGGCCGGCCGAGCAGGCGGCGGCCCTCGTCCCGGACTCCACGTTTGCCGTGGAAGCCGAAGAGATGGCTCACATCCTGGCCGTCGGGGGCGAGGGCCGGCCGAGCAGGCGGCGGCCCTCGTCGCGGACTCCACGTTTGCCGTGGAAGCCAAGGAGATGGCTCACGTGCTGGCCGTTGGGGGCTCCGATTTGTTAGGAAGGTTATTTACTACTATCTGCCGCGTTCGTATGGTGAAATCAGCTGATCTCGGAGGCCGCCATGCGCATTCGGTTCGCGATCGTGTCCCTCGCCCTGGTCACCTGCGGGATATCCGCTCCCGCCCAAGCCGCTCCCGCCCAAGCCGCTTCCTCCTTCGCCTCGGTGGTGCCCGTCCCGGTGAGCGCGGCGCCCACGTCCGGGGTCACCTACCAGATCACCGCCTCGACCAGCGTCTACTCCGACGTTCCCACGACCGGAAACCTCCTGGCGCAGCAGCTGCGCCGCGCCACCGGCTACCCGGTGCCGATCGCCTCAACCCCGCCCGCCGACGGGATCTCGCTCCGCCTGACCGGCGCGCCCGGCGGTGAGGAGGCCTACCAGCTGGACGTGACCGCCTCGGCGATCACCGTCAGCGCCAACCAGCCCGCCGGGCTCTTCTACGGCGTGCAGACGCTGCGCCAGTTGCTGCCCCCGGCGGCCGACAGCCCGACCGTCCAGCCCGGTCCCTGGCCCGTTCCCGGCGGGCGCATCGTGGACCAGCCCCGCTACGCCTACCGGGGCGCGATGCTGGACGTGGCCCGGCACTTCTTCCCGGTGGCCGCCGTTGAGCGCTACCTCGACCAGATCTCCCTCTACAAGATCAACGTCCTGCATCTGCACCTGTCGGACGACCAGGGCTGGCGCATCGTGATCGACAGCTGGCCGCGCCTTGCCACCTACGGCGGGAGCACCGCGGTCGGCGGCGATCCCGGCGGGTCCTACACCAAGGCCCAGTACCAGGAGATCGTGGCCTACGCCGCGGCCAGGAACGTGACGATCATCCCGGAGATCGACATGCCCGGCCACACCAACGCGGCGCTGGCCTCCTACGCCGACCTCAACTGCGACGGCGTCGCCCCGCCCCTGTACACCGGCACCGACGTGGGCTTCAGCTCGCTGTGCGTGTCCAAGGAGCTCACCTACACCTTCGTGGACCAAGTGCTGGGCGAGCTGGCCGCGATGACGCCCGGGCCGTACCTGCACCTGGGCGGCGACGAGGCGAGCTCCACCTCGGCCACCGACTACAGGACGTTCATGAACAGGGCGCAGGACCTGGCGCACGGCAAGACCGTGATCGGCTGGCACGACATCGTCAACGCCACCCCGCTGCCCGCCACGATCGCCCAGTACTGGGGGACGTCGACCCGCAATACCGCCGTGGCCAACGCCGGGCGAAAAGTCATCATGTCCCCGGCAAGCCGGACGTATCTCGACATGAAATACAACCGGAAGACGCCGCTCGGGCAGACCTGGGCGGGCATCATCGAGGTCCGCGACGCCTACAACTGGAACCCGGCGACGTTCCTGAGCGGGCTGCCCGCCTCGCAGGTGATGGGGGTCGAGGCGCCGCTGTGGACCGAGACGATCCGCACCAGCGCCGACATCGAGTACATGGCCTTCCCCCGGCTGCCGGCGATCGCCGAGCTGGGATGGTCACCGCAGAGCACACACGACTGGACCGCGTTCACGTCACGACTGGCCGCGCAGGGGCCGCGCTGGCACGTCATGGGGGTCAACTACTACCACTCCACCCAGATCTCCTGGCCGGCAGGTTCATGATGAAGAGGCTGATCACCGCGTTACTCCTGCTGATCGCCGTCACGGCCGTCCCTGCCCACACGGCCGCCGCGGCCACGGGTTGGGCGCTCAGGTCCGCGACGGGGCTGTCCGACACCGGCGCCGCCATCTCCCAGGTGGGGTACGCCACGTCCGGGTGGCACCCCGTGGAACTGCCCTCGACGGTGCTCGCCGGGCTCGTCAGGAACAACGTCTACCAGGACATCTACTTCGGGCGGAACCTGCAGAACGTCCCCGACCTGACGGGGCAGGACTGGTGGTACCGGGGCGAGTTCACCGCGGGAAGCGGCCCGGCGTTCTGGCTGCGCTTCAAGGGCATCAGCTACCGGGCCCAGGTCTGGGTCAACGGCGCCCAGGTCGACGCGAACGCGGTCGGCACGCTGGTCCGCCACGAGTACAACGTCACCCCGCTGATCAAGCCCGGCCAGGTCAACGCGATCGCCGTCAAGGTGACGCCGCCCGCGCACGACTGCAAGGACCTGTCGATCTGCACGGTCGACTGGAACCCCGAGGCGCCCGACATGAACGCGGGCATCTGGAACACCATGTCGGTCGACCCCACCGGCACGGTGGCGCTGCGCGACCCCTACGTCAGGACGACGCTCTCGGGCACGACCGCCGACCTCAACGTCTACGTCGACGCGATCAACGCCACGAACGCCCCGGTCACCACAACGATCACCGGGACGATCGCCAAGGCGGGGCAGGCAACCCTCAGCCTCAGCCAGGGTGTCACCCTCGCGGCAGGTGAGCGGCGTGAGGTGGCCTTCGCCCCGATCCACGTGACCGACCCGGTGCTGTGGTGGCCCTACCAGTTCGGCAGTCCCGAGCTCTACAAGCTCACCCTGAACGCGGGCGCCTCGGACACCACGTCGATCGACTTCGGGATCCGGCAGGTCACCGACTACCGCACCACGGTCAAGGGCACGTCATTCGTCGGCTACAAGATCAACGGCAGGCCGATCCTGCTGCGCGGCGGCGGCTACGTCTGGGACCTGCTCCAGCGCTGGGACACCAAGACCAACGCCGCCCACATCGCCTACGTCAAGGGCATGGGCCTGAACACCATCCGCCTGGAGGGCACGCTCGGCAACGAGGAGCTCTACGACATGGCCGACAGAGCCGGGATCCTCATCATGCCCGGCTTCGTTTGCTGTAGCGCCTGGGAGAACGACAGCTCCTGGAACACCGAGCAGACGCAGGTCGCCCAGCAGTCGCTCGACAGCCAGCTGCGCAGCCTGCGCCACCACGCCTCGGTCTTCGTCTGGACCTACGGCAGCGACCAGCCGCCCACGTCCGCCCACCTGACCGCCTACAAGAACATCGCGACCGCCCTGCACTGGCAGAACCCCACCCTCGACAACGTCGCCACCTGGTCCAGCCCCGACGCCGGCGTCAAGATGGACGGGCCGTACGTCTGGGAGCCCCCGGTGCTGTGGTGGGACCAGTCACGCGCGGGCAGCGCCTTCGGCACGACCGCCGAGGAGGGCACCGAGTCGCCTCCGCCGCTGGAGTCGCTCCAGCGCTTCCTCGCCCCCGGCGACATCTGGCCGATCGGCACCACGTTCAACTACCACGGCGGCAAGCCGCGCAGCGTCTTCGACAACATCAACCCCTTCACCGAAGGCATCACCAAGCGGTACGGCACGGCCTCCTCGGCGGACGACTACTCCCGCAAGGCGGAGCTGCAGAGCTACGAGAACGCCCGCGCCTTCTTCGAGGCGTGGAGCGCCAGGCAGCACACCCAGACGTTCGGCACCATCTTCTGGATGCTGAACAACGCCTGGCCCTCGGTCCACTGGAACCTCTACGACTACTACTTCAAGCCCGGCGGCGGCTACTTCGGCACCCGCAAGGCCACCGAGCCGGTGCACATCAGCTACGACTACGCCACCCGCAACGCGTACGTGGTCAACTCCACTCTCACCGACCGCCCCGGCCTGACGGCCACTGCGACGGTCTACAACGTGCCGGACTTATCCGTGAAATACACGACATCGGCCCCCGTTTCAGCGACCGCCAACACGAGCGTCCAGCCCCTGACGCTTCCCGCTGTTTCCGGACTCTCCACGACCTACCTCATCCGCCTGCAGCTGAAGGACTCGGCGGGCGCCCAGGTGAGCAACAACGTGTACTGGTACTCCACCGCTCCCGACACCCTCAGCAACAAGTCGAACTGGTACAGCACGACCCCGAAGGCCTACGCCAACCTGACGGGCCTCAACGGCCTCCAGGCCGACAACGCGGTCACGGCCTCCGCGACCCGCACCACCACGGGCGCCACGATCACCCTCACCAACACCAGCCCGTCGGCGCTGGCCTTCTTCGCCCGCCCGGAGATCACGGCCGGGAACGGCGGACGGGAGGTCGTCCCCATCACCTACTCCGACAACTACGTCACCCTCTGGCCCGGAGAGTCCACCACGATCACCGCCGCCTACGACACGGCCGACCTCGGCGGCCAGCCGCCCTACCTCCGCTTGCGCGGCTACAACCTCCCCACCACCTCCACCCCGGTCTCATGACGGCGTGCGGCTCAGCAGGTCCGGCACCTGCTGAGCCGCTCCTGTCCCCACGCTCAGTCGTCTCCCCCAAAGGGGCGGGGCCGCCGCTCGCCTGTCTGGGAGAATCGGGACACGTGCTCGCAGCTGTGCAGAGGAGTCATCGATGGCCGTTCGCCGTGTCGTCCCCAACATCCCGTCAACGGCCATGCAGGAGAACCGGGAGTTCTACGGTCTGCTGGGCTTCGAAGAGGTGATGAACCACGGCTGGATCATGACCCTCGCCTCACCGTCGAACCCGGCGGCCCAGGCCAGCTTCATGAGCAGCGACAAGACCGCGCCGGTGATGCCCGACATGAGCGTTGAGGTCGATGACGTCGACGCGGCCTACGCGGCGGTGCGTGCCGGCGGCGCGGAGATCGTCCACCCCTTGCAGGACGAGGAGTGGGGGGTGCGCCGGTTCTTCGTCCGCGACCCCAACGGCCGGGTGATCAACGTCCTCGGCCACCGGTGACCGCCGTGTCGTCGGGAGGCTACAGGCGGACCACGACCTTGCCGGTCGCCTGGTTCGCCTCCATGTAGCGGTGCGCGTCGGCGATCTCGTCCAGGGTGAACACGCGGTCGAGGTTGGCGTCGTAGCGGCCTTCCGCGACGCCGTCCACGATCTGCTGGAGAGCCTTGGCTCCAGCCGGTCCGTTGAGGTCGTCGCTGTGGAAGGCGGTCAGCTTCGTCCCCGACGGGATCATGGCGACCGGCTCGAAGTCGGGAATGGTCCACGCGCCGCCGAGCGTGCCGGTGACGCAGACGGTGCCGCCGGGCGCGACCAGCCGCAGCGACTCGGCGACCGTGGACGCGCCGACCAGGTCCAGGATGTAGTCGGGCCTGACAGGCAGCCGGTCCTGGCCGACGACGACGTGGCCGGCGCCCCTTTCGAGCAGCAGCTCCGCCTTGGCCGGGTTTCGGGTGGTGGCGATGGTCCGCAGCCCGTGGTCCCGGGCCAGCGACAGCGCCGCCAGCCCGACCGACGAGCTGCCGCCGCGCACCAGCAGCACGCCACCGTCGGCCGGGGCGAGCGCGGCCAGTGAGCCGAGCGCTGTCAGGTACGCCTGGGGGATCGCGCCGAGCGTGGCCCAGTCGAGGGTGGTGGTCAGCGGGGTCAGCAGCGAGTCGGGCAGCAGTGCGTACTCCGCGTAGCCGCCGTCGAACGCCCGCCCCATCTCCCCCATGACCGCCGCCACCGTGGTTCCCGGACGCAGCGCCACGCTCTCCGCCACGATCCCGACGCACTCGACGCCGAGAATCCTCGGGAAGCGCACACCGGGCGAGTGGCCCTGCCGGGTCATCAGCTCCGAACGGTTCAAGCCGAACGACCTGACCTGCACCAACGTCCACCCCGGGCGCAACCGCGGGAGCGGGACGTCCATGACCCGCAACACCTCGGGCGGCCCGGGACGTTCGGCGACGGCCGCCCTCATCGTGGTGTCCATGAGGGCATTGTTCACCGGCGGTCCCGGCCGTCGCCAGGCTCGCCCTCGCCGGGCCCCGGCCGATGGGCAAGAAGACATACAGTCAGGGGGTGAGCAACCTGGAGCAGGACCCCCGCGAGATTCACTGCCGCTCCGACGCCGGCGCCGACGGCGAACTGCTGACCGGGCGCGAGGTGCCGCTCGGCGGGCCCCGCGCGATGAAGGTCACCCGCACCCTGCCCAACGTACGCCGCCGCATGATCGGCGCGTGGTGCTTCGTCGACGCCTACGGCCCCGAGACCGCGACGATGCGGGTGCCGCCGCATCCGCACACCGGGCTGCAGACCGTGAGCTGGCTGGTGTCGGGCGAGGTGCTGCACCGCGACAGCCTGGGCAGCCTCCAGGCGGTACGGCCCGGCCAGCTCAACCTGATGACGGCGGGGCGCGGCATCTCCCACTCGGAGGAGTCGCGGGAGGGCGTGCTGCACGGCGTGCAGCTCTGGGTGGCGCTGCCCGGCGAGCACCGGCAGACCGGGCCCGGCTTCGAACACCACGCGTCGCTGCCGGTGCTGTCGGGGCCCGGCTTCCACGCCACGGTGATCATGGGCGCGCTTGGCGGGGTGGCGTCGTCCGCGACGGCGTACACCCCGCTGGTGGGGGCGGAGGTGACCGTCGACGGGGACGCCGAACTGCCGCTGGACGAGCGCTTCGAGCACGGCGTGCTGCTGCTCGACGGGACGATCGAGCCGTTGCCACCGGGGCCGCTGCGCTACCTTCCGCCGGGGCGTGCCGGGCTGCGGGTGTCGGGGCGCGGCCGGCTGCTGCTGATCGGCGGCGAGCCGTTCGGCGAGGAGATCGTCATGTGGTGGAACTTCGTCGGACGCAGCCACGACGACATCGTCGCGTACCGCAAGGAGTGGATGGAGGGTGAGGGCTTCGGCACCGTCCAGGGCTTCGACGGCGACCCGCTCCCGGCCCCGATCCTCCCCACCACCCGCCTGCGCCCCCGCGGCCGAACCCGCTGACCCACCCACCACCCACCCACCACCCGCCCGCGCCCCGACGCTCGGGCGGGGGCGCTAGTCGGAGTGCGTGTACGTGTAGAGCAGGTCGATGTTCGCCCCGTTGGACGGCACCTCGGCCAGCAACCGCACCATCGCCCCCGTGAAGTCGAGCACCTGGATCTGCTGCCGCTCCTCGCCGTCGTCCGGTCTGACCCAGCAGACGACGTGGCTGTCGTCGTACCAGGTGGCCAGCCCGGTGCACGGCGACTCGAAGCGGTTGAGCTCGGCGCCCGACTCCGAGTCGTACACGCAGTTGTTGCCGCTCTCCAGCCCGGGACAGTTGGTGAGGAACTTCCCGCCCGACGGCGAGAACAACGACTCCGCGATGCCCGCGCCCACGTTCGGGACGCGGCGGACCCGCTGGCCGGTGTCGGTGAAGAAGCGCAGCGCCTGCTGCTTGGTGTCGTTGGCCAGGGCCACCACGCCCGTGCCCGTGCGGTCGAAGCCGTAGCGGACGCCGCGCAGCGCCCCCTCCCGTAGCGAGGAGACCGTGGCCTGCCGGGTGGCCACGGTCACGACGGCGAACCCGGTCGACTGCCAGACGCCCTTGACCGGGTTGCCGACGTTGAGCAGGATGCGGCTGCTGTCGCGTGACCAGCCCTGGATGTAGGAGCTGAGCGGCTGCTGGGACGTCCGCACCGCGAAGCTCTCACCGGTCACCTTGTCGGTGATCCTGACTTCGTCGTACCCGTTGACGAACTTCTTGCCGCGCCCGGCCAGGTACCTGCCGTCGGGCGACAGCATGCTCTCCCACAGGTCCGGATATTTCCGAAACGGTCCGGACAGTGAGTCGCGAGCGTAGTAGACCCACTCCTGCGTCTTGGGGTCGCGCACCATGTACGTGGTGAGCCTGACCGGGTCGGCCGGGTTCTCATAGAGGGTGGCACCGGCCCCCGGCAGCGTGGACGTAGACAGGTTGCTCGTGGGCACCACCTGGGACGACGACGTCCGCGCGGAGACGTCCACCGAAGGCGAGGCGACGGCGAGCTGCCTGCCGGGCAGGTCCGCGACCGCGACCACGACCACGGTCACCGTCGCGACGATCGCCACCCCCACGGCGATCGCGGCGATCACGTACCCCTTCTTGCCGCGCCGGGGAGGCTGCTGGGAGTACGGCCCGGCCTGCGCGTACGGCCCGCCACCCTGATACCCCACCGGATACCCCGGCCCCACCTGAGCCCCGACCTGCCCGTACGAAGACCCGGCCCGCTCAAACGGACCGGCCTGCCCCACCGGAAACCCTGCCTGCCCGTACGAAGACCCAGCCCGCTCAAACAGACCGGCCTGCCCGGACGGAATCCCGGGCTGCCCGGCCCGAGGCGCAGACTGAGGCTCCGGCGGGAGATCCGCCTGGAGGCCGCTCACCACTGCCGCGGCCTGCTGGAGCTCGGGCGGATTGGAGGTCGGATGCTCCAGCAGGCGGAGGATCACCTGCTCGGCGGTCGGCCGCCTGGCCGGGTCCTTCGACAGGCAGGCCGCCACCAGGTCGCGCAACGTCCCGGTCAGCCGGGTCAGGTCAGGTTCGGCGTAGAGCACCCGCTGGGTGATCTCGGGCACCGATTCGGCCTCGAACGGGCTCGCGCCGCTGGCGGCGAAGATGATGGTGCTCGCCCAGGCGAACAGGTCGGCGGGCGGCCCGGCCGGATGGGCGAGGATCTGCTCGGGAGCCATGAAGGCGGGCGTGCCGATCGGCGTCGAAGTGATCGTCGAGGTGGCGTCGAGCGCCCTGGCGATGCCGAAGTCGATCACCCGAGGGCCCTCGGCGGCGAGCAGCACGTTGTTGGGGCTGAAGTCGCGGTGCACGATCCCCGCCTGGTGGATGGCGGCCAGCGCGGTCACCGTGCCGATGGCCAGCCGGTGCAGCGCCGACTCCGCGCGCGCACCCTCCTCGGCCACCACCTGCTGCAGCGACGGGCCCTCGACGTACTCGCTGACGATGAACGGACGCTCCTCGTGCACGCCGGTGGCCAGCACCTTCGCCGTGCAGAACGGCGCCACCCGCTGGGCTGCCGCCGCCTCCCTGGCGAACCGCTCGGCCGCCACCACGTCACCGGCGAGGTGCGGCCGCAGCCACTTCACCGCGGCGAGAGTCCCGTGCTCGTCGGCGCCCAGATAGACGACGCCCTGCCCGCCCTCTCCCAGCCGTCCCCGGATCTCGTGACCCCCGATGCTCGCGGGATCTCCTGCTCTCAGCTCAGTAATCGGCGGCATAACCGATTATGCTCACCACTTCCTTGCAGGCCGCTTACAGTTGGCGAGGTTCTTTCCACGCGTGGACGCGGCCGATCCGTGGCGTCTCTTCTACGGAGAAGACAGGTCCCCACGTCCCCTGCCAACACGCCGCGTAACCGCGCGTGTACGGTTAGACTCCTCGCATGCCACGAACCGGTAGCGACCTGGAACTCCGCGTCGCGCGCCTCGAGTTCCGCATGGACAACCAGCGCGAAGACATCAAGGCGATCAGCTCAGACGTATGCAAGGTCCTGGAAGTCCAGGAACGCCACTCTGAATTGTTCAGCAGGGTGCTCGACACACAAGAGCAGCACTCAAAGGCCATCGACGCCCTCGTCACCACACAACAGCAGCACTCAAAGGCCATCGACGTCCTCCTCACCACACAACAGCAGCACTCAAAGGCCATCGACGTCCTCCTCACCACACAACAGCAGCACTCAAAGGCCATCGACGTCCTCCTCACCACACAA